>NZ_LNBE01000003.1:2199788-2514044 GCF_001445655.1 Streptomyces roseifaciens
CGTCGGGCTGGAAGCGGATCGTGTCACCGTCCGGCTGGGTGCCGAGGACCCGATAGGTCCCCTCGATGATGACCATGCTCATGGGAGCCTCCTCCCGCGGAGGCCGGATTCTGGGGCCGGTCCCGGATTGTTCGTAAGACAGGTCACTTTCACAAGTGCCCCCGCGGGCCGCCCGCCGGGCTCCCCGGGGCGTTCTTCTTCCAGTACGCGCCGCGGGGTGGGGCGTGTCAAACCGGCCACCGACGGCAGCCGGCCGGCCGCCGGCCCGGCGGGAAACCCGCCCCCGGAAGCCCCGGGTGGGCCATCGCGGCTCGCCCGCCGGACACCCGCGTACCACGCTGGGTGAATGGCCCGCAGACACGCCGCCGCCGTCCTGACCGGAGTCGTCGCCCTCCTGAGCGCGCTGCTTCCCGCTACCGCTACCGCCACCGCGACCACCGGGCCGCCCGCCTCCCGGACCTCGGAGCGGCGCACGGTCTCCGCCTGGCTGCCGTTCTGGGAAGCAGGTGCCTACCAGGACGCGCTCGCCCACGCCGATCAGCTCCACACCGTCAGTCCCTTCTGGTACGAGGCCACCGCCGCGGACCGCATCGAGGAACACGCCGGCGCAGGCGACCGAGCCGTGATCGACGGGCTGCACCGGGCCGGGATCAAGGTGGTGCCCACCGTCACCGAGAGCCTGGACGCCGCCGGCATGGCACGCCTGACGGGCGACCCGAAGACCCGCGCCGCGCACGTCGAAACCCTGGTGCGCCTGGCCACCGGCCGCCCGTACGACGGCCTCGACCTCGACTACGAGAAGATGAACGAGACCGGCGCCGCCCCCGCCGTCCTCCAGCAGGTGCGCACGGGCTTCAACTCCCTGGTCACCGAGGTGTGCAACCGCCTGCACGCCCTGCACAAGGAATGCACGGCCGCCGTCTTCCCCCGTACGGCGACGCGAGACGAAGGCCCGGTCCACGACTACGCGCACCTGGGCCGCACCCTCGACCGCCTGCGGATCATGGGCTACAACCTGCACAACGCCCTGGACCCGCCCGGCCCGCTGTCCAGCCCCGCGTGGTACGAGGACATCCTGCGCTACGCGACCGCGCACGTACCCGCGCGGAAGATCGAGATGGGCATCCCCGCCTACGGCTGGGACCACCGCGTGGGCGACCCCGGCCGCGCCACCCACCGCACGTCCCGCGAGGCCGAGGCGCTGCGACAGCGCGTCGGCGCGCCCTACGCCCTCGACCCCGGCTCCAGGACCCCGCACTTCACCTACACCGAGGACGCCCGGCAGCGCGAGGTCTGGTACCAGGACGCGCGGGGGATCGCCGACCACCTGCCCGTCCTGCGCAAATACGGAGTCGAGCACACCGCACTGTGGGCACTGGACTTCGAGGACCCGCAACTGTGGCCCGCACTTGCCGGATTCCCGTCCCCGTAGGCGCTCGGCCCGGTCGCCCGGTGATCATGGCCGGATGAGGCTCAGCCTCCGGGCGGGTTCATGCCGTGAAGACACTCGGGGAAGCCCTTCAGCTCCGGAGCGGCCGCTGCAGGGAGCGAAGCCAGCTGCGAGGGAACGCGGACGAACAGCGTGGGCCCGAAGGCGTTGCAGGTCACGCCGACGGCCTGCCCGATCATCGGCGAGCGCGCCGGTGCCGCCGGTGCCGGCGGGGCAGGGGAGACGAGGACGGCGGCAGCGGAGGCGGCCGATGCGGCCACCATGAGCAGGCCGATGCCGATGCCGATGCCGGCGAGGGCGCGGCCCGGCGGAGGCCGGTGGGACGAGATCATGGGGTCGAGCATGCAGCCGGGGGCCGGTACGAAGCCGTAGGCGCACAGCGGCACCCCTCAAGTGGGTGACGGCCCGTCACGCGGGCAACCACGCCGAGCAGGAAGCACGTGGCCTCGGCCCGGCGATGGGACCGCATCGCCGGGCCCGGCTGTCAGATGAACGGCGGGTCGCGCCCTCTTCACGTTCACGCCACTTTTCGGTCGCCCCTGCGCCCTTTTACGGTGGTGATCTTGCCGACGGACACGCTGCACACCGGAAACCGGAACACCGGAACACCGGAACACCGCAGGACCGGAAGGAACAAGGTTGATGTTCGTCGGGAAGCTCCGCACTGCCGCATTCGCCGCCCTGGCGGCTCTCGCGCTGCCGGCCGCGTCGCTGGGCACCGCCTCCGCCGCCGAAGCCGCCTCGTCGCGGGCCGTGCCCGGCTACCAGACCTGGCAGGACGACGTCCGGAAGGCCGTCGGCCCCGCCATCCCGTGGCTGCAGGACCGCGCCGGCCGGGGCGACGGAAGGCTCGCCGTCGTGCTGGACATCGACAACACCGCGCTGGAGACCCACTACCACCCGGGACAGCCCAACAAGCCGGTCCTCAAGGTGGCCCAATGGGCGAAGGAGCACCACGTGTCGGTGCTGTTCGTCACCGCCCGCACCTCCTCGTCGTCCGCCCGGAAGGAGCTCAAGAACGCCGGCTACCCCGTGGACGCCATATGCACGCGCGAGCACGGCGAGAGCAAGGACGAGGGCAAGGAGCGCTGCCGCGGGGAACTCACCCACGACGGCTATACGATCACCGCCAACATCGGCAACCGGTCCACCGACTTCACGGGCGGCTTCTACGAGAAGGCCTTCAAGCTGCCCGACTACGGCGGCCAGCTGTCCTGAACCGCCTGCCTGCCTGCCTGCCTGCCCGACCGCCTCGCCCGGCTGTAGCGACGCCTGCGGCTACGGATGAAGCCGGACCGGGAGGATCTCCGTGCTGTTGCCCACGAAGCTCGGGTGCCGGGGCAGTTCGCGGTCGGGGGCGGCGAGCGCGAGGTCGGGATAGCGGTCGAACAGGGCCTCCAGGGCGGTCGTCGCCTCCAGCCGGGCCAGCTGTGCCCCCAGGCAGTAGTGCGGGCCGTGGCCGAAGGAGAGGTGGCGGACCGCGGGCCGGCGGGTGACGTCGAAGCGGGCCGCGTCCGGGCCGTACGCGCGCTCGTCGCGGCCTGCGGCCGTGTACGAGGCGAGCACCGGGGTGCCCCGGGGGACGACCGCGTCACCGACCTCCAGATCACGGGTGGGGTAGCGGAAGGGGAAGAAGCTCACCGGGCTGTCGTAGCGCAGGGTCTCCTCGACCACGTCCCCCCAGCCGGCCTTTCCCGCGCGCACCAGCGCCAGCTGCTCCGGGTGCGCACACAGCGCCCGTACCGCGTTGGTGATGAGGTTGAGCGTGGTCTCGTGCCCGGCGATGACCATCAGCAGCAGGGTGCCGATCAGTTCGCGGTCGGTGAGCCGGTCGCCGTCCTCGGCCTGTGCGGCCAGGAGGGCGCTGGTGAGGTCGTCGGCCGGGGCTGCGCGGCGCCGGGCGAGGACGAGGCCGAGGACGTCGGCCATCTCGCGGTTGGCGGCCAGGGCGCGCTCCGGGGTGGTCGTGGTGCTCACGATCAGATTCGACAGCCGGTGCAAACTGCCCTGCAAGTCCGGGTCGACGCCGAGCAGTTCGCAGATGACGGCCATGGGCAGCGGAAGGGCGAAGTGCTCGCGCAGGTCGACCACGCCGGAGGTCCCCGTTCCACGGCCCTGCGCGGCCTCGCCGAGCGCGTGCAGCAGCCGGGCCGTCAGCTCCTCGACGCGAGGCCGTAACCCCTCGATGCGGCGAGGGGTGAACACCTGGGTGACCAGCCCGCGCAGCCGCCGGTGGTCGTCCCCGTCCGCAGTGGTCATGCCTTCGACGGTGGCGAACGTGGCCAGTGGCCACCCCGCCGGTATGCCGCCCTCGCGCAGCGCCGTGAAGTGGCGCGCGTTCTTGGCGACGTCGGGGTGGGCGAGGAACGCCTTGAGCTCCTCGTGCCGGGTGACCGCGACAGCGGCGACGTCGCCGGGCAGAACCACGGGAACCGCGGGGCCCCGTGCGCGCAACTGCTTGTTGGCTGCGTGCTGGCCGGCTCCCGTCGGGTCGAGACGGTGCGGTGCGTCGGACCTGTCCGGCATCTGAGGCTCCTCGAGGTGCGGAAGGTGCGGAAGGTGCGGAAGGTGTGGAGGGTGCTGAGGGCTGCAGCAGGGGCATCGGCCACGACTTGGCCGTTGGCGTTGGCGTTGGCGTTGCCCCAGCCCCCTTGTGCGTACCCAGTACACCCGTGCCACTACGCCGATGACGGCGGACGAGATCGGCGAGGCATCGGCCGGATTGACGTCTTTACACCCCTCTTCCCGCCAAGAAGAGTGACCTCTTCCGTCCCAGTTCCGGGGCAGCCCGTACTGACTCAGGGCCTGATCTTCCAGGCCAGGCCCTCCAGGAGCCGATGTGTTACCCGACCCGTTCCGCAGAATCAGCCTGTTCCGCCGTTCCCGCCTCAGATCCCAAGGGCTCGTCCTGATCGCCCTGGTGGCGGTCGTCGTCGCGCTCCTGCCCGTACTGGGCACACGCGGTGGCGGGGCCGCCGCCGAGGACCACGGCACCCACCCGCCACGCCCGCACCACGCCGCCGCACCCGCCTCGACCATGGAGCCGACGGCGCCCGTCCTCTCCAGGGCGGGCTGGACCGCCGGCGCGAGCGACGAGGAGACCGCGCAGGCCGACAACCGCGCCGCCAACGTGCTGGACGGCAAGGCCGACACCCTCTGGCACAGCCGGTGGTCGGGGAGCGCGGCGCCGTTGCCGCACTCCCTCGTCATCGACATGCACCGCACCGAGGTGGTGTCCGCGCTCCTCTACCAGCCGCGCACCGACAGCCCCAACGGCCGCATCGGCGAGTACGCCATCCACCTCAGCACCGACGGGCAGAACTGGGGCGCGGCCGTCGCCGGCGGCACCCTGGCCGACGACACGACCACCAAGACACTGAGCTTCGCCGCCCGCGGCACCCGGTACGTCCGGCTGACCGCCGCCTCCGAAGCGGGCAACCGCGGGCCCTGGAGCTCCGCCGCCGAGATCCGGCTGCTGGGCGACCCGGGGCTGCCTGCCTCCGTCGTCGACCTGCCGACCACCGGCTGGACCGCCGATGCGAGCGACGAGGAGACCGCGCAGGCCGACAACCGCGCCGCCGGCATCCTGGACGGGGACGCCGACACGTTCTGGCACAGCCGCTGGTCGGGGAGTGCGGCCCCGTTGCCCCACTCCGTCACCATCGACATGCACCGCACGCAGACCGTCTCCGCGCTGACCTATCAACCCCGGAAGTCCGGGGCCAACGGGCGCATCGGCGCGTATTCCGTCGCCACCAGCCTTGACGGGGTCTCTTTCGGCAGCCCCGTGGCCAGTGGCGTGTGGAAGGACGACGACACCGTCAAGAGCACCACGTTCACCCGGCCGGTCCCGGCCCGGTTCGTCCGGCTGACCGCCACCACCGAGGCCGGCAACCGCGGCCCGTGGAGCTCCGCCGCCGAGGTCCGGCTGAGCGGCCCCGCCGACCCCTCCGTCTCCGGCTCCTGGGACCGGGTCACCGGCTTCCCGCTCGTCCCCGTGGCCACCGCCGTCCTGCCGAACAACAAGCTGCTGGCCTGGTCCGCGTACGCCATCGACCGGTTCGGCGGCAGCAACGGATACACCCAGACCGCCATCATGGACCTCGGCACCGGGCAGGTCACCCAGCGCCGGGTCGACAACACCGGCCACGACATGTTCTGCCCCGGCATCGCCCTGCTCCCCGACGGCCGGGTGCTGGTCACCGGCGGCAGCAACGCGTCCCGCGCCAGCATCTACGACCCGCGCACCGACACCTGGTCCGCCACCGGCGAGATGAACATCCCGCGCGGCTACCAGGCCATGACCCTGCTCTCGAACGGCGACGCGTTCGTGCTCGGCGGATCCTGGAGCGGCGCCCGCGGGGACAAGGACGGCGAGGTGTGGTCCCCGGCGACCGGGAAGTGGCGGAGGCTTCCCGGCGTACCGGCCAAGGGCACCATGACCGCCGACCCCGCCGGCCCCTACCGCGCCGACAACCACCAGTGGCTGCACGCCACTTCCCGCGGCCGGGTGCTGCAGCTCGGGCCGAGCAAGCAGCTCAACTGGATCGACACCACCGGCAACGGCACCGTCACGCCGGCGGGAACGCGTGCCGACAGCCCGGACGCCATGAACGGCAACGCCGTCTCCTACGACATCGGCAAGCTCCTCACGCTCGGCGGCGCCACCGCGTACGAGAACGCGAACGCCACCCGCCGCGCCTACACCGTCGATCTCGGTGACGGCACCCGGCCGGTCAGCAAGCGCACGGGCGACATGGCCTACGCCCGCTCGTTCGGCAACAGCGTCGTCATGCCGGACGGCAAGGTGGCGGTCTTCGGCGGCCAGTCCTACCCCGTCCCCTTCAGCGACGCCACCTCGGTGATGACCCCGGAGATCTGGGACCCGGCCACGGGCGCCTTCACCAAGATGGCCAGCATGGCCGTTCCGCGCAACTATCACAGCGTGGCGAACCTGCTGCCCGACGGACGGATCTTCTCGGGCGGGGGAGGGCTGTGCGGCGACTGCGCGACCAACCACTCCGACGGGGCCGTCTTCACCCCGCCGTACCTCCTCAACCCGGACGGCAGCCGGAAGCCCCGCCCGGCCCTCACCAGCACTCCGCCCGCCAGGGTCGCGAACGGCGCCGTCCTGCCGGTGACGACCGACAAGCCGGTCACCGCCTTCTCCCTGGTACGAGCCGGGGCGGCGACCCACTCGGTCGACAACGACCAGCGGAGAGTCCCGCTGACCTTCCGGCAGACGGGCAGCACCTCGTACGAGCTGACCGTCCCGGGCGATCCCGGAGTGGCCCTGCCCGGCACGTACATGCTCTTCGCCCTCGATGCGGCGGGGGTTCCGAGCGTCGCCAAAATGATCACGATCGGCTGACCTTCGCGGGGAAAAAGGCGGCGCACCCCGAATGGGTGCGCCGCTTCCGTACCACCTGCCCGGAGGGTCGTTCAGCAACCGGTGCCGCGTCCGACGACAGGAGCGCCGGTCACTGGGCGCTCGCTGCAGGGCGGACGACGATTTCGTTCACGTCGACCTGCGGAGGCTGGAAAAGGGCGTAGGCGATGGCCTCCGCGATGGCCGGGGCGGGCAGTGCCACGGCGCGGTAGGTCTTCATCGCCTCCCTGGCATCCGGGTCGGAGATGCCGTCGGCAAGTTCGGACTCGGTCACGCCCGGAGAGACGAGGGTGACCCGGACGTCCCCGGCGGACTCCTGGCGCAGTCCTTCGGAGATCGCGCGGACGGCGAACTTGGTGGCGCAGTAGACGGCAGCGGTGGGCGAGACCTCGTACGCGCCGACGGAGGCGATGTTCACGAAGTGCCCGCCGCCCTGTGCGCGCATCGCGGGCAGGGCGGCGGCGATACCGTGCAGGACTCCCCGTACGTTCACGTCGATCATGCGGTCCCACTCCTCGGTCTTGAGCGCTTCCAGCGGGGAGAGGGGCATCACACCCGCGTTGTTCACGACGGCGTCGATCCGGCCGTACTCGGAGAGCGCCGCGTCGATGAACGCGCGCGTGTCCGCCGCGTCGAGGAATTCGCCGAGCTCTGGCACTCGCACACCGTCCACGGAAAGACCCACGGCGCCAAGGAACTCGTCCACCCCGAGGTCGGCAGTCTCTCCCTCGCCTACCATTCCTTCGACGTCCGCGGAGCGCCTGGTCAGCAGGTCGTGATCTACCACGCAGAACCGGGAAGCCCCAGCTCCCAGGCGCTGTCCCTGCTCGGCAGCCTCAACGCCACGCGCACATCACGCCCTTCGGCGGGGACCGTCAGCTAGGCCTTCTCTTTCGGATCCCTCTCGCAAGCCGTGCGATAGGTTGCCCGCCATGACCGAACTCGGACCCGTTGCCTGGCCCCCTGCCCCGATAAGCACCGAACGGCTCGTGCTCCGCGCGTCCGAGGCCCGGGACCGTGCGGCGTTCATCGAGCTGTTCGCCTCGCCGGAGGTGGGCACCTACATCGGTGGCCCTCGACCGCGTGATGAGCTCGAGCGCGCGGTGCCCGAGGTGCCCGGGCGGCGCCCCGGCCTTTTCGTGATCGATCTCGACGGAGCGATGATCGGCATGATCACGCTCGATCGGCGCGACGCGGAGCGTCCG
Organism: Streptomyces roseifaciens; assembly: GCF_001445655.1. Taxonomy (NCBI): domain Bacteria; kingdom Bacillati; phylum Actinomycetota; class Actinomycetes; order Kitasatosporales; family Streptomycetaceae; genus Streptomyces; species Streptomyces roseifaciens. The sequence continues at coordinate 2,207,833 of NZ_LNBE01000003.1, forward strand.
GGTCACGTCCGTCCGGATGCCGGGGAGGCCGAGCTCGGCTACATGTTCCTGCCGGAGGCGTGGGGATGCGGGTACGCCGCCGAGGCGTGCGCGGCGGCACTCGCCTGGTTCGCCGACGCACTTCCCAGCGAGCCGGTGGTGCTCTGCACCCGGACCGCCAACGACCGTGCGATGCGCCTCGCGGCGAAGCTGGGGTTCGCCGAGAGGGAGCGGTTCGAGGAGTACGGTGCCGAGCAGTGGTTCGGGGTGTGGTCCTCGGTCGCGCCGTCCGGTTGAGCCGGGCCGGCATCTAGTCGCCGCCGCCACCGCCACCGCCACCGTCGCCGCCCCCGCCGCCATCCCCGCCATCACTTCCGCCCCCGCTGTCGCCGCCGTCCGCGCCCCAGCCGTCGCTGCCGCCGGGCTCGTTGTCGTCGCTGCCCTTCCCGAGGTTGGTGAACCAGGGGCGGTCCCAGCCTGCGTCGGTGGCGATCGGCTCGCCTCCGTGCACCGGGCGCCGCCGCTCCGCCCGGAACCGCGCGAAGCCCGTCGTGTCCCCGAGCCCGAAGGCCACGGCGAAGACCTGGGCCATGACGGCATCCAGCGGGTCGGGGCTCTCGTACTGCACGTGAGCCAGCGGCAGCAGTACCGTGCCCGGCTCGAGCACCGTTCGGCGCGGAGGACGCGTCAGCAGCGCGACACGCTGTTCGTTGCGCAGCAGCCACGAACTCGCCGCGTTCTCCCGACGCAGCACCCAGTGCTGCCCGTGCAGTCGCACCTCCACGGAGCTTTTGGACTTGCGCAGCTTCTTCTTGAGGCTGAGCTCCGCGGGAACGTCTCCGACCGTCAGGTGCAGGCCGTTGGACGGTCCGGGGGACTCGCGGTAGAAGCCGTGCGGCGCCCGGATCCGTACGGCGGGGGCGCCGGGCCCCCAGACGTCGACGCGCACCAGACGCCGGTCCACGGCGACGGCGACCGGCCCGGCAGGCCCCGGCGCGTACCGCCGCGCGATCCACAGCGGTACGCCCTCGGCCCGGGCCTGGGCCGCCAGGGCGGCCACCCGCTCGGGCCCACCGCACTGCCGTACGGCCAGCTCTCCCAGCTTGCGGGCGAACGCGGCGGCCTCCCGTACCTTCACCGGCGTGGCCGTACCGGTGACGCGGGTTACGGGAACGATCCCGGGCCCGTCGGCGAGCCGCTCCAGCGGGCGCTCCGCCCCGCCGGCGCCGAGCCAGCACGAGCGCAGGAACGCCTCGGCCATGGCGCCGAGGTTCAGCTCACTCAGCGGCGTGGTCGCCCCGCCCCTCCGCAGCTGCTCCTCGGTCAGCTCCACGGTCCGTGCCAGCGGATTCCACGACCGCTCGCCATAGAGCACCTGGCTCACAACAACCCCCCGTACCTACGCGGTCCAGCTCAGCAGAGCCCACCTTCACATATGCGGGCCCTGCCCCGTCACCGGGGGGCCTGACCGGGACCGAACCAGTACACGGGCTCCTCGTGTACGACCGGCTCCCGCCGTGTGAGGCGTCAGCCTTTCGGCCCAGCGTGGGGCTCGGACACGGGGAGCGCACGATCAGCCTGAGGTCGCCTTCACGTCCGCCGAACTGGGAAACCTTGACCAAGTTCGATTCCTGTCCGAACGGGCAGGGGTAGGGATCGGGCACCGAACTGTGGAGGTTGGCATGGCTGGATTCCTCGACCGGGCCAAGGAGCAGGCCCAGAGCGCCCTCAATCAGGGGAAGCAGAAGGTGGACGAGGTCCACCAAAAGCGAGCCGGGAACGACCTGCTCCAGAAGCTCGGCGCGGCCTACTACGCGGAGCGGAGCGGCTCGGGCTCGCCGCAAGCGACCCACGATGCGCTCGCCGCTCTGGAAGCCCATATCGCCGTCCACGGGGACAGCTTCCTGCGCGGGTAGCCCCAAGCGCCTCACGTGGAAACGGGGGCGCCCCGAAGGGCGCTCCCATCCCGTGGACCCCGACAGTAAACGAGTAGAGGCGAGACGCATCGTCTTGCTAAAGTGGGTCCATGCATTTCTTCTACTTTCTCTGAGTCCGGGCACGGCCGACGCCGCCGTTTCTGCTGCCCGTAGACACTTCGTATCCCCAGGGAAAGTCACATGCGCGAACGCGCCCATACAGCTGTGCCCGCTGCCGTGGCACAGCTGTCCGTCAAGGACGTCACCAAGTCCTACGGCACCCGGACCGTCCTCGACCAGGTCTCCTTCACCGTCCGCCCGGGCGAGAAGGCCGCCGTCGTCGGCGAGAACGGCTCCGGGAAGTCCACCCTGCTGCGGCTGATCGCCGCGGCCGAGGTGCCCGACGCCGGAGAGCTCACCGTCAGCTTCCCCGGCGGCACCGGCCACCTCGCCCAGACCCTCGACCTCGACCCGGGCTGCACCGTGCAGGACGCCGTCGACCTCGCCCTCGCCGAACTGCGCGACATGGAGCGCCGGCTGCGTACGGCGGAGGAGCGCCTGGGCGAAGCATCGGAGGGCGAACTCGCCGCATACGGCGAACTGCTCATCGCGTACGAGGAGCGCGGCGGATACGAGGCGGACGCCCGTGTCGACGCCGCCATGCACGGGCTCGGGCTCGCCGGGATCACCCGCGACCGCGTGCTCGGCTCGCTCTCCGGCGGCGAGCAGTCGCGGCTCGCGCTCGCCTGCGTGCTGGCCGCGGCCCCCGAGCTGCTGCTCCTCGACGAGCCGACGAACCACCTCGACGCGGCGGCCGTGCACTGGCTCGAGGAGCACCTGCGTGCCCACCGCGGCACCGTCGTCGCGGTCACCCACGACCGCGGCTTCCTGGAGCGCATCGCCACCACGATCCTCGAGGTCGACCGGGATGCGCGCACGGTGCACCGGTACGGCGACGGCTGGGCCGGCTACCGCGCCGCGAAGGCCGCCGCACGGCGTCGCGCGGAGCAGGAACACGCCAACTGGCTTGAGGAGGTGGCCCGTACCGAGGAACTGCTCGAGGCGGCCGGGAGGCGGCTGGCCACCACCGGCAAGGACCCGCAGCAGGGCTTCGGCAAGCACCGCCGCTCGCACGAGGCGAAGCTCGGCGGGCAGGTGCGGTCGGTCCGCGAGCGCCTGGCCCACCTGCAGCGCAACCCGGTGGCGGCGCCGCCGGAACCCCTGCGGTTCACGGCGGCGCTGTCGGCCGCAGGCGGCGGGCACCCTGCCGACCGCCCGCTCGCCGAGCTCGACGGCATAGCGGTCGGCGAGCGGCTGCGGCTGGACGGGCTGCTGGCGCTCGCGCCGGGACAGCGGCTGCTGGTCACGGGCGAGAACGGGGCGGGCAAGACGACGCTGCTGCGCGTCCTGGCGGGCGACCTGGAACCGGATGCGGGCGCGGTACGCTGCCCTGCCCGCATCGGCTACCTGGCGCAGGAGCTGCCCGCGCGCTCCACGCGGCTCCCGCTGCTCGCCGCCTTCGCGGCCGGGCGGCCCGGCCTGCCGGAGGAGTACGCCGAACAGCTGCTGGCACTGGGCTTGTTCCGTGAGGAGGACCTGCACGTCGCGGTCACGTCGCTGTCCGCAGGGCAGCAGCGGCGGCTGCAGATCGCGAGCCTGGTGACCCGGCCCGCGGACCTCCTCGTACTCGACGAGCCGACGAACCACGTCGCGCTCGACCTCGTCGAGGACCTGGAGGCGGCACTCACGGCGTACCCGGGAGCGGTGGTCGCGGTCTCCCACGACCGCGGCTTCCGCGAGCGGTTCCCGGGGGAGCGCCTGGAGCTGCGCGGCGGCCGGAGGCGCTGACCTTGCCGGGCCGGGGCCAGGTTCATGGCCCCGGCCCGGCGGGAGCCGCCTCGCTCCGGACGCGCACCGGGAAGGGCCTTCTCACGCGTCCCGTCCGGTGTCGACGAAGACGTTTTCGCCGAAGGCGGCGGCAAAGGCCTTCGCGATGAGGCCGGGCAGCTCGGGCCGGCCGTCGTCCTCGGCCCAGCGCACCAGCGCGGTGTGCATGGCGGCCAGGCAGGCGCCGGCCGCCGCGCGGGCGTGGAACGCCGTGTCGGGATCGGCGGCATCGGTTCCAAGGGCGTCGACGATCGTCTGCTGAAGGGTGTAGTGGTTGTCCAAGTGCCTGGCCCGCAGGGCCGGCGTCGAGATCATCAGCCGGAGCCGGGCGAGCAGGAACTGCTTGTTCGCCGTCAGATCGTCTCCGTGGCCGCCGCTGGTCAACGTCGCGGCCGAGTCGATGAGCGCGTTGCCGATGCGGCGGACCAGGGGCTGAGCGGCGGACGACGCGGCGATTCGCTCGGCGACGAGCCGACCGTTGTGGTCGACGAGCACGAGGTCTTCCTTGGTGGGGAAGTGCCGGTAGAGGGTCATGGGGGACGTGCCTGCGGCTTCGGCGACGTCGGTCACGGTCGTGGCGTCGTATCCGCGCTCGGTGAACAGCCGTACCGCGTGGGCCTGAATCGTGCGCTGCGTCTCGGCTCGCCGTTGTGCTCGCAGTGTTGAGTGCTGGTCGGGCATGTGGTAGACCCTACCGGAATGGTAGTGACTACCAGATTGGTAGTGGCTAACAACTTGGGGGCGGACATGAGTGATCTGACCGGCAGGACGGCTCTCGTGACCGGAGCGTCGCGCGGCATCGGGCGGGCGATCGCCACCCGGCTGGCGGCCAAGGGGGCAGTGGTCGTCGTGCATTTCGGCACCGACGAGGACGGTGCCACGGCGACGGTCGACGAGATCGGGCGCGCCGGCGGGGCCGCGTTCGCCGTAGGGGCGGAGCTGGGTGTGGACGGCGACGCCGAGACGCTCTTCGCGGGAGTCGAGGCCGGCCTGGCCGGGCGGCCGCTCGACATCCTCGTCAACAATGCCGCGGCCGCGCCCGCCGGCCCGCTCGGGACCACGACGCGGAAGGAGTTCGACCACCTCTTCGCGGTGAACGTGCGAGCGCCGTACTTCATCATCCAGCGGGCATTGCCCCTGCTCCGCGACGGTGGGCGCATCGTCACGATCTCGTCCGTGGCGACCCGGATGGCCAATCCCGCCCAGACGTCCTTCGCCATGACGAAGGGCGCGGTCGAGACGATGAGCATGACGTTGGCCAACGAGCTCGGCGCCCGGGGGATCACGGTGAACGCGGTCGCTCCCGGCGCTACCCGGACGGCGGCGAACGGATCGTTCTTCGAAGCGCCGGGCCTGGTCGACTTCGTCACCGGATCGACGGCGCTCGGGCGGCTGGGCGGGCCCGAAGACGTCGCCGACGTGGTCGCGTTCCTCGCTTCCGACGCGGCGCGCTGGATCACCGGGCAGGTCATCGACGCAAGTGGAGGCCTGTTCCTCGGCCCGCGCGCCTGATCGTCCGGCCGCGCCCGGAAGGCGCCCGCATCGGGCGACCTGGCGAAGAGCAAGTCCTTTACGCCGGCATCAGGTTGCGGCGAGATCCAGCCACTCGGCCACCACAGGGCACTGTTGACAGTCCCCACCTGCGCTTTACCGCACCCCACTCAACCCCGCATCGGCGAATATCAGACATTTATTCGATGCCTTCCGTGAGGATTCGATCAGGTGGGGAGTATCTGTGTGTTTCCTATGGGGGGTGTGTGACGAGTGTTGCGATCCATGCGATCTATGCCGACTGCGCGGACTGCGCGGCCTGCGCGGCCTGTGCGACCGACACGGCGAAGAGTCGCCCAACTGCTGTCCTGCCTGCTGGCCTTCGTCCTCCTGGCCGTGGCCGGAGTCACCGAAACGGCCTGGGCCCGGACCGCAACACCCCCCGTACCCGGCCGGGCCGCACCACCCCCCATACCGGCATCTCCACTCCTGACCCGTACCGCGAAGGACCTGCCCAAGCCTCCCCGGCCGATGACCCTGCCCGAGCGGCGCAAGCAGCTCGACGCCAATCGCGGCGGCACCGGCCCGATGCGTGAGTTCGTCCGGCCCCGCCCGCCGGCCCGGTCGGCGAAGCCCGAGAGCCCGCCCGCCGGGACCCTGCAGAAGGGCCCGGCGGCCTCCGCCAAGGGCACCAGGGGCGCCCCGGGCCTCAAAGCACCCGCGGGCACGGCGCCCAACCCGGACTGGGTGTCCGCCTACGCCTCCGCCTACCCCGGCATGCTGTCCATCGGCGGGCAGGTGAAGTTCTCCGGCATCGACGCCGCCAAGCTCTCCAGCATGTGGCTCTACGTCATGGACGAGGAGAAGAAGCCGGTCCTCCAGCAGGAGATCAAGAAGGCCGACGGCGACCCCCGGGGCAGGTACCTCGAGAGCGGAGCCTGGTGCTACGGCTGGTGGCCCAAGAACTCCTACCCCGCCGACCAGTGCTTCTGGTGGACCTCCAGCCTGCTGAACGGTCACCTGAAGGACGGCAAGAAGTACTACGCCTGGATCTTCCTCACCGCCACCGACGGATCCTCCAGCCCCGGCGGCACCAGCTCGCCCTTCGTCGAGGCCTTCTACACCCCCGACATCCCCGGTGCCCAGGCCGGACTGTGCACGTGCTACGCCCAGGAGCACCGCGCCGACCCCATCAACACCGCCACCGGCATGTACTACGAGAAGATCACCGATGCCGCCCTCGCCGGCGCAGGCAAGCCCTTCTCGCTCGACCGCTACTACCGCTCCGACTCGGCGGCCACCGGATTGCTCGGCCGCGGCTGGTCCACCCCCTTCGACAGCAAACTCACCCTCGCCTCGGACAGGGCCACGCTCCAGACGGACGACGGCGCCCAGGTCGTCTTCAAGCTGTCGAACGGCGCCTACACCACCCCTGCCGGATCGGTCCTGAAGCTCGCCAAGTCGGGCTCCTCGTACGTCCTCACCTCGATCGACCACACCCGGCGCACCTACAACGCCTCCGGTCAGCTCACCGCCGTCACCGACGCGAGCGGCCACGGCCTCACCATCGGCTACGCGTCCGGCCGCCCCGCGACCGTGAAGGACACCGCCGGCCGCACCGTCGAGTTCACCGTGGACGGCGCCGGCCTGCTGACCAAGGCGGCACTGCCCGACAACACCACCGTCACCTACGGCTACACCGGCGGCCTGCTCACCTCCGCCACCGACCAGCTCGGCAGGACCTCCGCCTACACCTACGACGGCGCCAAGCGCCTGGCCACCTTCACCGACGCCGAGGGCGGCAAGGTGACCAACGCCTACGACGCCGGCGGCCGGGTGAAGTCCCAGACCGACAGCGCGGGCAAGACCACCACCCTCACCTGGGACAACAAGCGCGAGTCCCACGTCACCGACCCCAACGGCGGCGTCTGGACGGACGTCTACTCCGGCAACGTGCTGATGGAGAGCACCGACCCGTACGGCAAGACCGTCTCCTACGCCTACGACCGGCAGCTGCGCCCGGTGTCCATCACCGACCAGCTCGGCAACACCACCGAGATGACCTACGACGGCGCCGGGCGGATGCTCACCCGCAAGGCCCCGGCCTCCGCGGGTTACACCGAGAGCTGGACCTACGACGGCGCCGGCAACGTCACCAGCCACACCGACGGCCGCGGCAAGACGTCGAAGTACACCTACACCTCCGGCAACCAGCTCGAGACCAGCACGGACCCGGACGGCGGGACGGTCACCTACACCTACTCCCCGCTCGGGTCCGTCGCGAGCGTGCGCACGCCGCGTGGCAAGACCGTCACCTACGACCACGACGCGGTCGGCAACCGCACCGCCGTGACGACCCCCCTCGGCGAGAAGACCACCTTCCGCCACGACGCGGCCGGGCGGATCACCGAGAAGACCGACCCCCGCGGCAACGCCCAGGGCGCGAACCCGGCCGACTTCACCACGGCCTACACCTACGACGGCCGAGGCCTGCTGCGCACCGCCAAGGACCCGCTGGGGCACACCACCGTCTACGGCTACGACGGCGTGGGCCGGCTCACCTCGGTCAAGGACGCGACCGGCCGCACCGCCGCCTACGAGTACGACGGCGAGAACCGCCTCACCAAGACCGTCAACCCGGCCGGCAAGGCCGTCACCCGCGCCTACAACGCCAACGGCAACCTCACGGCCGTCACCGACGCCCTCGGCAACAAGACGACCTACACCTACGACAAGGCCAACCGCCTGATCGCCGAGGTCTCCGCCCGCGGCAACGCCCAGGGCGCCAACGCCGCGGCCTACACCACCAGCTACGGCTACGACGCCGCGGGCAACCGCACCACCGTCACCGATCCCAGCGGAGCCGTCACCACCACCGGCTACGACGCCCTCGGCCGGCCCGTCTCGGTCACCAACCCGCTCAAGCAGGTCACCAAAACCAGCTACGACGCGAACGACAACATCGTCACCGTCACGGACGCACTCGGGAAGGTCACCCGCTACACGTACACCGGCACCGGCCTGACGGACACCGTCACCGACCCGCTCGGCAACAAGAGCGACTACGGCTACGACGCCGACGGCCACCGCACCAGCGAGACCACCCCTCTGGGCCGGAAGACCACCTGGGCGTACGACGACGACGGGCGCACCGCCGCACAGACCGACCCGCGCGGCAACGCCCAGGGCGCGAACCCGGCCGACTTCACCACGGCCTACACCTACGACGAAGCCGGCAACGTGACCAAGGTGCGCGACCCCCTCGGGGGCACCACCGTCACCGGCTACGACGCGCTGGGTCACGTCGTCTCCGCCACCGACGCGCTCGGCAAGGTCACCAGAACCGCGTACGACGAGCTCGGACGCGTCGCCAAGGTCACCGGCCCCGACGGAGCCGTCACCGCCTACACGTACAACACGGCCGGTGACCTCGCCACCCGCACCGACCCCAAGGGGCACACCACCAGCTTCGCCTACGACGACGCGGGCCGTCGCACCGGGATCACCGACCCGCTCGGCCGCAAGAAGACCTTCGGCTACGACGCCGACGGCAACACCAACCGGATCACCAACGCCCGCGGCACCACCGCCACCGTCACCATCGACCCCCGCGGCCTGCCCACCGCGACGGCCTTCACCGACGACACCCCCGGCACCACCCTCGCCTACGACGCCCTCGGCCGCCGCAAGTCCGTCACCGACGCCACCGGCACCCGGTCCTACTCCTACGACCCGGCCGGCCGGCTGACCGGCGTCACCCCGGGGGCAGGCAAGGGCGCCTACGGCTACACCTACGACGACGCCGGGCGCCTGACTTCCCGCACCGTCGACTACACGGCCCCCAAGCCGCTTGACTGGAGCGGCTCGGCCCTCACCGCCACCGCCGACCTCGACGGCGACGGCACCACCGACGTCGTCGCCACCGACGCCAAGAGCGGCGTGCGCACCTTCCTCGGCCGCGCCGACGGCACCTTCGCCGGGGGCAGCACGCTCACCGGGTCCGGCACCGGCTTCCAGCAGGTCCTGACCGTCGAGTTCACCGGCGACGGCAAGCCGGACCTGCTGGCCGTCGACAAGGCCACCGGCCACCTGTGGCGCTACACCGGCGACGGCAAGGGCGGCTTCGCCGCGCCGACCGACCTCGGCGCGAGCTGGGGCCCGATGACCCTGACCGCCGGGGACTTCAACAAGGACGGCAAGCCGGACCTCCTGGCCGTCAGTTCCGGCGCAAACCGGCTCTACTTCTACCCCGGTGACGGCAAGGGCGGCTTCGGGGCCCGCACCGACCTCGGCAGCGGCTGGGGCACCTACCGCATCGCGCTCCTGGAGTACACCGGCGACGGCAAGCCCGACATCCTCGCCGTCAACCCCGGAGACGGGCACCTCTACCTCTACCCCGGTGACGGCAAGGGGGGCATCGGCACCCGCACCGACCTCGGAGCGGGCTGGGGAGCCATGCACCTCGTGCCGGGCGAGTTCAACGGCGACGGCAAGCAGGACTTCCTCGCCGTCGACACCGCCGCGCACAAGCTGCGCTTCTACCCCGGCAACGGCACCGGCGGCTTCGGCACGTACATCCTGCAGTCCGACGACTGGACCCCGTACGGCATCCCGCTCCTCGCCCGCACCGGCCCCTCGGACCGGCCCGGCATCGTCGCGGCGGCCGGCTCCCGGCTGCGCACCTGGAAGGGCGACGGCAAGGGGCGCTTCACCGACGCGGCCGACGCCACGAACCCGGCCTCCGGCTCGAAGGCCGGCTACGGCTACGACGCCGACGGCCGCCGGACCACCCAGACCGGCGCGGCCGGAACCATCACCTACGACTACGACCCCGCCGGGCACCTCGCCGCCACCACCCTGCCCGCGGGCAACGGCCACACCGAGAAGCGCGCCTACGACAACGCCGGCCGCCTCACCTCCGTCATCAGCGCCAAGGGCGGCACCGTCCTGTCCGGCCGGCAGCTGACCCTCGACCCGTCCGGCCGGCCCACCCGGGTCGCGACCACCCGCGCCGGACAGCCCGACAGCTACCGCTACTACGGCTACGACCCCGCCGGCCGCCTCCTCACCGACTGCACCTCCGCTACCAAGGCCGACGCCTGCCCCGCCGCGGACGCAGCCACCACCTACAGCTACGACCCCGTCGGCAACCGCAAGACCCAGAGCCGCAACGGCATCACCACCTCGTACACCTACGACAACGCCGACCAGCTCACCTCGGCCGCCGCCGGGTCCACCACCCGCGGCTTCACCTACGACGCCGACGGCAACCGCACCGGCGCCGGGGACGACACCTTCCGCTACGACGCGGCCGGCCGCCTCGCCTCGGTCACCTCCGGCTCCTCCGGCTCCGAGACCTACACCTTCGGGTACGACGCCGACGGCAACCGCGTCACGGCGAGCAAGGCCGGCAAGCGGCTGCGCACCACGACCTGGGACGTCAACGGCCCGCTCGCCACCGCCGGCACCGAGTACGACGCCGAGGGCGCCCTGAGCACCGAGTACCAGTACAACCCCCTCTCCCAGGTCCAGGCGCAGACCGGCCCCGGCGGCACCCTCTTCCACCACCACGACCAGCTCGGATCGGTCACCGACACCACCGACGCGGCAGGAGCCGCCCAGAGCAGCTACACCTACGGGGCGTTCGGCGAGACCGAGCGGACCGACGTCGCCAAGAACCCGCCCGCCAACCCCTTCACCTTCGCCGGCGGCTACGCCGAACCCGCCACCCCGGCGGCCGGCCTCTACCTCAGGGCACGCGACTACGACCCGGCCACCGGCCGCTTCACCGCCAAGGACCCGGCACCCGCAGCCGTCCACGACCCGTACGTCTCGACGTACGCCTACGCCAACAACACCCCCACCCGCTTCACCGACCCCACCGGCCTCAAGGCCGGCGACCCCGACGACGACCACATCGACTCCTTCGGCGAGGGCGTCGAGGTCTTCGGCGACGGCTTCGTCCAGGGCCTGAAAATGCCCTTCGAGTTCGTCGGCGACCTCTACAACGCCTTCACCGGCAAGAACGGCGGCGCAGGCGGCTTCTTCGACAAATACGTCCCCGTACGCCCGGCCTACACCCTCTACCGCGCCTCGTACCACTTCTCGAAACAGGGCTGCGAAGAGCTCTCCGAGGTCTACCGCAAGGCCGCCGACGAACTCGCCGCACAGGTCGCCCTCGTCGGCCTCGGCGGACTGCGCGGCTGGCAGCGCAAGGTCGCCCGGGAGGAGACCAGCGTCCTCGGCTCCGAGGGCATCTCGCCCAAGCCGGGCAAGGGCGGCGGTGGACCGCCGCCGCTGCGCCAGGCGTACATCAACGAGGTCGAGGCCCTGTCCCAGCAGGCGGCGTCGATGCGGGCGGCCGGCGCCACCCAGGAGACCATCGCGCGCACCCTGCACAAGGCCCGCCGCGACCTGGGCGTGAAGTACAAGGACCTCACCCCCGAACCGCTGCGGAGCGAGATCTACCAGCGGAACCTGCAGAAGTACGGTGACAAGCTGGGGCCGACGATCGACTGGCTCCGGGCCAAGGGCAAGACGTGGGAGCAGATCATCGAGAGCGCGACCCGCACCGGCGGGCAGGATCTCGGACTGGGGAAGAAGCAGGAATGAGCATCATGGTGCGGTCCTTCGACCGCTTCGACGAAGTGGCCGCATTCGACCCGGCGAGCGGCGAGCTCGGCCCGCGCACACGGGCCGGTTCCCCGCCGCCGGGGCAGGTGCCCGCCGGTCACTACGGCGAGCTGGGCGGGGTCCCGGTCGTGCTCTACCGCACGGCCGGCGGCCTCCGCCTGCGGCTGGGGGAACGGGACGTCGCCCTCGACGGCGGCCTGGAGATCCGGCACGAACAGTCCGCAGAACGCTGCCTGCTGACGGTCGGCACGACCACCCTCGCCTACCCCGCCCCGGACACCCTGATCGACCCGGAAGACGACCCCACGGCCTTCGCCGAGGCCGAGGACTTCGACATGGGGTTGTTCGTGGCCAACGTGGCCGGTGACCCCGGCCGCCGGGACATGGTCTACCGGTAGGGAGGCCGAGGGGGCGCCCCTGGGCTGTCCTGGAAACGCCACTGTGCTCCCACTTTCAGGGGAAAGTGGTACAGGATTTCTTTGATGCGCATGTCTTTCGGTAACGGCTGTGATGCGACGTCCCCATGTCACCGGCCCGTGAAAGGGAGCCTCCCGTGCCCGTGCCCACCGCGATCGACCACAAGGCCCGCACCTACAGCCTGGCCCACGCCTACTGGCTGGCCCAGGCGGCCGACCTCTCCTACAAGGACGAGGCCACCATCGAGAAACAGGCGCGGAACTGGGGCTTCGACCGGGTGCGCCACCACAGGACGCGGTTCACGCCGCCCTTCCCGCTGGAGGACTCCCAGGCCTTCACGATGGCCAGCGACGACATGATCATCACGGCCTTCCGGGGCACGGAACCCGCACAGATCCGCGACTGGCTCTCCGACGCGACGACCCCGCCCTGGCCGGGCCCGGCGAAGACGGGCTACATCCATTACGGCTTCGGCCAGGCCCTGGAATCCATCTTCCCGGAGGTGAAGGACACCCTCCACGAGTACCGGACGAACGGTCAGACCGTGTGGTTCACCGGCCACAGCCTGGGCGGTGCCCTGGCCATGCTGGCCGGTGCACGGCTGTATCTGGAGGAGCCGAAACTGCTGGCCGACGGCGTCTACACCTACGGCCAGCCCCGTACGTGCGACCGGCTGCTGGCGGCCGCGTGCAACAAGGGCTTCAAGCAGCGCCTCTTCCGGTTCGTGAACAACAACGACATCGTGCCGCAGCTGCCGCCCGAGCCCGCGTACACCCACGCCGAGGCCCTGCGGTACATCGACTCCGCGGGCAAGGTCCACGAGACCATGTCGCTCTTCGGCGGCCTCGCCGACCGGGCGAAGGGCCTGACGGCGGACGCCTTCGCGCCCGCGAGCGACGCCTTGCGCGACCACTCGATCCGCAAGTACGTCGCCGCACTGGAGAAGAACCTGGCCTGACCGTCCGGGCCGCGGCGACACCTTCGACGCGCGAGCGCCTGCCGTGCCGGTGGCACGGCAGGCCGCTTCTCGGCCGGTATGTCGTGGCCGGCCGGCGACGTACGAGGTCGTCAGAAGGCCGAGTGAGCGAACCAGTGGGCGATCAGGTCCCGGTCGCCGAGCAGCTCGAAGGCGTCGCTGTTGCGGTCCAGGCGGCCGTAGAGGAGCAGAAGCAGGTCCGCGGCCGTGCCCCGGACCGTGGCGTCCGCCGTGCGGGACCGGGCGTCGCCGGTCACCAGCCCGAAGCCGTCGGGGCGCAGGTGGATCAGCCAGTCGTCGCCTTCGTCGTCGCCGTCCGTGCAGCCGAAGCGAATGGTCCGGTCAGGGCCGCGCAGTTCGGCGGTCCCGGGCGCGAAGAAGGAGGCAAACGGCAGGTTGGTGAGGAACTCGTCGATGCCGTCCACCGCCAGGACGCGGTCGATGTGCGGCGACAGCCCGAGTGCGAGCTCGGCGTCGGCCCGGTGCACCAGCGTCTCGAAGAGCATGCGGCGGACCCAGAACCGGGCGTGCTGGTCGAGTCCCCAGGCCCACATCGGCGCGTCCAGGTCCGTGGCGGCGAACACCTGTGCGGCCTCCGTGGCACCCATGGTCAGCCAGTCCGGATAGCCGTCGGGCTGCTCCGGCAGGTGCAGTTCCACCTCGCGACTGGTCGGCGGCTGCTGGATGCGCCGGCTCAGCAGGACGCTGAACCAGCGGTGCACGCTGCCGGTGTGACGCGTCAGGTCGGCCAGGGTCCAGCCGGGGCAGGACGGCACCGGGGTGGCGGGGTCGGCTCCCTTCACTGTGGCGACGAAGCGGGCGGTCTCGGCCGCGACAGCCGTGGCGTGCTGGGCTGGGTTCATGTCTGGTGCCCTTCTGGCGTTGGTGCTCGGGTGCTCGTATGCCGGGGGAGTGCGGGGCAGGCCGTCAGGCCAGTGGCTTGTCGAGTACGGCCTTGGCGTGGCTGAACGTGTCGATGGAGTACTCGCCGTGGTAGCGGCCCATGCCGCTCTCGCCCACGCCGCCGAACGGCAGGTCGGGTACGGCCAGGTGGGAGACGGGCAGGCCGAAGGCCAGGGCGCCGGAGGAGGTCTCGTCGGCCAAGCGCTGCTTGGTCCGCGCCGAGTCTGTGAAGGCGTACAGGGCGAGCGGCTTGTCACGCTCGTTGACGAAGGCGATCGCGGCGTCCAGGTCGGGCACGCCGATCACCGGCAGGATGGGCCCGAAGATCTCTTCCTGCATCACCGGTGCCTCCGGGGAGACGTCCGCGAGCACGGTGGGGGCGAGGTAGCGGTTCGCCCGGTCGTGCACCCCGCCGGTGACGATGCGGCCCTCGCCCAGAAGTCCGGTCAGCCGGTCGAAGTGCCGCTCGTTGACGATCCGCCCGTACTCCTCTTCGGCCGACGGGTCCTGGCCGTACTGCGCCAGGACGGCTGCGGCCAGGTGCCCTTCGAGCGCGGCGGCGGTGTCACCGATGGCGAGTACGTAATCGGGCGCGACGCACGTCTGACCGGCGTTGAGGAACTTGCCGCGGACGAGCCGCTCGGCCGTGGCCTCCAGGTCGACGCCGGGCTCGACCAGCACGGGGCTCTTGCCGCCCAGCTCCAGGGTCACGGGAGTCAGGTTACGGGCGGCCGCGGCCATCACGATGCGCCCGACCGTGCCGTTGCCGGTGTAGAAGATGTGGTCGAAGCGCTCTTCCAGCAGCGCGGTGGTCTCCGCGACGGCACCCTCCACGACCGCGACGGCCTGCGGGTCGAGATACCGAGGCAGCAGCCGGGAGAGGGCTGCCGACGTTGCCGGTGCCAGCTCGCTGGGCTTGACCACGACCGCGTTGCCCGCGGCCAGCGCACCCACCAGCGGGGTCAGCGCGAGCTGCAGCGGATAGTTCCAGGGCGCGATGACCAGCACCACACCGAGCGGGTCACGGACCACGCGCGCTTCGGCCGGCCGAAAGGCTTCGGGAACGGGGGCCGGCCGGGGAGTCAGCCACTCCGCGAGGTGCGCGACGGTGTGGTCCAGCTCGTTCAGCGTGAAGCCGATCTCGGTGCGGTAGGCCTCCTTCGGGCCCTTACCGAGGTCGGCACGGAGGGCGGCCAGGAGTACGTCGGCCTGTTCCGTGAGGAGCGTGCGAAGTGCCTGCAGTTGGCCGAGCCGCCAGGCCAGGGGCTTCGTACGGCCGGTGGCGAACCCGGCTCGCAGCCGGGCCACCGTGCCGGCCGGATCGGTGGCGGGCGCGACATCCGGCGCGCCGTCCCGTCCGGCGATCCCTCCGGTGGTCGGCACGGCGACCAGGGCGTGGGCCAGCTCTGCCGAGGAGGCCGGGTTCTGGCCCGTGTAGAGGTTGCGGTCGATGACGATGTGCGGGGTGAACGGCTCCGCGGCGACGAAGTCGGCGCCGAGCCCGTTCAGGCGGTCCTCGAGCAGCCAGCAGGCCCGGTCGGCGAAGCCGGCTGCGGCCTCCTCGGCGTTGCTGAACGCGGTCATCCGGTACCCGGCGAACGGCCGGCTGCCGTCGTCACGGCGGGCGGCGAGCAATGCGGCGGGCGCATGGCAGAGCAGGGCGAGCGGCTTGCCCGAGTCGAGGGTGCGGGTGAGGATCCGGCCGGAGGCGGAGTCGAGGGCGAGGTCCTCCATCGGGCCGTGGCCGCCGGGGTAGAAGACCAGGTCGTAGTCGTCCGGGTCGACTTCTTCCAGCGCCGCCGGGGTGCCGAGCTCGGCCTTGATGGCGTCGAGGTAGGCGGCGAGGAGGCCGGCCCGCTCCCGGCCGCCGTTGGCGTCGGCGCTCAGGCTGACCGGGTCGACCGGGGCGGCGACGCCGCCGGGTGTCGCGATGGTGATCCGGTAGCCGGCCTCACGGAAGATCCGGTGGGGCTCGGCGAGCTCTTCCGCCCAGAATCCGGTCGGGTGCAGGGTGCCGTCGGCCAGCGTCCAGTGGGCGGCGCCGGTGACGACGAAGAGTGCGGAAGGCATGACGGGGGCTCCAGAGGACGAGCAGTAGAATTTAAGGGCATAGATGATTCATGCACTCAAGTAATGCGGTGAAGGTAAACCTCAATGGTTGACGTTGTCAACTGATCCGGTTGTGCCGCTGCCGCCGGAGAGCACAGGGGGTCGCCGCCCGGTACGGCCCCGGGCCGCCCCGCGCGCGGGCGTGTGTTTGGATTCGGCGTCGGCCTTGGAAAGAGGGGGAACGTTGACACGCACGACACCGCCGCGCCCGCTGGATGTGGCGGCCGAGCTTCCGGAGCTGGCGGGCCTGGCCAGGACGGCCATCCGCCTGCACCCGCGCCGGGGTGCCCCCACCGTCCATGAAAGCTCGGTGGGCGGTCCGCTGCTGTGGCCGGCGGGCGAGCCCTGGCCGGAGTACGAGCCTGCATACGTGGCCTATGGTCCGTTGACCACGCTGGCGGACGTCCGCAGGGCACGGGGGATCGGAGAAGACGGGCTGACCGAGCAGGAGAGGGAAGACTTCCGCCGGACCAGAGTCTGGTACCCGGAGGAAGTGCTGCCGGACGGGCCGCTGCCCCTGATTCCGCTCGTGCAGCTCTACGCCCGGGACGTACCCGGACTCCCGTGCCCCGAGGGGACGGAAATGCTTCAGGTGCTGTGGTCCCCGTTCGAGGACATCGAAGGGTGCTCCGGTGCCGTACAACTGCGGTGGCGTCGGTCCTCGGACGTGCGGGAGATCCTGACCGATCCGCCCGAGCCCGCCTACGTCGACCAGAGCGATCACGTACCGACGCCCTGTGTGCTGCATCCGGAACAGGTCCGGGAGTTCCCGCCCGTGCATCTCCTCACGGGCGAACAGGCGAAGCGCGTGGAGGCCTGGGCGGAGGAGCGGTCGGTGGACTACCAGGGAGCCCTGTCCGTCGCTCCCGGCTGGAAGCTGGGCGGCTGGCCCTCGCACGTCACCTACGGCCACCCCCCGGGCCCCGACGAGCTCCTATGTGGTGAGTGCGGCGGGCCCGTGGAGGCACTGCTGACCGTGGACAGCAAAGAATGGGGCGGATCAAGCAGGACCTGGTGCCCGGTCGAGGACGTGGACGGACATCCGTACGCCACCCACACGCCCACGGTGGTGACTGTCGGCCGCGGGTGGTGGACCCTCCAGATCTACGCCTGCGTCGGCACGCCGTCCCACCTGCCACGGTCGATCATGCAGTAGTAGGCAGGGACAGGGACAGGGACAGGGACAGGGACAGGGACAGGGTCAACGGCGGCACTGGTTCAGTACGGCGAGAGAGTGAGGCGCAGAAACCGGGGCCGGTAGATGTCGGCGCGGCGGATGACGTCGGCCGGGGCGAGACTGTTGACGTTGTAGGAGAGCACGATGTCACGGCTGCCGCGTTCGAGTTCCGGATGCTCGTGGGGGTTGTAGGCGATGACATTCGGGTTGCGGTACGTGCCCTTCGGCCCGGCTTCCGGCGCCGTGTACACCGTCCGGGGCCGGGTGAAGGGGCCGCCGGGGGAGCGGGACCAGGCAATCTGAGTCTCCGCGCTGAACGGCACATCCGCGCGCTGGGTCACCAGCGCGTACCAGGATCCGCGCCGCACCACGCTGAGCTCGTCCGAGGTGAACAGCGCACCTCCGGGACCGGCCAGCCGGCCGGCGTCCGCCTCACGACCGGACCAGACGTCGCGCGCGGTCCAGTACTGCCAGGGACGCCGCAGATCACGTCCGGCGACCCGGGCGAGCCGCAGGTGGCTGCGGCCTTCGGCGGTGCGCTCGGTCCCGTAGATGTAGGTGAACCCGCCCTGCGATTCCAGCCAGGCACCCCACGCGATGCGGGCGGAGGACGGCAGCGGGGTCACGGACACCGCTCGGCCGTACGCGCCGGCGCGAAACCTGGCCAGCACATTGTCTCGCCAGGCGATGTCCAGGGGACCGCTTCCGGTTCGGGTGTAGCGGGCGTAGACCACGCTCACGCCGTGACCGTCGGGGATGCCTGCGCGTGCCCAGTACCAGGACTCGTGGTCCGAGCCGGTCATCGGGGAGGCGGGCTGTCCGGCCCGGTCCCGGCCGGTCACCGTGCGCGGGCCACGCGCGGTCCACAGGACGAAGCTGTTGTGCAGAAAGGGGGTCGTCCCGCCCTCGCCGACAGTGGGGGAGCGCGAACCGTCGGGCCGTACGGTGCCGAGGAACGTATCGGAGAACACCCACAGTTCACCGGCCGGGGTCGGCACGGAGTACGTGCTGTCTCCGCCGGTCCAGTGGTGCGGTGACCGGTCATGGTCGGCGTAGGTCCCGAAGGCCGTGTTGAGGGCGTCTGCGGGGCGTGCGTCCACTACGCGCGGCGGTCCGGCGGCCGGGGCGGACTCCGGGGGCAGCAAGGCGCAGAGCACGGAGAGTGCGGCGGCCGCGGCGTACTTCTTCAAGGCGAAGATCCTCATGGGCTTGCCCTGTCTGTCTCTTCAGCCCCGGTAGGCGTCTTCCAGCCCCTGAATGTCGATCTTGCGCATCCCCAGCATGGCCTGCATGACGCGGTTGGCCGCGGCCCGATCCGGGTCGGTCAGCAGTTCGATGAGCCGGCGCGGGGTGATCTGCCAGGACAGGCCGTACTTGTCCTTGACCCAGCCACAGGGGCCTTCCTCCCCGCCCTCGCTCAGCCGGCCCCAGAGCCGGTCGACCTCCCCCTGGTCCGCGCAGTCGACGCTGAAGGAGACGGCCTCGGTGAAGGTGAACTCCGGCCCTCCGTTGAGGGCGACGAAGTGCTGGCCCGCGAGCGTGAACTCGACGGTCATGACGGAACCCGGTGCGCCCGGCCCCGCCTCGCCGTAGTGCTGTACTTCGACGATGCGCGAGTCGTCGAAGATCGAGACGTAGTGGGCGGCGGCCTCCTCGGCCTGCCCGTCGTACCAGAGGAAGGGCTTGATCTTCTGAGTGATCTGCACGGTGACGAGTAGACCCGACTCCACGCCCGGAAGCCCGCCCGACGCGCGCGAGGACGCGAGGCGTGCCGTCGGGGCAGGCAACAGGACCCGTTGTGCCGTTCCTTCAGCCCTCTCAGGCCTGGTCCGCCTCGTCCGCCTCGTCCGCCGCGTGGGGGAGCAGGGGGAACAGCCGGGTGATGAGGGCCACCGGTCGGGCGCCGTCGGGCCGGGCCAGGGGGCGTTGTTCGCGGTCCTGGTAGGGGGCGAGTGCCCGCCGGATGGTGTCCGCGACCCGGCTCATCTCTTCGGGAGTCAGGTAGGCGATGGCGCTGAAGGCTTCGTCGTGACGCCATTCGGCCGGCGCGTGGTCGCGTTGGGCGAGCCATCGCTGCCAGCTCTCGTCCTCCAGCCCTCGGGCCAGGTCGCCGAACTGCCCCTCCGCTGACGCACCAGGGTTGGGGTTGCGCTGCTTCAGGCGCCAGGGGCGTGCGCGGCCGCCGTGGTGAGGGGCTTCCTCGATGTGTCCGTGGCGTGCGAGCTGTCGAAGGTGGAACGAGCAGAGCCCGGAGCTGTAGCCCAGCCGGGCGGCGGCTTCGGTCGCCGTGACGGTGCCGACTTCGGCGAGCAGGTCCAGCAGCGCCGTGCGGACCTCGTGCTCGCGCAGTGCGTCGCCGGTGTGCCGGGTCCGGTCGGGCGGGGAGTTGAGGTCGTCTTCAGTCACTTTGCAAAGTCTGCTACTTTGCAAAGATCTTGGCAAGCGGTTCCTGCCCGGAGACGCCAGGCCGCGGTGAAGGCGGCCGCGGCGCATGTGGCGTACGCAGAAGAGGAGACAGCGATGTCTGTTGGTCACGACCAGTCCCGTCCCGTGGACCGGCGAGTCCGTGTGCAGGGCCAACCGGTCGACTCGTATCCCGCTCTGTCGCCGGAGGCGGAACGGGGATCGGTGCGCCGGATCACGGTGGTGGGCGAGGAGGTCCTGAGCCGCCCGTGCCGGGAGGTGACCGAATTCGGCACTCCCGAGTTGTCGGCGTTGATCGACGACATGTTCCTGACCATGCATGTGGCCGACGGTGCGGGCCTGGCGGCCAATCAGGTAGGCGTCGACCTGCAGCTGTTCGTCTATGACTGCCCGGACGAACTCGGGGTCAGGCATGTCGGCCACATAATCAACCCCGTCCTGGACCTGCCCGCTCCAGCCGGCCGCCGGCTGGTGGAGGAATCCGAGGGCTGCCTGTCCGTACCCGGTGCCACCATGACGGTCTCCCGCACCGATCGTGCCGTCGTTCGTGGATTCGACAAGGACGGCAACCCCCTTGTCATCGAGGGAATGGGCTACTTCGCACGGTGCCTGCAGCATGAAACCGACCACCTCGTCGGCCAGACATACCTCGACCGACTCTCCAAGCGGGACCGCAAGGACGCTCTGCGGCAGATGGCGGACCGCCGTGAGGACGTCTTCGCACGACGTGAGAACAAGGCTGCTCGCTTGGGCCGGTGAGGCGCGTGTCCACAGCGCCTTCTTTCATGGTCGGGGGAACCCGTGATCTGACGCGCTGTTGCCCGGTTTCACGAGCGTCGCGTTGCAGCCTGTCCGTCGGACACGGAGTTGCCGGTGCCGTGGTTGCCCGGGTTGGCGTGCAGTGTCTTGTCGGCCGAGCCCAGCGCGTCGAACAGCGCCAGGGCACGGTCCCTGGGCACCGCGTATCGTCCCATTGGAGCAGGAACTGAACCGGCACGGTGACCCGGGCGGCGGTCTCCGCCAGCCCGTGCACGCCGAGCAGGCCCAGCACCGCGGCGCGGATTCGGGGCGGCCAGCAGGTCGGGGTGACGACGGCGGAAGAGACGCGTGGGTGTTCAGGGGAGAGGCTGGGTGTCTCCTGCGAAGACGATGATCTGATCGATGAGGTTTCGCCGCAGGTGGACGACGTCCGTTCCTGCCAGACGGGGGCCCTCGTCAGGTGTGGTGAAGACCCACTGATACCGGGCCCACTCGTCTGGCATGTCCACTCCCGAGCAACGGGTCATCGTGCCGGTTCCTGCCGGATGGTGCCGGATTTCCCGTACGAAGCGCTCGACTGCCTCGATCCCCTCGCTGCGCCCCAACGGCCCCCAGAGGATCACGTCCGACGTCAGGGCCTGGGCCAGCAGAGTGGTCACATACCTGTCGTCCGAGGCGTTGAACGCCGAGATGAACGTATCGATCGCACACTGCGCGGTCTCTTCCTGCATGCGTCAGTAATACCAGTCATCTTGCGGAACGAGGCCCTCAGTTACCCGGGATGCCCATGAGGTGTCCCGGCACCCAAGGGCCCGGCCCCACCCGGCCGCGCCCGCTCGTCACACGAAGGCGCTGTGCCCGGTGACGGCCTTGCCGACGATGAGGGTGTTCATTTCACGGGAGCCCTCGAACGAGTAGACGGCCTCGGCGTCCGCGAAGAACTTGGCGATCTCGTAGTCGAGGACGATGCCGTTTCCGCCGAAGAGTTCACGGGCCCAGGCGACGCATTCGCGCATGCGGGTGGTGGTGAACGCCTTGGCGAGTGCGGCTTGTTCGGCGCTGCCCCGGCCGGCGGCGACCAGCTGGTTGAGACGGACGACCATGCCGAACATCGCGGTGATGTTGCCGAGCATCTTCACCAGGAGGTCCTGGACCAGCTGGAAGGAGCCGATGGGCCTGCCGAACTGCACGCGCGTGACGGCGTATCCACGGGCCAGCTCATAGGCGCGCACTGCAATCCCCAGCGCCTGCCAGGCCACGCCGCCCCGCGTGTGGGCCAGGACGGCGGCCGTGTCGCGGAAGCTGTCGATGCGCTGCAGGCGGTTCGCCTCGGGGACCCGTACCCCGTCGAGGACGATGTCGGCGTTCTGCACGGTCCGCAGCGCGATCTTGCCCTCGATCTTCGTGGCGGTGAAACCGGGGGTGCCCTTCTCCACCACGAAGCCCTTGACGTTGCCATCGGCGGCGTCGCGCGCCCAGACCACGACGACATCGGCGAAGGTGCCGTTGCCGATCCACCGCTTGGCGCCGTCGAGGACCCAGGTGTCTCCCTCACGCCGGGCGGTGGTGCGCATGCCGCCCGCGACGTCGGAGCCGCCCTCGGGCTCGGTCAGGGCGAATGCGCCGATCTTGTTCATCGCGGCCATGTCCGGCAGCCAGCGCTCGCGCTGCTCCGGGCTTCCGCCACCGCGGATGCTGCCCATCGCCAGACCGGTGTGGACCCCGGAGAACACCGCCAGTGACGGGTCGACGCGGTTGAGTTCCATGGTGAGGAAGCCGGAGAAGAGCTCGCTGCGCGGGCGGCCGTCGCCGAATTCGGGGTAGGCGTATCCGGCCGGCCGGAGCTTGGCCATCTTCCCGACCGCCTCGAAGGGGAATTCCGCCCGGTCCCAGGCGTTCTGGGTCAGCGGCTTGATCTCGCTTTCCAAGTAATCGCGAATGGTGGCCAGCTCGGCCTGCTCGGCATCGCTGAGCAGGCCGGCGAAGCCGAAGAAATCGGGGGTGACGATGGCGGGCTTGGGCATCGATGACTCCTTCGTGAAAGGTTCAGCCGTGGTCGGCGCGGCGCAGCGCGGCGGTCAGGGCGAGCTGTTTGCGGTCGCGGAGCAGGGCGCGTTCCCGGTACGCCTCGGGGCCGTGTCCGTACGCTGCCTCGGTCTGATGGACGATCGTGGTGACGGCGTCGTCGTCCAGCTCCGGGCGGCCCAGGCGCAGCCAGCCCTCGGCGAGGCCTGGGCCCAGGTGCTGCATCATGTGGCGGATGCCGCCGGGACCGCCGCCGAGGTGGAAGCTCTCGAAGGGGCCGACGGCCGCGTAGCGGCCGCCCAGCGACGCCTTCATCACGGTGTCGAGCTCCCCGGCGTCCACCACCCCAGTGACAACGAGGTGGACCGCCTCCTGGAGCACCGCGCTCTGCAGCCGGTTCGCCGTGAATCCGGGGATCTCCTTGCGCAGCCGCACGGGGGTCTTGCCCAGGGCCCGGTAGAAGGCGACGGCCGCCGCGACGACGTCCTCCGCGGTGCGCTCGCCCGGCACGATCTCCACGAGCGGCACGAGGTGCGGCGGATTGAAGGGGTGCGCGACCAGCAGCCGCGCGGCGACCTCGTCCGGCAGTCCGGTGGCGATCCGGGAGGCGACGATCCCGGAGCTGGACGTGGCCAGCACCGCGTCGGCCGGGGCGTGCCGGGCGATGTCGGCGAACAGCCGTTGCTTGAACTCCAGGTTCTCCGGGCCGTTCTCCTGGACGAGCCGCGCTCCGGTCACGGCCTCGGCCAGGTCGTGGGTGGTGCGGATGCGGCCGCGCAGTCCGGCCGCGTCGCTGCCGGGCAGTCCGACGGCGAGCATCGGCAGTGCGTCGTCGACGGCCTCGTCCAGGTCGTCGCGCGGATCGGTGACGGTCACCTCGATTCCGTGCGAGGCGAACAGCGCGGCCCACGCGAGGCCGATGGTGCCGGCGCCGACGACGGTGACGGTCTTCCACTCGGGGGTCATGAGGCGTCTTCCTCGGTCAGGTAGTCGTGGACGGGAACGGCCTTGTCCAGCGTGAGATCCGTGACGATGTGGCCGGCCGAGACGATCTCGCGTACCGGCAGGTCCGCCAGCGGCGCCAGCACGTGCTCGAAGAGCTGCAGCCGCGCGGGGCCGGTGTAGGCCTCCTTGACCACGAGATCGGTGATCCGCGTGCGGACCAGCTCGCAGACGCGCGGGGTGCCGTCGTAGCCGGGGACGACCTTGAGCATGTACGTGGGCACGGCGATCTGCTCGCGGGCGAGTTCCGGGGCGAGCGGCCGGTGCTTGTAGCCCATCGTCGCGGTGGCGACCCGCACGCTGCCGTAGTCCAGCGTCCCGACCAGCGCGGAGTGGTCGGCGAACAGGGCCGGCGTGCCCATCGCCTTCGGATAGGCGCTCACCTCGCGGCCCGCGGCGGTGGCGGCGAAGCTGTCCAGGTACATCGCGTGCAGGTAGTCGCCGCGCTCGTCCCCGAACCGCACCGGGATCGCCTGCCCGG
Source organism: Streptomyces roseifaciens (assembly GCF_001445655.1). Lineage (NCBI taxonomy): Bacteria > Bacillati > Actinomycetota > Actinomycetes > Kitasatosporales > Streptomycetaceae > Streptomyces > Streptomyces roseifaciens. The sequence goes on from NZ_LNBE01000003.1 coordinate 2,232,012, forward strand.
CCTCGACGTACGGGCCGTAGGCCGTGACGTCCGTCATCTTCATCACCTCGAACCGCACCAGCGGTTCGTCGACCCGCAGCGGCTCGGGCACCACGGCCCGCAGCGCCTCGGGGTCGGTGCGGTAGACGATGCTGAGGTACTCGCGATCGGTGAAACGAGCGGCGACGGGGGCGTACGCGGGCGCCGTTACGGGGGTACTGAGCGTTTCCAGGATGCGTGCGCGGTTCATCGTCCGCTCCACTGCGGGGCGCGCTTCTCGGTGAAGGCGCGCACCCCCTCGGCGAAGTCGGCCGAGCGCAGCAGCGCTCCGGCCTCGGCGGCCTGCGCGGCGAACGCCTCCGACTCCGGCGCGCCGTCGGCCAGCCGGACGGTCCTCTTCACGGCGGCCAGGGCCAGCGGCGCGTTGGCCGCGATCTCCTCGGCGAGCTCCAGCGCGGCCGGCAGTGCTCCGCCGTCCGGGGTGAGGTGGTTGACGACGCCCAGCTCGCGGGCGCGTCCGGCGGTGACGGTGCGGCCGGTCAGCAGCAGTTCCATCGCCAAGTGGTGGGGGACGCGCCGGGGGAGCCGTACGACTCCACCGCCACCGGCGATCAGTCCGCGCCTGACCTCGGGGAGGGCGAAGCGGGCGCCCTCGGCGGCGACCACCAGGTCGCAGGCCAGGGCCAGTTCGAAGCCCCCTCCCAGGGCGTGGCCCTCGACGGCCGCGATCAGCGGCTTGGCCGTCGGGGCCTCGACGAGTCCGGCGAAGCCCTTGCCGGGAACGGTCACCTGCTCGCCCCGGGCGGCGGCCTTGAGGTCCATGCCCGCGCAGAAGGTGCCGTCCACGCCGGTGAGGACGCCCACCCGCAGCCCGGGGTCGGACTCCAGCCGGTCGACGGCGGCGGCGATGCCCAGAGCCACCTCGGCGTTGACGGCGTTACGGGCCCGGGGCCGGTCGATGGTGACGACGAGCGTGCTGCCGATGGCCTCGGTGCGCGTGGCGCTCATCGCCGCACCTCACCGCGGTCGAGCTCGGCGAGCACTTCCTCCGTGTGCTGGCCGGGAAGCGGCGCGTGCCGGCGCACCGAGGCCGGCGTGGCGGAGAACGCCAGCGGTATGCCGACCACCCGGTACGCGCCCTCGCTGGGGTGCTCGGCGACGTCCAGCAGGTGCCCCTCGCGGACGTACGGGTCCTCGGCGGCCTCGTCGAGCCGCAGCACGGGGCCGACGGGGATGCTGTGCTTGGTGCAGACCTCCGTCCACTCCTCCGTGGTCAGCCGCGGCGTCACCGTCTCCAGCAGCTCGGCGAGGGCCTCTCCGTCCCGCGTCGAGTCGATGAACTCGCCGTTCACACGCGGATCGTCGGCCAGGTCGGGACGGCCCGCGGCGGCGAACAGGTCGCGGAAGTTCTGCGGGCTGTACGGGATGACCATGGCCAGGCCGTCCTTGGTCGGGCGGGCCCGGTGCCCCTTGTTCATGGACAGCGGGAAACCGGTGGGTCCCATCGGCGGCTCGAAGGTGCGGCCCTGCAGGTGTTCCACCAGGTTGAACGCTAGCAGCGTGTCCACCATGGGCACCTCCACCCGCTGCCCCCGGCCGGTGGCCCGCTGGTGGACGAGGGCGGCCAGCGCCGCGTAGACGATCGTCAGCGCGGCGACCTTGTCGGCGATGATGCTCGGCAGCACCACCGGCGCCCCGACGTCACCCGCGCGCTGCGCCAGATCCAGCAGCCCGGAGGCGGCCTGCACCGTCTCGTCGTACGCGGCCAGCCGGGCCCGGTCGGAGTCCGGGCGGAACCCCTGGGCGTGGACGTGGACGAGGCGGGGGTGGGCCGCGGCGAGGCTGTCGTAATCCATGCCGAGGCGGCGCAGGGCGTCGATGCGCATGTTGCTGATCAGGATGTCGGCGGTGCCGATCAGCTCCAGCGCCCTGGCGCGTTCGCCCTTGTCCTTGAGGTTGAGCGTTACGCTGCGCTTGTTGCGGTTGACGTTGAGGTTCAGCGGTGTCATGCCGGGCGTGCGGTGCAGCGCGCCGACGCGGACGGTGTCGTTCGGCGATTCGATCTTGATGACGTCGGCGCCGAGGTCGCCGAGGATCTGCGCGGCGTAGGGCCCCATCACGACGGTGGCCATGTCGATGACGCGTACTCCGGCGAGCGGGCCGGCAGGCGCGTCTGTTCCTGTCGCGGGTTCTGTGAACTCTTCGGATTCTGCGGATTCTGCGGATTCCATCACCACTCCATTACGGGAAACGGGACGGGGAAGGTGAATCTCTCACCCTCTTCGGGGCGTTCCCGCGTCCTGGGAAAACGCTAGTCCGGTGATGTCTCGGAACCCAAGCAATCGGTGACACCAAAGCGCGAAAAACGGCGTGACCGCAGCGGTCACGCCGTTTCCTGGACGAGGCTTTCAGGAGGCCCCGGTGAACACGACCCCGGCCTCCGTCACCAGTTCGTGCAGGTCGCCGTCCGGCTCCGCCCGGTCCCGGCGCCAGATCAGCCCCGTCGCGAGGGCGGGGGAGAAGTCCCGGAAAGGCAGGACGATGCTCGCCCCGTTTTCGCTGTCGCCGCTCTTCGCGCTGAGCAGGGTGATCCCGAATACCGAGCCGTTCGCCACGATCTCGCGGACGCTCGCATAATCCCCGATATTGAGAGTGATTTCCTTGCGTATTCCTGCGGCTTTCAGGCGCACCCGGAGCTCGTCGAAATACGTCGGGAGCGTCCCGGGAGCCGACGCCACATAGGTGTGGTCGGTGAGCTCGCTCAGCGACACCGAGCTCCGCGAGCCGAACTCGGCGGACGGCAGCAGCGCGCCCAGCGGCTCGCGCAGCAGCTCCAGCACCTCGATGCCCTCGGCGTGCACCGGCAGGTGCACCAGCGCCATGGCCAGGTCGCCGCGCTGCACCGCGCTCACGAGGTTCGCGCTGTTGCCGGGCCAGCGCTTGACGTCGAACCCCTCGGTACAGCGCTCCTCGACCAGCTCCAGCCGCTCCCGCAGCCCCGGGTGCAGGGCCGGCACCACCCCCACGTACACCGTCTGCCGCTCGGGCCCCAGGGTCCGGCGCAGCTGCCAGGGGATGTCGTCGAACCGGCCGAGGACGTCCTTCGCGACGGGCAGCAACGCCGTGCCGGCGCTGGTCAGGGCCACGTGGTGCGAATCCCGGTCGAACAGCCGCTGGTCGAGCTCGCGCTCCAGGTCCCTTATTCGCTGACTCAACGGCGATGTGGCCATGTGCAGTTGACGCGCGGCCTGCGAGAAGCTGAGGTTCTCGGCGACCGCCACGAAGTAGCGCAGATGGAAGATCTCCATCGCCGTACCCTAAGACACCGCGAGCACACCGGGCACAAGCAGCGGTTGAGGGCCGCACCCCGTGCCGGGGGGCGGCCCTCAACGCCTGTGCTTACGAGGTCCAGCCGCCGTAGGGCACGGTGATGATTTCCATGGCGTGGCCCGCCGGGTCCATGAAGTACACGCCGCGGCCGCCGTCGTTGTGGTTGATCGTGCCGGGCCGTTCCTGGCGCGGGTCGGCGTAGTGTTCTATGTCGCGCTGCCTGATCTGCGCGTACGCCGCGTCGAACTCCTCCTCGGAGATCAAGAAAGCGTAGTGCTGGGGAGTGATCCGGTCCGCGGGGATCGTGGCGAAGTCCAGCGTGACGCCGTTGCTCAGGTCGACCGCGATGAACGGGCCCCACTCTGCGGTGATCTCAAGGCCCAGCAGGTCCGCGAAGAACTCTGCGGACTCCCGGTTGTCCCGGGCGTGGACGATCGTGTGGTTCAACTCAACTGTCAAGGAATGCCTCCGAGGGCATCTCCTGACACCTCCATGCCTCACCCAGTCGGTGACCGGCACGCGATGTCGCCGCAGACCTTAGTTGATGTTGTCCACGTTGTCGAAGTGAGCCGGCGGGAGTTCATGAGGGCTGCGGCTGCGATGCGTTTGTCCATGGCGGCCAGGATCCGTCGCTGCCGACCGGTGGCCCGCGGTCCGGTAAGGACGGTTGAACACCCCCTGGTGCTGTTGATCCACTTGGTGTGCTCCACGTGGTCGCGCCCCATCCGCCGGCCGAGCCGAAGGGCCTCGGTCGCGCCGGAAGCCGTGTGCGGGCGTACCAGGAGGGAGGCATCCCCTGCCAACAGGACCGGCCCCCGACGTATCTGGGGCAATTCCGGGTCGACGACGGGCTGCACCAGGTCTGTGCCCGCGCGGTGCGAGTGAAACGGCACCGGAGTTCCTCCCCAGCCGCCCCTGCGCGTCCATCAGCATGTAGCCGGAGGGCCGGTGGGGAAAGAGAGGTGGATTCCCGCCGTGGCTGTCTGGCTCTTGGACGCGAGGAACGCGCGGGCTCAACGGACCCCGGTGTCGCCCGGCGGTGCTCAGCGCACGAACTTCCAGGTGATGCCGTTGACCACGCCCCGGTCGAGCGGTGCCAGCTTCTGGAAGGCCGGTCGGCCGAGGTCGATGTGGGTGCGGTCGCAGGAGAGGCACTTGTCCCTGACCGGCACCCTGATGGTCTTGCCGTTGTAGCTGACCTCGACCGATATGCCCTTGCAGAGAGGGTCGTTGTTGGGATTGGCGGAGGTCCACCACGAGGGCGAGACCGCGACCAGGTCCTGGGAGTTCGCGTCGATGGACGTCCCGCAGGCGCCGTATCCCTTGTCGGTGTAGTAGGTCATCTTTCCGTTCATCGGCTGGCCGATCGGAACGTCGGCGGCCGCCGGTCCAGTAGCGACGGCAATTCCGGTGGCCGCGGCGGCCAGGACGACGGCTGCCGAGCGCGCAGCTCTGCTTCCACGCATGGTCTCTCCTCGTTCAGGGGTAAAGGCGGGCGGGTGTGCTCCACGGACTCGTGGAGCGAGCGCCCCGGAAACCGGCATCGCGGAGCCGTCACGGCTCGCCGGTCAGGAAGTCGAAGGACGGCGGCATTTCTTCGGCACGCGTCCGGCTTTCGATCCATGAGTGCCATGCGGGACGACGCCGACGCAAGTCCCTGCAGCGACAGTTGTCCGGAACCTATTGCCAAATGCACCTGGTTTGGCCGCCCATGATGCATGTCGTTGACAACGAAGTTGAAGAGTTATTCACTGCGCAAGGGCGACGGCGGCAGCACCTTCCGCTGGCTTCGTCGCGCTTTCGGTAGGCGAGTGTCACCTCAGCGATCGGACCCATGGGAGCCGCCGTGAGAAGAAACCGCTTCGTCACCTTGCTGCTGGCCGTACTGGCTCTGGTCGGCACGGTCCTCCTCGTGCCGTCCGGCACGGCGAGTGCCGCCGGCCCGTGCGACAACGCGCCCAACTGGGCGGCCGGCGCCCGGTATCCGGCGGGCACGGTCGTCCGGTACACGGACGGCAAGTACTACATCGCCGAACACGAGAATCCCGGCTACGACCCGCTCATCAGCACGTGGTACTGGGACCCGTACACGTGTCAGGGAGGCGGGAACCCGGGGACCGGAAATTTCCCCGTGACGGAGACCCAGTTCCAGCAGATGTTCCCGGGCCGGAACCCCTTCTACACGTACAACGGGCTGATCGCGGCGCTGGCCGCGTACCCGGGATTCGCCGGCACCGGCAGTGACCAGGTCAAGCGGCAGGAGGCCGCGGCCTTCCTGGCCAACGTCGACCACGAGACCGGGGGACTGGTCCACATCGTGGAGCAGAACACGGCCAACTATCCCCACTACTGCGACCGGAACCAGCCCTACGGCTGCCCGGCCGGCCAGGCCGCCTATTACGGCCGCGGTCCGCTCCAGCTCAGCTGGAACTCCAACTACAAGGCTGCGGGCGACGCCCTCGGAATCAACCTGCTGAACAACCCGTCGCTCGTCCAGACCGACGCGGCCGTCTCCTGGAAAGCCGCCCTGTGGTACTGGAACACCCAGCGCGGCCCCGGCACCATGACGCCGCACGACGCGATGGTCAACAGCCGTGGATTCGGGGAGACCATCCGCAGCATCAACGGCGCCGTGGAGTGCGACGGCCGCAACCCCGCCCAGGTGCAGAGCCGGGTGAACAGCTACCAGCGATTCGCCCAGATGCTGGGTGTGGCTCCGGGCGGAAACCTCTACTGCTGAGCCCCGGGGAATGCGGCTGACCGGCAGGCTCGCGGTGCATCCCACGCCCCGGAATTCCGCGCGTCACGCTTCCGGCACCGCCCTTTCGCGAACACCGGTGGAATGCGGAATGCGCCATGGTTCCGCAGGAAGACAACGGGAAATCGCCGAGCCGCCCGGCGGACCACGACGGGATGATGAGCGGGAGGCGGCCGGCGGGTCGGCCTCGTCGGATCGCCGACGAGGTGCCCCCGGCCCCCGGCCCCGGCACCAGCACTTGTGGTTCCCTCTCACCGGAGGCCCGTGAGGAGGGCGCGCGTCTGGTCGGCGTCCGCCTGCGCCTGCCGCTGCTCGAACAACCCGAGCGCGGCTTCCAGGCAGGTGCGGGCCCTGGCGCGCTGGCCGAGGTGGTCCAGGCCGCGGGCGAGGGCCCGCAGCAGGCTCGCCTCGAGCATGTCGCTCGTCCTTCGGGCCACGGGCAGGAAGGTCTCGGCGACGTCCGCCGCCAGGCGGTGCCGGCCCGCCAGGACGTGGAGGTCGGCGATCAGGGCGCCGGTGGCTGCTTCGAAAGCCGGCACGTTCAGGGAACGGAACAGCTCCAGCGCCTCCTGGGCGCGCTGCAGCGCCTCGCCCACGTCGTCGCACAGCCGCAGCACGCGGGCCAGGTAGTACAGGCCGATCGCCTTGGAAACCGAAGGCTCTCGCCCCACCAGGCGCGCGCCCCGCTCGGCTGCGGTGCGGGCCTCGGCGAGCCGCTCCTGCCGGGCGTAGTTGAACGCCAGTTCGCCCAGTGCGGTGCCCTCTGCGGTCCCGGCACGCGAGAAGCGGAAGAGCCGTACGGCCGCCTCGCCGTGCTCGACCGCCTCGTCGGTCCGGCCGCCGACGCGCGCGCCGGCGCACAGGGTGAGGTGGGCCCAGCCGCGCAGCCGCGCGTTGCCCCCGTCGTCCCCGTCGTCGTCGCACAGCGCGATGGAGCGGCGTAGTTCCGACTCGGCTTCGGCAAAGGCGTTCGTGTGCCACAGCGCGTTGCCGCACACGTAGCGGGCGAGGGCTTCGGACGTCCGGTCGCCGCGCGCCGCTGCCACCGCGGCGACGTGCCCGGCCTGGGCGATCACGCCGGTCTGGTGGGCAGTGCCGGGCAGCACGTTGTTCAGCTTGTCCACGAGGTCGGCCGCCTGGGCCAGCGGCAGGGACTCGTCCGCACAGGCGCGGTCGATCAGCGCCCGCTGGACGGGTATCTCCTCGTGCATCCAGTCGGTCGCCGCCTGTGCGCCGCCGAAGCGGAGGCCGGCCGCGGTCACCGGCACGTCGATGAGCCGGCGCTCCGTGGGGTCCACGGAGTGCGAGGCCGCATCCGCGGTACGTGCGGTGGCCAGGCAGAAGTCCAGCAGCCGGGCGAAGGCCCTGGACGTCCCGGCGGGGGAACCGTCACGGGCGTTCCTGGCCCGTGCGAAGACCCGCACCAGGTCGTGGAAGTGGTACCGGCCCATCCGCCGGGACTCCACGAGATTGAGGTCGACCAGGGACTCGAGGAGGTCCTCGGTGGTCTGCGGGTCCCGGCCGAGGAGCGCGGCGGCGCAGTGCAGGCCGAGGTCCGGCGCCTCCACGGCCGACAACAGCCGGAAGGCACGGCCCTGTTCGGGGGACAGCTTGGAGTACGAGAGCTCGAAGGTGGCTTCCACGGCGAGTTCGCCGGTGGACAGCTCGCTCAGCCTCCGGTGCTCGTCGCCGAGCCGGCGAACCATGCCCGAGAGGGGCGTGCCCGGCTCCGCGGCCAGGCGCGAGGCGACGACCCGGATGGCCAGCGGAAGACGGCCGCACGCGGCCACCACGGCCGCGGCCGCCTCGGGCTCGGCCGCGCAGCGGCGCTCGCCCACGATCCGGGCCAGCAGCTCCAGCGCTTCCCCGGGCGGCATCACGTCGAGCCGCAGGTGCTGCGCCCCGGCCAGCCCGGTCAGCCGGGCGCGGCTGGTCACCAGGACGGCGCTGCCCCCCGACCCGGGCACCAGCGGCTGTACCTGGTCGTCGGAGGCGGCGTTGTCGAGCAGCACCAGGAACCGGCGCTCCGCCATCAGCGAGCGATAGAGGGCGAGGCGTTCGTCGCCGTCGGCGGGGATCCCGCCGTCGGCCGTGCCCAGGATGCGCAGGAACGACGCCAGGACCGCTTGCGTGGCCAGGGGCTCGCGGTCGGCACCGCGCAGATCCGCGTACAGGCACCCGTCCGGAAAGCGTTCGGTGACCTGTCGCGCCGCGTGGACGGCGAGGGCGGTCTTGCCCACGCCCGGAACGCCGTTGACGGCGGAGACCACGATGGCCCGTGTGCCGGGGTGCGTGAGCATGCCGGTGAGGGTGCCGACCTCCTCGCCCCGCCCGGTGAAGTCGTCGATTCCGGAGGGCAGCCGGTGGGCCTCCGGGACGCCGTCCGCGGTGAGGGCCGGGTGGGCCGGCCCGCCGGCCCCGGCCATGGGCTCCGCGCGCAGGATCCGCTGGTGCAGCTCCCGCAGGGCCGAGCACGGCCTGCGCTCGGACGGCGGGAGGTGGGCCAGCCGGTCCTCCAGGAACCGCCGGGTGTCCTCGTAGACGCTCAGCGCCTCGGCCTGCCGGCCCGCCTGGTAGAGCGCCAGCATCTGGACGCCGCGCAGCCGCTGGCTGGCCGGGTACTCGATGACCAGATCGCCCGCCTCGGCATGCAGGTCCGGCCGGTCCCCGATCTCCGCATCGAGCTCCAGGCGGGCCTCCAGCAGCGACTGCCGGACGGCGCCGAGACGGTCCCGCTCCGCCCGGGCGTGCGGGCCGTGCAGACCGGCCAGCGGCTCGGCCGACCACAGATCGAGCGCGCTCGTCAGGGCGTCCCGGGCCTGCTCGGCCGTGCCCCCCGTGGCCCGGATGCGCCTGGCCTCCGCCTCCGCCTGCTCGAACGCCCAGGTGTCCACGGCGCCGGCCGGCACGCGCAACGCGTAGCCGTCGCCGACGGTCATGAGCAGCGGCGAATCGGCGGAGTGCCCCAGCACCCCGCGCAGCCGGTACACGTGGGTGCGGACGGACTGCTTCGGCCTGGACGGCCGGTCCGCCTCGTCCCAGACGCCCTCCGCGATCAGGGGCAGCGACACCGTCCGCCGCGCGGCGCCGAGCAGGATGGCGAGCACCTCGCGCTGCTGAGGTCTGCCCACGCAGAGTTCCACGCCGTCACGCCAGGCCCGGACCGGGCCCAGCAAAGAGAAGCGGAATGCCGGTGCCACTGCCTCGGACGGCCGACGCCCCGCCTGGGAATCCCCGTGCGTCTCCATGGCTTGCTTCCTCTCTCACGGACTAAGTTCCATGGGAAGTGCGAGTGCGTATGTGTGATGGGATGTCGGATATCCAAAATGCCGTGGTGACACGGCCGGCTTGAGGCGAGAAGTGACGGTTCGATTCCAGACGCTGGGACCGCTGCGCATACGACGGGACGACACCGAGGCTCCTGCGGGGCGGCCCCAGCAGCAGGCCGTCCTCGTGGCGCTGCTGGCGGCCAGGGGCAGGCCGCTGACGACCACCCAGCTCCTGCACGCCATATGGGGAGAGGACGAAGAGCACTGGCCGGCCCACCCGAGGCGGATCCTGGCCACACACGTCTACCGCATCCGCCAACTGCCGGCCTTCTCGCCGGCCGGTGCCGGCCCGGCCCTGCTCCAGGCCGGTGAGGGGTACCGGCTGCCGGTCGAGGACGGGGCCGTCGACATGCACCGCTTCGACGACGCCATGAGAGCGGCCGCGGCGGCCCGCAGGAAGGGCGATCCGGACGCTGCACATGCACTCCTGACCCGGGGGCTGGACCTGTGGTACGGGACCGCCCTGGAGGGGATACCCGGCCCGCTCGCCGGGCGGATCCGGCAGCGGCTGACGGTCAGCCGCACGGCAGCCCTGGAGGCGCGGCTGTCCATCGACGTGGCCCGCGGCCGGCACGCAGAGGTGCTGCCGGAGATCGCCGCTCTGGCGGAAGCCCCGGACGCCTCGGGGCAGGTGCTGTCGTTGCTCGTCCTCGCTCTCTTCCGCAGCGACCGGCGTGACGAGGCGTTCGCAGTCCTCGACCGGGCCCGGGACCGGGCCGGGGAGCTCGGCCTCGACCCCCCGCCCGAACTGGAGCGGGCGCACCGGGAGATCCTCGGCAGCCCCGCCGTGCCCGCCCGGTCCGGGCCCCGCGGCCCCGTCCGCCCGTGCCACCTGCCGGCCGACATCGGTGACTTCACCGGGCGGACCGCCGAAGCCGGCCTGCTCCTGGAAACCCTGGCACCCGACGGCCGGGCCACCGGACGGCCGGTGGTCGTCCACGGAGCCGCCGGGACCGGGAAGACCACCCTCGCCGTCCACGTCGCGCACCGGCTGCGCGACCTCTACCCCGACGGTCAGCTTTACGCCGGCCTGAGCGGTTCGCACGCGGTGCCGGTGCGTCCCGGCCAGGTCCTCGCCGCCTTCATCCGGGCACTCGGCGGTGACGTGCCCGAGGACGAGGCGGCCATGGCAGCGGCCTACCAGGCGGCGCTCGACGGGCGCCGGGTCATGGTCGTGCTCGACGACGTGCGGGACCTCGACGGCATCCGCCCGCTGCTCCCCCAACATCAAGGGTGCGGGGCCCTGGTCACCGGCCGGGCACTCACCGGACTCCTGCCCGGCGCCCGGCGGCTGGCCCTGGGCGCCCTCTCCCCGGACGACGCACTCGGCCTGCTCGTCCGTGTGCTCGGCCCCTCACGTGTCGAGGACGAACCCGACGCCGCGCGGGCCCTGGCCGAGGCCTGTCGGCGCCACCCGGCGCTGCTGCGCACGACGGCGGCGCGGCTCGCCGCCCGGCCGCACTGGTCGCTGGCGAGCATGGTCGACCGGATGACCGGTGCGTGAGCGAGGGTGTCACGACCTCCAGAGCACGTCACAGGGGAGGGGCATGCTGTACGGGGCCGTGCTCTGGCACCGTCTGCCGTTGTCACCGTAGACGATCAGGGAGCCGCTGGAGTCGAGGAAGAGCTTCACCGGGTAGGGACGGTCGCCCCGCTGGGTCCCGCTGGCCCAGCAGGCGTGCCCGTCCTGCGCGTAGACCACGAGGTTCCCGTCGGTCTGCATCACGGCCTTGTTGCCGCAGCCGACGGTGTTGCTGTTCCAGCGAGGGCTGCCGTTGACGTAGACGACGAGGTTGCCGTCCTTTTGCATGATGAGCCTGGCAGGGCCGTTGTCCAGGTGCCAGTCCCCGTAGAGGGGCTCGTCGTTCCAGATTTCCGTGTGCTCGGGGTTGACGTCTGCATGCGCCGTGCCGCCGGCGAACAGCAGGCCGGCCGTGGCGACCACCGCGGATGCCGCGAGAGCGGTGAGGCGGCGGGCTGCCGAAAGACGCTTCGTGCTTGTGGATGTCATGACGGTGACGGTCCTATCTGCGGGATGGAGACGAGGGATGAAGGCCTGACGTCTCCCACCAGCGTGTCCTCCACCGGTAAAGGAAGTTTCAACAAGCGATAAACGGAGAGGTCGGGCGGCACGGTCGGGGAGGCTGCCGGTGGGGGACGCCACCGTGTTCGCCGCAGCCGTCGCCGGTGTCCAGGCGGGGTTCGGTGATCAGGACCGCATCACGTGTGCCGCACAGCGCACCGGCATGCACGAGAAGGTCGCCGGGCTTCCCCTATGCGCACCTCTTCACCTTGCAGGCGTCCGGCTATGCGCCCGCGTCGCATGCCCTGTCCTGAGGGAGACGGTGCCGTAGGAGATGCTTCCAACCGGCACCACTGCCGCGATCACAGCGCCCCCGCAATCGCCCGCCGCAGGCGTGCTGCCATCTCGGTGCCGCCACAGGCCCCGGCCGAAGAGCCGAGCGGCCTGCCCGAGGTGAGGCGACCCCCCGGCGCCCGCGCGCCCCTGGGCCGCGAGCTGGTCGCGGATGGGCTGTCCATCGAGTGTTGAACCGATCCACCTACGGTCCGGGCACCACCACCCGCACTCGTAGATGGATGGAGCATCCGTTGCGCAGACATGCCTTCACACTGGCGCTCGCCACAGCCGGCCTGGCCGCTGCTCTCCCCATGGCCCAGGTGTACGCCGCCACCCCGACCACAGGTCCCACCGCATCCGCCCCGCGCACGGCGGACGGCGGCGCCTTCGCCCGGGCCACGGCCACCGACGCCCAGCAGCGTGCCTTCTGGACCGAGCACGAAAAGGACGGCACCTTACGCCAGTTCACGGGGAAGCTGCCGGACTGGAAGCCGAAGGCCGAGCCGCCGCGGGCGAAGGAGCCGGACGCCGGGCGGATCGTTCAGGCGCCCGCTGCCGCGCCACAGCAGCAGGGGAAGAGCCGGTTCGCTGCCGGCTCCCCGGGCGAGACCAGGCTGCGTGCCACCACCGGCCGTATCCGGATCGCCTGGCCCGATGGGGGCAGCTGGTGGGCCAGCGTCTGCACGGGCAATGTGATCACCAGCGACAGCAAGGACGTCGTCGCCACGGCGCGCCACTGCATCCCTCATGACAAACAGGACCGGATCATCTCCGAGGCGCAGTACGAGTTCACCCCGGGCTACTCCAAGGACGCCGACGGCACCGAGCACGCCCCGTACGGCAAGTGGACCTTCCGCTCCGTCGGTGTCGTCAGCGGCGGTTCCGACCAGCAGACCAGCGACACCGCGTTCCTGGCGTTCAACACCCAGAACGGCACCCACGTCCAGGACAAGGTCGGCGCCTCCGGCTACCGGTTCGGGATCACCTCGCTGCCGAACCAGGTGGTGATCGCGGGGATACCCGCCAATTCCAACCAGTTCCACACCTGTGTGAGGCAGCCCTACTGGGGTCCGGACAACCCACCGCAGATCCTGGGCCACGGCGGACCCTGCACCGGTGACAGCGAGCTCTCCGGCGGCGCGAGTGGCGGCCCCCTCCTCGACGGCGACACCTTCGACAGCGGCCCCGTCCAGATCGGCAACTTCTCCGGCAGCCGAGTGAACGACGCGGCCGCCGCGGTCTGGCGCGACGCGGCCCTCGCCGTCTTCCGCTCCGTGCAGGGCCAGGGCGGCGGTCAGCCGGGCCACGACAAGGTCACGACCTTGACCAACGCGAACAACAACCTGGCCGACCTCTACGCCTACCGCACGGACAGCGGCGCGCCCGTCCACGGCTACCACGCCACCGGAGGCCAGAACCAGCAGTGGCACCTGTGGGACAAGGGCGACGGCTACTTCCTCGTCGAGAACCGCTACACCGAGCAGCAGGGCCTCACCGGGGCCGAGGCCCGCGTCCTCGACTACAACTACTCCAACGGCACCGCCTGGTCGCACCGGGTGAACGGCACCGGATCCGACAACCAGCTCTGGCGGTTCCGCGCCACCACCGGCCGCCCCGGCTGGTACACGATCCGCAGCAAGCGGGGCGACCTTTGCCTGGGCGCCCCCGAGGGCGAGGGCCAGTTGACGGTCGCCTCCTGCGGCACCACGGACGGCCTCGACTCCCAGCAGTGGAAGCTCCAGTAGCGGAGCGCGACGCCCGTAGTCACACGTGCGGGTCCGTACCGACCGGACCCGCTTCCGCCGGCGCCCTTCGCCTGCAAGGGCGTTCTCTCTCCATCCTCGCCGAAAGGCCCGTTCATGCGCATGCGCAACCTCTCGATCACGGCCGCCGTGCTGGCCGCCGTCGCCGGTCTCACCGGTGGCCTCACCGCCACGGCGGCCCACGCCGCCGAACCCCTGCCGGAATCCGGCGGGACCTACCGGATATCCAGCCACGCAGGCGGAGCCCTGCAGTGGGACGGCCCCCGCAACGGCGCGGGCGTGCGCGTCAAGGACTGGAACGAGAACCTGACCGAACAGACCTGGACCGTCACCGACGACGGCACCGGGAGCTGGAGCGTCAGAATCCCGCGCACCAACTACGCCGTCGACCGCGACCTGGGCAACAACTCCGTCGCCGCCTGGAACGACATCGGCAGACCCAACCAGCGGTGGTGGCTGCAGAACCTCCCCGACAGCCGCGCCTGGCTGCTGCACAGCGGCGACCGCACCGGCGGCGACACCTGCCTGACCCGCCTCCCCGACCTGGGCACCGCGGCCCGCCCCTGCAACGCCGGCGACAAGGCCCAGCAGTGGAACCTCGACAAGGTCACCGCCCAGCCGCCCACGCCCAGCGTCCCCGTCACGCTGCAGATGGTCGACTCCGGTGGCTACGACCCGAACGCCCTGCGCTCCTGGTTCGACAGGAGCAGAGGTCTCCTCCAGGACCAGTACGGGAAGATCAAGCAATTCATGACCGGTGGCGCGTACGAGGTGAAGCCCGGAATCAACGTCGTCTTCGACGCCGGACACGAGAGCTTCAAGAGCCCCGGCGTCGCGGCCGTCTTCGAGCCGAACGCGAAGCCCAAGTACAACAACGAGAAGTCGATCATCCTCCGCCCCGACTACGTGATGAACAACCCGGGCGACACCGGATCGCTCATCCACGAACTCACCCACCAGGTGCAGGACGCCGCCAACGGAGGCTGGCTGAACGAGGGCCAAGCCGACTACTACCGCAAGTACGTCTACAACGTGAAGGAGAAGCCGGGCATCGACCGCGTCCGCGGCACCGACTACAACCGCGGCTACGACTCCACCGCCTTCCTGCTCAACTACATCGCCCACAAGCACCCGTCGGGTGAGAACATCATCCAGAAGATCAACAACGAGGTGCGGCGGCAGGGCTTCGGCGCCGACGGCGACCGCGTGCTGGCCACGATCACGGGCAAGGGCGGCGGGCAGTGGTGGGCCGAGATGTGGAACGACATCCAGGCCAACCCGACCAGGTGGACCAACCCGGCCTTCCGCGACTGACGGTCTTGTGGGTGGTCGGCGTGGCCAGTGCGATGGCCCATGCACGCCGTGCCGGCCTGCCGGTTCGGCGTGCACCGTTCCACCACCACGCGGGTCATCGGCGGGTGCGGTCCCTGTCCCGGTGGAACGCGGCTGCACGAGCGCTCCCGGGACGCGGCTGCGGCAGCACCGTCCGCACCGCTCCGGCAGCATCTGTGGGGCAAGCCCGGGCTCCGGCCGAAGTCGGTCGACCTCGCTGTGAGCGCGGCGGACATCAGTCGGGGGGAGAGAGAACAGCCTCCCAATCGGCACCTTGAACGCCCGCCCAGCGAAGGAGTCAGCCCACTCCCGGTCACCGGGCCACCCGCCCGGCTCGTAGCGCTCGCCGTGCACCTGCGCCCGTGCCTATGTTCAGGACAGTCGATCTATTCAAGGAGAGGGCGCATGGCCGGTCTCGTACGCAAGAGCTTCGCTTCACCGGAGGAAGTGCGTCCCTTCGAGGAGGGCAAGGGGCGACTGGAGATGGTGGACGTGGGCGCCGGGCCGGTGGGGCGGGCGACGTTCGAGCCCGGCTGGCGATGGTCCCAGCATGTCAAGCCGATCGCCGGGACCGACAGCTGTCAGGCCCCCCACTTGGCCTACGTCGCCTCGGGCCGCATCAAGGTCGTCATGGACGACGGCCAGGAGGAAGAGTTCGGCCCCGGCGACTGCATGCTCTGCCCGCCCGGTCATGACGCGTGGGTCGTCGGCGACGAGCCGTGCGTTGTGATCGACTGGCAGGGCTTCGCCGATTACGCCAAGCGCAAGGCGGGGTAGGCAGCTCGTGACGACCACCTCACGAGCCGTCTCTCACCGGCGCCTGCCAGGTTGAGGCCGCCGAGGTCGAGGATGCCGCGGGCGGCATTTTCGTCAACTGTGACGCGGGGACGGCCGGCGCCCTGGAACGCCTCGGTCTGCAACTGAAAGCGGGTGGGACTGGCGCCCTGGACGGCGCGCAGGCGCCAGGGGAGGTCGTGAGAGCTCTCGGGGTGAGGCGGCACGGCCAAGTGCACGAGGACGGAGGCGTTGTGGTGGGTGCCGTAGCGCGTGTGTGCCGGGGTGTACGTGGCCAACCGGAGGTCGGCGTCCGGCGGGCCGGGGACCGCCGGGGGGTCTGGAGCGGGCTGCTGCGGTGCGTCGGCGACCGGGTGTGCTCGGGCCTGGTCGCGGAGGCCGGCGAGGAACTCCGGTTGGTGAGCCGTCTCTGGCAGCACCGTGGCGAACCAGCCGGCGAGGGCCGGGCCGCCGCGGTGGACGAGGGGCGCGGCGGCCATGGCATTGACGCCCAAGCGTGCCTCGGCGCCGGGCGCCGAGCCCAGGTCGGCGGCGAGCGAAGCGACAGGCAGGACCGCACGTCCCGCCGCCCACCGCTCCGCCCACCACCCCGCTCACCGTCTCGGCCCGCGGGTCAGCGGACCTGTCACCTGGTCTAGGCCAGGGTGCCGCAGTTCGTCTTGTAGCGGGCCACGACATAGCCGTCGATCTCGCCGCCCCAGTCGACGCACTTACCCTTGGCGTCCAGGTAGACCGGTCCCGAGTACGAGGTGAAGAAGCCGTATTGCTCCTGCTTCGACTTCAGTTCCTGGTTGCGCTGGATCCAGGAGCCCACCCACAGCCGCGAGCCGGTCGAGCTGTTCCGCTTGGTCACCACGCAGTTCTTGCCGGTGGCCTTGTTGTAGGACAGGAAGACCGTCCCGCGGCCGGGGATCGGGATCTGGTTGACCTGCGCGTAACCAGTACCGCACTCCTGGTTGTACGCGGCGGCGCGGGCCGGAGCGGCGACAGACATTCCGCTGCCTGCCACCAGCGCGGTGACGGTCGTGGCGGTGACGAGCAGCGCAGCTCCCGCAACACGGGTACGTGCAGTACGTTTCACTGTGCCCTCCGTAGAAGTCGCATGGTGCCGGTTGATGCACGTACGCGGGACGGCCGTCTCCGTGTCCACACAGACACTCCACACCCCAAAGAGGTTGCACGCCTCCTCATCCCCACGATGCAGAACCAGCCACTACGCCGCATAACGGCGCGTGCCTCACAGGCCCCCGTAGTCCCATCCGAGTGACGCCGACCGCGCGTGCCGCCGCCCTCATGGGAGCTGTCCCGGCGTTCCTGTATTCATGGGCCTGCTCTACGTCGCCGGAGCGGTCCTGGAGGCGGAAGTCGGCGGCACCGACGCGTCTCCGCCGCGGCCCTGCCGGAGGCTGGGGAACCTGGAACGCCCCGCGAGCGTGGTCGGCTCGTGCTTTACGCTGCGCGCCTGGCCTGGCCGTCCCGGTCCGCCGCGCCGCGGTGGCGTACGTCGCTGGCGAGGGTGACCGAAGACCGACCGCCACTGCGCGGAGCCGGCCGCCTACCCCGATGCAGCGCACCCAGCACGGCCATCGCGGAGCTCGCACGGTGGCGCGGCGGTGCGGTATTCCGGAACGGTGCGTCTGCAGATGCCCTGCGAGCGGGAAATCTGTTGGCCGCTGCCCGAGTCTGTACGAGACGCTGCACGCGTGATCGATCGAGATGTGGCGGTTCGGATCGTTGAAGAAGAACTGGAACGCGACTATCAGAGGGAGCTGTCGGCAGGTCTGGACGCCGTGCGCATGGCTGTGGCGTGTGTAGAGCAGCACGAGCTGGTGTGGATCGTCTCCTGGACGTCCGAGGAGTACCTGCGCACCCGGAATCCGGACTACATGCTGGCCGGGAACGGACCCTATTTGGTTGATCGCGTCGACGGAGGCCTACACAAGATTGGTGTCGTCTCGGCGGCAACCGGCGCGTGGGAGGCGGACTACCGAGTCCGTATTCGAGGTCAGGCGATACGGACCGCGGTGGACGATCTGCATGATGAGGTCCGGGCGGTGGCAGCTGCTCGCGGCCGGATTCACGCCATGCACACCCTGCGCCGGAGCGTGCCAGTCCTGTCCCCTGTCCAGGTCATGGACTACGTGACCGCCTTGAACGACGCCGATGCTCCTCCGGCACACCTCGTAGAAATCGCCACCGTAGAGCTGGTGCCGCCGGTCGATCCGGTTCTGTCTGTGCGGACCATTCGCACGACTGGGAGCCGTTGAGCACGCTGGCCTTGGCAGCGCGGCCTTCCTCTGGGGACGCTGCCGCAGTCGTACTCCGGCAGGCCCGCGTCAGCGGGGGCCGGCGTGGGTAGCGAGTGCCTCGCCCAGCGGTGTCGGTGCCGACCTTGACGACCGGCCGGGGCCGAAGCCGGCAGATGCGTCACCGTGACATCGGTGACGGGACCGGGCCGTCCGGAAGACCCGGACAGCGCAAGGCCCGGCAAGTCCGAGCACCGTCTGGGTCCGGCTACGGGCGGAGCGCGGTCAGCGCCTCGGTGTGGATGCTCTCTTCGCCCACGCCAGTGGGGCCGAACGTCAGCAGGGCCTGGCGCAGATCCTCCTTGCACGCGTTCTGACAGGCCCCGACCTGGGCTGCTTGAGCTCTTGGGATCCATCCGGCGCCGGCTGTCTGTCCGTGTGCACCTGTCCAACCCGCCCGGTATTGTCCGTAATGCGCGATCCGCCCAAGCCGCTGCGGCGTTGTCCGGCTGGGCAGCCGTGGACGTCTGCAGAGGAACGGGATCACATGACCAAGCACGGCATAAATGCGGTGGCCGTCACGGCCGCCGCCCTGGTCTTGGCAGCGTTCAGCCCGATACCGAGCAGTGCCGCGTCTCCACACGGCCACACCGCCGGGCCCGGCCCGACAGCCCCGTCGCGGTTCGTACCCGGTCCCTGCCCGAGGACGCCCGAGCCGATCGCCGCGCTCAGCACCGCACGGTGCGGTTTCCTGGAAGTCCCCGAGAACCGCGCCCGCCCTGGCAGCCGGACGATCCGGCTTGCCGTGGCGGTCATTCCGGCCACGTCGGCCAAGCCCGCCGAGGATCCGGTGGTGTTCATGTCGGGCGGCCCGGGCGGCGAGACGTTCGACGACATCCCCTTCCTGGTCGACTCCGGCCTGAACCGGGATCGCGCGCTGATCATCATGGCCCAGCGGGGCAACCTCTACGATCAGCCGAATCTCGCCTGTCCGGAGATGGACCGGTTCAACGCGCAGTACGTGGGGCTCGGCTACGACTCGCCGCAGGCGAAACGGCTCCTGCTGGACTCGGTGAAGAAGTGCAGGAATCGCCTGGCAGCCGACGGGATCGACCTGAGCGCGTACAACACCAAGGAGAACGCCGCGGACTTCGCCGCCCTGCGCACGGCACTGGGCATCCCCCGGTGGAACGTCTACGGGCACTCCTACGGCACCAACGTGGCCCTCACCTACCTGCGCAACAACCCTCAGGGGATTCGCGCGGTGGCACTCGACTCGGCCACAGCTCCGCAGATCGTCACCCTGCCGTGGGGCTGGAGCAGCGCCCGGGAGGGCATCGAGAACGTCCTCAAGGCGTGCGCGGCCGAGCCCCGCTGCAAGAGCCGCTACCCGGACCTCCGCCGGACCCTCACCGAGCAGGTGCGCAAGCTGGAAGCGCACCCCTTGACGCTGAAGGCCCGGCCGCCGAGCGGCGGAGACCCGGTGAAGGTCGTCCTCGACGGGGGCGCCCTGCTGAACATCCTGGTCGCCAATGCCATCCCGTTCCCCGACGTCCCCGCGGCGATCCATGAGCTCGCCCACGGACGTCCGGAGCGCTTCGCGCGGGCCCGCGCGGCCGACTCGGCTGCCGTCGTCGGCATGACCGCGCACGGCCTGACGGAGTCGGTGGTGTGCAGCGAGTGGGTGCCGGGGTATTCGAAATCCGACGTGCTGAAGGCGGGGCGCCGGGCCTTCCCCGGGTGGCCGGACACGGTCCTGGCCCAGGCGCCGCAGCTTCCCTTCCAGCACGAGGTGTGCCGCATCTGGAACGTTCCCGACCGCGCCGCCTCCCACCGGGTGGCCACCACCAGCGCGGTGCCGGCACTCCTGATTGCCGGGACATTCGATGCGAAGGTCGGGGCGAGCTGGGCGCGGACCGCGGCCCGTACGCTGTCCCGCTCGACCTCCGTACAGATCCCCGGGATCGGACACTGGGTGGTCCCGCAATCGCCCTGCGCGCAACGGGTGCTGGCCTCGTTCCTCGCCCGCCCGACCGCGCCCGACACCGCTTGCGTGGCCGGTCTCACCCCGAAACCGTTCACGATCACCCCGAAGTGAACGGGAGGGCAGATGACACTCGACCACGCACCCCGCCGTCGCCGTACCCTGCGCCGGCTCCACGCCGCGCCGGCCGCGCTGGTGACCGGAATCCTCGTCGGCGGCTTGCTCGCGACGCCCGCACACGCAGAACAGCGCACCGGCACCGGCACCGGCAACGGCACCTTCACCGGAGCAGCGATCGGCACAGTCGCCCGGACGGAGGGTGATGCCCGCTTCGAGCCGGGCCCCTGCCCGAAGACACCGGAGCCGATAGCCGAGCTCGAAAAGGCCCGCTGCGGAACGCTCACCGTGCCCGAGAACCGCGCCAAGCCGGGCGGTCGGCGGATCACCCTCGGTGTCGCCGTCGTGCCGGCGGCGGCCGCCGAACCGAAGCCCGACCCGATCGTGTGGCTCGCCGGCGGCCCCGGCGACGACGCCGTCGGGGAGGCGAAGATGGCGATCGAGGGCGGCCTGAACCGCGACCGGGACGTGATTCTCATGTCCCAGCGCGGTACGTACTCGGCCGACCCGGCGCTCCTCTGCCCCAACATCGACCGCTTCAACGCACGCGCGGTCGGCCTCGTCTACGACGCGCCGTCCACCGAGCGCCTGCACGTCAAGGCCACGAAGGCCTGCCGCGACCGGCTGGCGGGCCGGGGCGCCGACCTCAGCGCCTACAACGACACCGAGAGCGCCGCCGACTACGCGGACCTGCGCGTCGCGCTGGGCATCGACCGGTGGAACGTATTCGGCATCTCCTACGGCACCCACCTGGCGCTCATCTACATGCGCCAGCATCCCCACGGAATCCGGTCGGTCGGCATCGACGGCATCCTGCCGCCGTCCACGGCGGGCTCGGCGCTGACCTGGAGCAGTGCCCGGCAGGGCTTCGACGGCCTGTTCAAGGCCTGCGCGGAGGACTCCGCGTGCAACCGGCGCTATCCGAACCTGTCCGCCACCTTCGAACGCCTCGTCCGTGAACTCGAAGCCCACCCGGTCACCACCACCGTCAGGGTCCCCGGCCACCCGGAGCCGGTGAAAGTCGTACTGGACGGCGGAGCCCTGGTGAACTGGATGACCTCCGCCACCCACGTGGCGGAGGGCGTACCCCGCTCCCTCGACGAGCTGGCCCACGGCAAACCGCAGCGGATCGCCGAGCAGTGGGCGGGCGGCAAACTCAGCCCCCAGGCCTTCGGCAGGGTGGCCCACGGGCTCGCCTACGGCATCTTCTGCAGTGAGTGGGTACCGTACGAGAGCCAGGCCGAGGCGATCCGGGGCGGGCGGGAAGCGTTCCCGTCGTTCCCCCGCTCGGTACTGGCCCAAGCCCCGCAGCTGACCTTCCTCCGTCCGGACTGCCACGTCTGGAACGTCCCCGCGGCGCCGCCCTCGATCCGGAACGTCACGCGGAGCGACATCCCCACCCTCGCCTTGTCGGGCGGCTTCGACTCCCAGACCGGGGCGGCCAGCGGACCGTACGTCGCCCGCACGCTGAGCCGCGCCACCGTCGTCACGGTCCCCTACGAGCCCCACGTGGTGTTCGCCACGTCACGGTGCGCCCAAGAGATCACCGTCTCCTTCTTCGACAACCCGACCGCCCCGAAAACCGGATGCCTCACCGGCCTCAAGCCGCCCCGGTTCGAGATCGGCCCATGAAGTAGCCGACGTGCCGGTGGGCGGACACACGGACGCTGCTTGCAGCTGCTACACCCGGAACGACTCGGTGACTGCTGACGAACTCGTGAATCCGTTCGTGGTGATGATGCGCACTTGGACGTTGTCCCCTGGACGGAACTGCCCGCGGTCGACATGAATCACGGGGTCGCGCATGCCTACGGCAATGGTTCGCCAGGTGGTGCCGCCGTCGGTGCTGACTTGAGCGGAGTAGGTCGTGGTCGGGGCCTCTTCTTCGAGTCCCCGGTCGAATTCCAGGGCCAGCCCCATGGCCCCTTCCTCGGTGCCGGTGTGCCGGGTGGCACGCAGAGCGGGCGGCGGGCCCGATGCCTGAAAGACGTCGACGGGCTCTCCTGCGATCACCAACTCGATGGCCTCCGCTTGTGGTCCGATGGGGACCACCGCATCGACAAGCCCGGTACGGTCATCGTCCGGCTCGAGTTCGGAGTCGACCTTGACTTTGACCGGGTACTCGCGTGGTGCGGCACCGCCTGCCTGGATCACCCGCAGGATCGCCGTCGTCTCGCCACCCGCCGCGGATTGTCCGGACGGCGCGGCCAGGGCGGATACCGGATTGACGAACTGGATGCTGCCCTGCCCGGTGGTGAGGTTGGCCCGCGCGACGACACTGACGTATTTGTCGGCGTGGGCATCCGGGCCGGCTGCACCCCTGGCTGCACCGCCGGCTGCACCCCCGGCGGGGGAAGCCGCCTCGGGGGAGCTGACGACAGGGCGCACCGGGAACCGCTCGTCCGGTCGCCCGCCGGATCCGCCGGGTGCCGTGGCGCCCGTCGGGGAAGCACCCCCGGTGGGGGCTCCGGCTGTGCCGTCCTCCGCGACGAGCCTGTTGCGCACCCCTTCGTAGGTGTACGAGCTCAGCCACTGGAAGTTGCAGTACGTCATCACATCGTGCCACCGCAGTCCCGGAAGGGCTGCCATGGGTATGTTCAGAGCGGGGTCGCCCACGTCGAATCCGACGAATCCGTGGTTGGTGTCGGAGATGAGTCCCTGCTCGAAGGGATAGTTCTGGAGATCATCTTCAGTCTGATTGCAGTAGCCCGGATGCAGGCGTCCGAATGTGTGTGCGAGCTCGTGTGCCCCGTACCAGTCGCCATATGTGCCATCGAAGTCCCAGCCGAAGTCGGCGGGCCCCGCCGGGCCCGAAGCGACTGTTCCGGGGTCCGGGGCCGTGGGAATCCCCGCAGCACCCCCGCGCATGAAGAAGCCTCCGTCGCCCACCATCCCGTAATAGTGGGTGCGTGGGTCGGCGCCTTCACTGATGTCCAGGGCGCGGAGGGCCGCAAGCTGGGCGTTGGCGGTGCCGTACTGGAAGGGGGGCGATGCGTTTGCGTCGACAATGGCGGTTGAACTGATGACCCGGCTCACCGGGTAGGCGCGCTTCAGCCAGGAGATCAGGCCCTGGAAATCCAGTGTCCTGGGCGCGTGGACGACGGGGGGTGTGCCCGAGTGGTAGCGCAGTCCCAGGATCCGTACCCGCAGAGGCGGGGACGACCGGAATTGAACGCTCGTCGGGCTCTGGGTTCCCGTGACCGTCAGGGACTCGCCGGTTGCCGTGTCGACGACATTCGCCACCCGTATGTGCAGCGGCCCCATTGCAGTATGTGCCTCAGGGAGACGGAAGTTGAGGCTGAGTCTCACATCATTACGGCATTGGGGGACGTTTCCCGCCAGTGAGGGATCCAGGAAGACCGTGCCGAGGGAGGAGACCACGGAGGCGGTATCGGCCGGCGACCGGCTCACCGAAATCTCGCCGCGCACGGTGACTCCGGGCGCGGAATCGCAACTGAGGTAGAGCCGGACCACCGTGGACTTACCCGCGATCAAGGGTACGGAATGGTTCAGGTCCTGCACTGTCTGGGTGACTTCGACTGCATCCAGGTTCACGTCAGGCGCCATGATCGACCTCCTCATAGCGACATGAATCGGGCGACATGAATCCTCTGTTCCACCCTACGGCCGGTCGGGTGACCCTGCCGCGCGAGCGGATCGCAGACGCTGCCGGAACGAGTGGTTTCGCTTAGGCGCGTGTAGATGCGTGTTCCGGCCCCTTTCAGGCAATGCCGGGCAGGGCCTTCACTCCCGTGCGACGTCGTCGCCAGAAGGGGCTGGAGGGCCAGCGTTGCTCCTGGTCGTACGCGTACGCATGATGTCTGCGGTAGGCAGCCGCGATGCCCTCCAGGAACTCTGTGTAGTCGGCAAGCTCATCGGCCGTCCGGCCCGCGTCGGCCAGACACGCGGCCACGGTCTGTCCGGCACGGGCACCGGTGTGCAGCGCCGTGAGGATGCCCTGCGAAGAGAGCGGGTCGAAGGCGAGGGCCGCATCCCCGGCCGCCACCCAGCCCGGGCCTGCGGCGGGGGACAGCTGCAGGCCGTGGGCGGGTGCCCAGCACGGCACGGGAGCAGAGGCGGGGTCGTAGCCCTCCAGCCGGCGGTACACGTGGCCGGTTCGGGCAACTCCGCGCCAGAAGCCCTGGGGGGTACGGAGGGAGGGGTCGGCTAGGTCGGGGTCGGTCAGATAGGCGACCAGGCGTCCGGCCGGGATTCGGGTGGTGTACCACCAGCCGTGGGGCGCCGCCTCGACAAGGGTGCGCGCCTCAACGTCCTCCCGGTGCTCCCGGTGCTGGTCCGCGGGGTGACGGTCGCGGAACACGGTGTACGCGGTGACGAGCCGGTCCTGCCGGCGGCGATGGCCGTGCCGGCGGCCGATGACGCAGCGCCGACCAGTGGCATCGACCGTCCAGCGACAGTGCAACTCCGTCACGGTGGCGGTGCCTCGCTCACGGACGATCAGGCGCCTGCCGAGCTGGTCCAGCACCGTGGCCCGCCGCAGTTCGGCGCCTGCCGCGACGGCCGCGTCCCGCAGGAAGGCGTCGAAGCGGAGTCTGTCGAGGTGCCAGCCGTGCCCGTACGGGTCGAACAGGTGGCTGCGGCCGTGCAGCTCCTCTGAACCCCAAGCACTGTAGATTCCCGTGGACCTCGGATGCCCGGCGGCCAGAAAGCCGTCCAGCAGCCCGAGGTCGCGCAACAGCGGGCGGGCGGCGGGTGGCAGGGACTCCCCGATCTTGAACCCGGCTTGGCCCGCGCGCGGCGAGGAATGCCCGCCATCGTCGAGGAGCAGGACCCGGTAGCCGGCCCTCGCCATGACCAGTGCCGCTACGGCGCCCGCCGGGCCGCTGCCTGCCACAGCCGCGTCGGCCTGTCCGGGCGGGCGCACGGGCGCGGTCACGGACTCGGCCGGAAGCGTTTGACTTTCGCGATGAAGCCTGCCGAAACCTCCTCGTCGGGCAGGTCTGCCATGGTGACTGCAGTGGCCATGGCGGCCGGGCCGTGGACCGGGTCGGCGCCGAGGGGAACGTGCACCGTGACCAGGTTGCGCCGGGCCGGCGGGGCGGGCTCACGCGGGAAGCTGACCTCGGACTCGACCAGCATCTCCGCCGGGAAGCGGGGATCGTCGGTGGGTCCGGGACGCCGCTCGACGACACCGAGCTTGCCGAAGTCCGTCACCATGGCGTTCATGGTTGCCTCGTTTCCCGTGGGGAGCCAGCGGAGCCAGGTCCGCCGCTTCTCGAACGCGGCCAGGCGCTCCGCCATGGGGCGGGAGGTGTCGACGACGATGTCGTACTCATCCTCGGCGAGCACGTGGTTGGGCACTCGGGCCGGCCAGAAAGTGGGGAGGTACGGGTCGTAGTGGCCAAATCCGTAGAGTCGTTCGTAGCCGGACCTGCAACTTGCGGTGTCGGTCTGCCAGGGCACGGCCATCCACCGGGTCAGGTGGCCGGGGCCCTGGGCGTAGAGCGGGCCGTCGAAGGAGAGCGCCTCCTTCGGGGTGAGTGTCAGGCCGTAGGACGGCGGCTTCGGCGCGAGCGGATCGCGGTGGCGTACCCGGAACGGGCTGCTGTACAGGGTGGTGTGGCGCATCGGCCAGGTGAGCTCGCAGCCGGGGTGGAAGGCGTCGGCGAGGCAGAACGACAGGGCCGCCCGGTCGAGGGTCTGGGGCCTCTGGGAGAACGGGACGTCGTCGAGGGAGGCGGGTGGCACGGCCTGCGGGTCGTAGTCGGCGACGAAGTTTCCGCCGGCCCAGCGCTCCAGGAGGCGGTACTGGAGCGGGGAGAGCGCCACGTGCTGGCGTACGGTCTGGGGCGGTAGGTTCATCGCGTCGCCGTAGACCGCCGGCCACGGCACGGGCGACGTGCCGTCACGATCGTAGTCGCGCATCGAGAGCCAGACCTGGGAGCGCAGCTCCTGGTGGACGGGGGAGGGATCCGCCAGCTTGGCGAGCCGGTCGGGGTCGAGGAAGTGCTCGCGTCCGCCGTGCCCGAACTGGGCGGCCAGCCCCTGGTTGACCCACTGAAGCCCGCACAGCCGACGCAGTACGGGCAGCACGTCACGGGTGAACGAGACCTGCTGCGGTTCGGGGAGGAGCCCGGCGGTGACGAAGGCGTCGCGCACCAGGTCGTACATCGTGCGCACCGAGGTGAGTTCGGGTGCGTAGTTGGGCGGCGCGGTCACCACCCAGCCCGGGTCGACCGGGATGGACCGCCCCGCGATGCTGACTTCCGCGGTGACCGGGCCGTCCGAGACGTCGTCGTACCAGCCGTCGTTGTTGGCGAAGTCGCCGGCGGGAGTATCGGTGACCGAGGCCGAGACACCCCGGCCGCCCAGGAAGACCAGCCGACCGCTGTCGTCGGTGCGCAGTTCGCCCAGGTAGACGGGTCGTTCCAGGAAGGTGCCGGTGTCGAAGCGGTATTCGGCCTTGCCGGAGCGGTTGCGGCCGCGCACCGATCGGGGCCCGGGATTGATGGCCAGGCGTTTGCGCTGGGCGGCCGGGACCTTGGGGTTGCGCAGGTTGCTGTCCATGGTGCCGGCCGCCTCCGGGATGTCGAGGGCCAGCTGGAACTGGTACCAGGCGGCCTTCACGTTGGCGACGTGGACGGTCCAGCGCAGGTCCGCGTTGTCGGCGGTCAGCTCGGCGACCGGCTCGCCGGCGGCGTTGTAGCCGTAGACCCGGAAGCGGACGGCCTGGCGCTTCAGGGCGCCGGTGGCATCCTTGTAGCTCCCGGTGGGCTGCGCGGCCGGATGGTCGACCTCGGGGCCGAGGACGTACTCGTCCATGCTGTCGCCGACCCGGGCCACTCCGATCGCGGGGTGCACGGCCGCCCTGACGATCCTGGTGTCGCGTCCGGGCGGCGGCGTGACCGGCGGGCGGGCGGGGCCGGGCTCGGTCGCCGGGATGCCGTTCACGTCGCGGCGTTGTTCGGCCGAGGCGCGGTAGACGGTCTTGCGCACTTCGGCAATGCTGCCCACCGGGCGGTGCTCGGCGAGGCTGTGCCACGGGTTGTAAGCGAGGTTCTCGCCGTAGGCGGCCTGGCCCCGGACGGTGACGTCCTGCTTTCGGAGGGTCAGCCGGGCCACTTTCACCGGCGCACTCCCGGACTCCTCCCAGCGCACGGTGGCCCGGTCCAGCGGCATGCGCTGCGGGTCGGTGCGGAACTGGAGCATCAGGTCGAAGGCCGCAGTTCCCGCCGCGAGCCGGTGTCGCAGGTCGGCGCCGAGATACGTGGGATCCTCGTCGGCCGGCACCGCCGCTGGGTCGCCGGGCTCACAACCTGCGGGAACGAGTTTGTACTTGACGAAGCGGTCAGGGCCGAAGGCGTAGGGCAGCACGCCCCAGTACGTGGCCGTCAGCACGCTCTCCTCGGGCTTGGCCATCGCGTCGAGGATTTCCCGGGTGATCGGGTGAGCCTGCAGGTACGGCTCGTAGTTGCCGTCGACGGCACCGGCCCTGGTGAACTCGCACATGTCCTGGGCCGTGTCGACGAAGAAGACGTCATGGTTCTGCAGCAGCAGGTCCTGGGTGCCGGCCTCGTCCTCGCCTTCCAGCAGCTTCGGGCCGGGCACTCCGAACAGCTTGATGCCGAGACCGAGGGTGGTCTTCAGATCGGGAACGCCGGGAACGGTGTCGCTGGAGAAACGTACCCAGGCGGTCAGCCCGTCAGCCCGTTCATGGGCGCATTGCAGGAACCCGAGGCGCAGTTCGGGTGGCAGATCGGGGGAGACCGTGAGCACTCCACGGGCCACACCGTGCGGTTTGAGGAATACCGGCCGTTTGACGGGGTCCTGGCCACGGGATATTCGCTCGCCCTGGGTCATGTCGACGAACATCTGCTTCAGTGCGGCGGCCGCATTCTCGGGGCACCCTGGGAGCTGCGGCTGCCCTGCGTTCTCGGCGTTCTCGTCGAAGGGTTCGGGGGTCCCGATCATGCTGTTCTCCCGTTTAGTGCAGCAGACTGCGGCCGCGGTGGCCCCGATCCAGTGGTCCTTGGGACGCCCGCTTCCGTCCACTCGCCCCCGATCCAGCGTGCACGAACCTTTGCGGACCAGCACGCCGAAGTGACCAACGGTGAGACCGGCCGTCCGAATGGAGGAGGTTCATTCGTCCAGACGGGTCATTCGATGGTGATTGACTTGACAGGTGCGCCGCATATCGCCGAAGAATCAGGTATGGCCAAATACGAAGACGCGGCACAGGTGGTCGTCACTCCGGCGTCCGTGGTGTTCTCACTCACGCCCGAGCATCGTGAACAGGCACAGCGGTGCCTGGAAAAGTCGGGTGAGGTGCGGATCTCGTTCAGCGAGGTCTCCGTGACCAACCTGACCGAGATTCGCGAACTGGGCGGAGACGGCGTCCTCGTCGACTGAACCCGGAACAGCGAAAATCGTGCCGAGCCCTGCAGTTCCGGCCGGCCCCGGAATCGGAGTCGCGTACAGCCGTACCACCCCAGGCCTCATCAGCCGGCACCCCGGACTTCTGGACTACGTGGAGGTCCCTTTCGAGCTGCTCCGTCATGACCCGACGGTCGCGAAGGCACTGGGTGGGACTCCTACGGTGCTGCACTGCGCCAGCCTCTCCCTCGCAGGTTCGGTGCCACCGACGGCAGCCGTCATGAGCAGCATCGAGGAGTGGGTCGGGGAAACCCGGACCCCATGGGTCGGCGAACACCTTTCCTTCATCACGGCCGAGCGGGCGCACACCGACTTCTCGGCCGATGTCTATGCCCCGGGTGAACCCTGGAACATCGGATACACGGTCAGCCCTCCGATGAACCTCGAGACCGTTGAATCGGTGGTCCGGTCGCTGGAGCGCGCGGCGTCCAGATTCAGTGTCCCGTTGATCATTGAGAACCCGCCTGTTTATTTTTCCATGCCCGGCTCCACCATGAGCCAGGTCGAATTCATCTCAGAGGTGGCTGCCCGCTCGCAAGTCGGCCTGCTTCTCGATCTCGCGCACTTCTGCATCACGTCCCGGACAGTTGGGTACGACCCGCTGGCCGAGCTGGCCCGGTTTCCCCTGGACCGAGTGGTGGAGGTACATATCTCGGGGTTCTCCGAAGAGGCGGGAGGGTGGTGGGACAATCACGCGAGCCGGGCGCCGGACGTGGAGCTGGAGTTGCTCGCGATGGTTGTCGAGCGTTCGCCCGTACGTGCTGTGACGCTGGAGTACAACTGGTCTTCTCGTTTCCCCGTGGGCGCTCTGCTGGAAGAGATCGCCCGCACCCGGGATGTGATCGACGCGTGCCGACGGAAGTGAGCAGGGCCGTGAACTCGGTCGTCGCCCGGTGCCTGCTGGAACCCGGGTATCTCGACCGGCTCGCACGGGACCCGCAAAGGGAATTGACAGCGCTGCCGGTCGACGAGGAGACCCGGGCCGCCATCGGAACGCTCGATGTCGGGCAGGTGCGTCTGTTCGCCGGCTTCGTCACCAAGGTCCAGCACAATGACCTGTGGGACACCTTTCCGCGGACACGGGCCCTGCTCAGGTATTACGGCATCGAACTCGAGACGTTCGCGGACTACCGCGCTCACTATGTGGAAATGTGCCGGGCCGGCAAGCCTTCCCGGGCAGAGAAGGCGGCACGCTTCCTGAGGTTTCTGGAGCGCCGTCTCCGGGATTCGGCGAGGGCGAACTGCCCCGGCCTTCTGGATGTCCTGATCCATGAGCGTCTGCAGTGGGAGGTGACACAGGAGGTTCTCGGGCACCGTCGCTCCGCCCCGGTTCGGCCGGCTGCCCGTGAGGTCCGTGCCGGCTCACTCGATCAGCGCGATCAGCGCGTGGTCGTCGCCTGTGATGTCATCCGCGTCGCCGCACTGGACCACGACCCGCTGGAGATTGCGGCCCGCCTCCAGGACGGTGGCAGCGCTCTCGCACACCTCGAGCCGAAGGCCGTCTGTTTCTGCTACTGGGGACGCACGAGCGAGCAAACGGTCTCCGTTCTCACGGTGGACACGGCAACCGCCGCTGTTCTGTCCGCTGTCGACGGCCACCGATCGGTCGACGACGTCCTTGACGAGAGCCGGGCCGTCCTGCCGGAGGCCGGTCGCACCCATCTGGCCCGCGTCCTTGACGGTGCGGTGCACCAAGGGCTCGTGCTGCTGGTCGACAGCCCGGCGAGAGAAGTGGGGTAGAGATGCGGGTCACCTTTGTCGACAACCTTCTGCTGGAGGAGAGACCCGAGGGGTACCACTTCGACCTCCAGCCCCATCTCGGGCTCATCTCCCTGCTTGCCGTTGTGCACCAAGCAGGGCATGAAGGGACTCTGGTCGATCCCAAACTGGGCGTCAGTTCAGGCAGGCTGGCGCTGGACGCATCTTTGTACGAGCGCATCGCCGACGACGTCCTCGCCTCACGGCCGGACGCCGTCGGAATGACAAGCCTCGGCTGCAATTTCATGGCCACGGCGAAAGTCGCGGCGCACCTCAAACGCCTGGCCCCCGACCTGCCGATTCTCCTGGGCGGCCCGCACGCGAGCATCCTCGACGTGCCGGTGCTCCAGCGCTACCCGCAGTTCGACCTGGTCGTACGCGGAGAGGCCGAACTCACCCTGCCGCCTCTCCTCGACAGACTCCACTCCCGGCGGTTCTCCGGTCTGCTCGGCATCACCCACCGCAACGGGCACGACATTCACCGGGCCCCCGACGCGCCCCTGGTCACCGACCTCGACGCACTCCCGCCCGCCTCCTACGACCACTACCCCCTGGCACAGGCAGGGCTGACGACTATCCGGGTGGAGGCGGGCCGCGGATGTCCCTTCGCCTGCACCTTCTGCTCGACAGCGAGCTTCTTCGGCCGCCGCTACCGGCTGAAGTCCGCGGAAAGGCTCTGCGCCGACCTGGACCGCTTGCACGACGCCTACGGAATCACGCACTTCGCACTGACCCACGACCTCTTCACGGTGAACAAGGGGAAAGTCCGGGAATTCTGCGAAGAGGTGGCGCCCCGAGGCTACACTTGGACCTGCTCCGCACGGATGGACTGTGTCGACAGCGACCTCCTCCGGGCCATGGGACAGGCCGGCTGCCGCTCCATCTACTACGGCGTCGAGACCGGGTCCCCGCGTATGCAGAAGGAAGTAGCCAAGCGCCTCGACCTCGGCCTGTTCTGGCCGACACTCGGCGCGACCCGCGAGGCCGGAATGGAAGCGGTGGCCTCCTTCATCACGGGGTACCCGCAGGAAACCGAAGCCGACCAGGCGGAAACCCTGGACCTCATCGGGGCGGCATGGATCCGGCAACCCGTAATGCTCGCCACTCAGTTGCACCTCCTCACGCCGGAACCGGGAACCGAACTGCTCGACCGGTACCGGGACCGACTGGCCTACGACGGCCACATCTCCGACTTCAACCTCCCGACCCTTGAGGCGGACGACGCGGAGATCACCCGGCTGGACCCCGAAGTCTTCGTCAACCACCACTACTACCGGAGCGTCCTGCCCAGGCATCGCCACATCCTCGTCACGTCCGCCTACCGGGTCCTGTGCAGACTCGGACGCGCAGTGCAACGCCACCTGCTGTCGCGATACGACAACAGCCTCAGCAGGTTCTTCGACGACTTGATCTCCTGGGAGCGCACCGCACCGAACGCCCCTTCGGATACGGCAGAGCTGGTACAGGCGTACCTCTGCGCCCGGTGGGGCGCGGAGGACTACCTGCTCTCCCTGGTGCGCTACATGCTCGCAGCCACCGATCCGGCGCGGGGACGTTACGGTGACGGACCGGACCGACCGGATGCGCCCTCCCGCTCGGCCGACCCGCTGGTGCAGACCTCTCCTCGGGCCGCCGTGCTGAGGGACATTCACGCGTGCCCCGAAATCCTGGACCTGCTGACCTCGGCCACGACCCCGGAACCGGTGAAGGTTCCGCACTCGCTGCGCACGCGGCGGGGCCACGGCCTCCTGCTCCCGGGCAGCGACGGACAAACCATGCGGTACATGGTGATGAGCGAGGACTCCCTGCATCTCCTCGCGTTCCTCGAGGCACCGCGAAGCAGAGCGGAGATCGTGCGGTACCTCGGTGTTCGGGGCGCCGAAGCGGAGCCGCTCGACCAGCTTCTCGATCATCTGCTCGCTCTCGGCGTCCTCAGGCAGAGGGAACCCGCCGAGCGCGAGGAACACGGCGAGTACGACGAACCCCGTGAGACGGCCCGTGTCTGACATGACGACGCGACGGGACGCCATGGACGTGATCGAGGGGTTCTACTGTTCCCAGACGGTATGGGCACTGCACAGGCTCGGCGTGCTCCCCCGCTTGGAGGACGGTGCCGACGTCCCCGCCCTTGCCGAAGAGTTCGCTCTCGACGAGCAGCTTCTGTCCGCGGTGCTCGACTTCATCCACCGGACCACGGACCTGCTGGTCCGGGAGGATCACCACTACCGCCTGGCTCCGTCCTGCCGCCCTTACCGCCGCACCGCGTTTCACCTGGAGAAGTTCCTCGGCGCGTATGGCCCAGTCATCGCCGGCACCGCCACGGTCCTCGCAGCTCCGGGGAGCGGCCCGGAGCTGAGGGACCTCCCCTCCCTGGCACGAGCCTTCGGACAGCTGGAACCACGCTCCCCCTCTTTGACCGCCCGGGTGCTGAGGGCCTGGGGCGTGACCTCCCTGTTCGACCTGGGCTGCGGCGCAGCCACCCTTCTCGTCGAACTCGCCACGGCAGACCCGGAGTTCCGTGGATGGGGCGCCGACTCCTCGGACGCCATGGTGAAGGCCGCCGACGAACGCATCAGCCGTTCCGGACTCGGCGGCCGCCTCCGCATCCTCAGAAGCGATGTCCGGGAACTCGGAGGGCTGACCCCGCGCCCGGACGTGGAGGACGTCCAAGCGCTCTACGGACGCAGCATCGCGAACGAGTTCTTCGCCGATGGCGGCCGGAGCGCCGTCGAGGTGCTGACCGGGCTCAAAGAGCTGTTCCCGGGCCGTCTGCTCTTCCTCGAGGACTACTACGGCCGCCTCACCCACCACCCGCCCGCCGGTGGGAATCACCGGCACACCCTGCTGCAGGACCTCGCTCAGGTGCTCAGCGGGCAGGGAGTGCCACCCCCGGATCTGCCCGGCTGGTCGGGTGTCTATCAGGCCGCCGGCTGCAGCTTGGTCAAGGCGTACGAAGGGCACAACGAGGAGATCTCCTGGTTCATCCATGTCCTGGTTCTCGGCCGTCGGCCCCGGCCCGGCCCTCCGTCGCCCCGTGCGATGTCAAGGGACCGCCGCCATCAGGCCGCAACGGTGCAGCCAGGTGGCGATGGTCATGACTTGCCCAGGTGCCATGGTGCGGCTCCAGGCTCCTAAGGTCTCGGCCAGCGTGTACTCGCCCGACAAAGCATCTGTGAGCGGGGCGACTGCGAGTCCCTCGACGTAGGCCACGGGTCTGGCCAGGGTGGGATGGGTGAGTGCGGGGCGGAACGACACCTGGTTGCCCACGACGCAGGGGGTGCTCACCAGCTTGGTGGCGGGCGAGAGGCGCACGCGCCGGTGTATCAGGTCCGCCAGGTCCATGGGGGAGGTGATTGCGGGTCCTTGCGTCGGGAGCGGGCGGGCGCGGTGGCGCCAGAAAGCATTGCTCCGGTGGGTCCGGTGTTCCGCGTAGTACCCACCGGCCCACTTCCTGTGCTGCTCGACGGAGTGCCGCTGACCGTCGCGGTAGAAGGTCAGCGCGGCGGTCCTGTCGCCGTCCTCGGACAGCAGAGTGTGCACGGTGACGGCACCGGCCATGGCGGTCTGCAGGGCCTTCTCCACGCCGGACGAGGAGAGCGGATCGATGGTGAAGGCGGCCTCACCGAGTCTGATGTAGTCCTCACCGACAGGATCGGGGTCGAAGTAGCTGGTGGCGCCGCAGACCTCCACCGTGGTCCCGGGTCCGTCTCCCACGAGCCCGCGGAACAGTTCGGAGCCGGCCAGCAGGTTCTGGAAGAAACCGTCCAGAGATGACTTGCGAACGCCCGAACGGTGCAGGTGCTCCAGGTCGGTGAAGGCCATGGCCCGGTAGCTTCCGCGCGGCAGGAGCGTGCCCCACAGCCAGCCGTTCGGCCCGGCCTCCACGCGGGTTGCCGGGGCGTCGCGCGGGCTGAGACGCAAGGCTGCGTGCAGGGCGATCGTCCGAGGGCCGGTGCGCTGCACGCGGCCGCCGAGGACACGTGCCCGGCCGGTGGCGTCGACCAGGAATCGGGCGCGAAGGAGCTGAGGCCCCTCGGGTGTCGTGACCGGCACCTCCCAGCCGCCGTTCCCTCGGCGCGGACGGCGTGCGAGGGCGGGCTGGAGCACCACGACGCCGGCGGACCGGGCGGCATCCAGCAGGAGTTCGTCGAAGCGGCCCCGGCATACCGTGAGCCCTGTCGCGTGTGCCGGCAGGCGGACGTGTCGCACCCGGTCGTCCGCCCAGCGCATGCTCGACTCGGTGGGGGAGAGGAAGCCCGCGCCTTGCACCGCATCAAGCATCCCGAGGCTGTCCAGCAGCGGTCGGACGGCAGGCGTCAGCGCTTCACCGATGTGAGGGCGCGGAAACGGCTCCCGTTCCACGAGAAGCACCTGGTGACCCAGTTCGCTCAGGCGCCTGGCACAGACCGCGCCCGCCGGTCCGGCGCCGATGACACACACTTCGGTCTCGGCTCCCGAAGTGATCACGGCCTTGCCGGACGCCGCTCCGGCAGTCACGCCGGTGCTCGGGTGGCCGGTACCGGACGGAAGTAGTCGGGCCGGCGGATCTGCAGGCGGTGGTACGCGCCCAGGGCATAGTGCAACCAGCCGCGGATGTAATGGCAGGAGGGCCGCCCGCGTTCGATGACCTCGTGATGGCAACCGCCTCCGCACAGGTAGCGTGCCCAGCACGAGCGGCACGGCTCCTGGCGGTGCACATGCCGGTCATCGAGCCACTTCAGTTGGCGGCTGCGATCCACGCCTCGGCTCAGGTTGCCCATCGCGCCCTTGGCGTCTCCCACGAAGCGATGGCAGGCGGCGAGATCACCCTCCGCCGAGACGCCCAGGTATCCTGCCCCGGCACCGCATGGATAGGGCCGGTGCGTGCCTTGGTGGAGCTCGCGCAGTGCGTTGACCAGGTTGGCGAACGGGTAGCGGCGGCCGGCGATCACCTGTCGCTCGAACTCCTCGCCGCATGCGACCATCTGGCCCAGCATCACCTCCAGGTCGGCGACGGTCAGCTCGCGTCGGCCGTTCGGGGAGTTGAGCAGGGGGGAGAAGCCGACGCTGTGGAAGCCCAGCTCGACGAAGGCGTCCAGGGTGTCCTTCAGGCCGAGGTTGTCGGGCGTGACCGTGACCCGGGCCGAGACCTGCATACGGCGCTGCGTGGCCAGCAGCGGGGTCACATTGGAGATCACCTTGTGGAAGCTCCCGCGCCCGCCTCTGTACGGGCGCAGCGAATCGTGCACCTCCTGGGTGCCGTCCAGACTCACCGTCACCGCGAAGCCGTGGCTTTCGAAGAAGTCGGCGTCCGCGGCCGTCACCACCGTGCCGTTCGTAGTGATCGAGAAAGTTACGGGCACGTTCTTCTCGTCCGAGAGGCGGACCGCCTGCTCGGTGGCGGCGTGAATGACGGGCCGGTTGAGCAGCGGCTCGCCGCCGAGGAACGAGAGATTCACCCGCTCACCCGGTGCGGCAGTGCTGAAGAGCAGCTCCACGGCTTCCAGCGCGGTCTCGACCGGCATGCTGGTGGGCGCGCTGCCGAAGCTGCCCTGCTGGGCGTAGCAATAGGTGCAGCCGAGATTGCACTTCTGCGCCACTGCGAGCGACAGGGCGCGCACCGGCGGCTCGACGAGCGGCCTGTCATCGATCAACTGCGGCGCGTCCATTCCCAGGTCGGACATCGCTCGGGAAAGTCCGGCTTCGTCCTTGGTCTGCCGGGCGCGGTCGAGGACCTCGTAGGTTTCGGCGTCGAGATCGAACAGACGGCTGCCATTGACCACGAGGGCGTGCGTACCGACCTCGGTGCGCAACAGATGCAGGTCGGGATTGACCGGTGCGGACATTTCAATCAAATCGCGGGCTTGGTCATGGGCCGCAGAGCCGGCGCGGGAGGAGGTCATCGGGTGGCCTCATCCGCGGTGTCCGGGTAGTCCCGGCCGCCGACGACGAATCGCAGCCGCCGCTGCCATTCCCGGAAGAGGTCCTCGTACGTCAGGAGGCGGGTGTCGTTGCCTCTGTCGAGCACGTATCCCTTGGGCTCGCGGTGCACCGAGAGCCAGTTGTTGCCGACGCTGACGCCCTGTTCGTCCACGTCGACATTGACGTAGTCCGGTCGACTGGCCGCCCAGTAGTAGCAGGCGCACTCACGGTAGTCGTTCTGCCAGGGCGAGCAGAGACTGCGGGTGAGATCCCCGGGCTGCACCAGCTGTTCGTCGATCACCGCCAGCTGATCCTTGACCACCTGGCTGGTTGCGAACAGCGGGCGGACAGTCAGCTCCACTGCCTGAACGGCCGCGCTCAGTTCGGCTGGTTCCTCCGGGATGCCCGCCGGATTGTCGGACGGCTCCTTGGTGAACTCACATGTCACCTTCTGGTTGACGTGACGGTCCAGAACACCGGCAAGAGAGTTGGACCACTCCAGCATGGTCACGGCGTCAGGATTGCTGACTGAATTGAGCTGTTCGGACCCACCTCTGGGGAACTGCGGCCCCATCAGGGGGCCGATCACCCGCTCACCGGCCACCCGGAGCAGCCGGCAGCGTTCGAGGTTCTTGTGGTCCGGGTCGGCCCGGACGACGTAGTTGTCCGCCTCATGCAGCTCGATGCCCTCGAAGATCCGGCGCCAGATGTTGCGGAAGTCGAATTCGAGCCCTGGGAAGGCGTTGGAAATCGCCGATGCCGCCAGAGTGCTCGGTGGATTGCCGGGCGCCCGGTAGTGGAGCTGTGCGGAGAGGTTGGTCGGCTGGATCGAGGTGATGGGCTGCGGAAGTGTCATCCCTGCTCCCTGAGGCCGGTGGTCGGAGTGGCGGCACCGGCCGGACCGTTCTCCGTGAAGATCGCCCGCTGGGCGGCTTTCCGGACGATGTCGACCTGGCGGCGGGTCAGTGCGAGTGAGCGGCCGTCCGCCCCGCGCATCAGGGCCGGCATCTTGCGCCGTCCCTTGTCGGACAGGTCACCGACTTCGTCGAAGTCGCGCAGCACATCGGCAAACCATGGGGCCGTGCCGCTGCGGAGACCGGTCAGCACCTGCTGATGCAGGTTCAGCAGAGCCGTCCGGTCGACCAGCGACGGAGCCATGATCGGCTCGTACGCACGGCCGGTGTCGCCGGTGTCCTGGCTGGCCATCGTGTTGTTGGGACCGACCCCGACCACCGTGTTGCCGTTCATCACCTCCGTGTTCATCAACCGGACAGTGTCGAAGGCACGTCGAACCACGTCCTCGGCGGCCTCCAGGGACATCTCATCAATGCCGACTGCAGGACCGAACATGGCCTGTTCCAGCTCGTCGGCGACAGAGCGGACCGGAAAGCTGTCCGGGGCGTAGGTCGGCGGACCTGCGCCGATCCACGCGTACGCGCTCAGCAGCGTCCCCTCGATGGTGAGTTCCGCCCTGACCAGGCCGTCGCACTCGTCGTCCAGATAGCCCTTGCTGGCCGACTCGGAGTCGCTGGCGTAGATGCCGCCGGGAACGGTCACCTTGGGGTCCCCGCTCCTATCGGCATATCCCCGCCATCCGCCCTTGTCGGCGTCGTACAGGACATCGGCCAGATTCGGGTCGCGCTCCGGCTCGACGGGCGGAGTCCCGGGCGGCGGCGTTTTCTCGCTGGAGCCGTAGACGAGTCCGGCGGCGGGCGTGAAACGCAGCCGGATGCCGGGGAAGCCGGGCGTGGGCCTGATGTACCGGACGTGCCCGAAGGGAAGTTGCTTACCCGTCAAGAAGTTCGGGCACGTGCCGTTCAACGCGTGCACAGCATGGTCGTGAATCGGTCCGACCCGGGCGTCGATCCGGTCGGCCTCGACACCCGTCCGCCGGTAGATCTTGTGGTTGGCCACGTGCACCGACCAGCGCACGTCCTCGGGACCGAGGCGGTACCGCTCCAGCATCTGGACGGTCAGCGGTTCCAGTACGTCGTCCCGGCCCGGCTCCGAGGTCAGTGCCCAGACCTCCAGGAACGGTGCCACCGGGCGGACCATGCCGTCTTCGGTGAACTGGAGTGCGAGCGGGGCGTCGGCCGACGTGATGGCTCCGCTGTCCGGATCCACATCGAAGGTCGGGGCAGGCAGCAGTTGCCGGGGTGCCAGCAGATTGTGCGGATCCACGAGCACTTCGTAATTGTCCATGGGCCGGGTGGCTTCCCCCAGCCGGCCGATCGCCAGGGGCGGGAGAATCCGGAGTTCCTTGATGGCCACGCTCTCTCCTCGTCAGCGGTTCATCAGGGGCGAGCGGTGCTCAGCCCTCGGCCAGGATGCGGTCGATGATCTCCCGCGCTTGTGCGTCCGCCTCGCGGAGGGCACGAAGGTACGCCTCGCCCCCGGGTGCCGGCGTCGTGGCGAGCAAGTCATCAATGGCGTGCGCCGCGGCGTCTGTGAGATCGCGCTGCAGCAACCACCGGTTGCGCTCGCCCGGCGGGAGGTCCAGCGTGTACGGCATCTCGAACGGCGGGCCGGCCACGAGACCGGAGGCCCCCTCGCTGTCGAGCGGGAATTGGATCAGTGTCCCGGCGATGGCCCGGAGGTTGTACATTTCGCCGAAGGCCTGGTGGATCAGCGATCCGCGCGCGGTCAGGGTGGTGCCGTTGTCCGGGGTGGCGGCGAGGTGGAAGGCATGCGTGAGATCGGTGAGCAGCATGCGGTAGCGCAGGTTGAAGAGATGACCCCAGCCGGCGGCCTCAGGGTGCGTGATGGGATTGACCTCGGGTCGTGGCTGACCTGCCCCGAGGCCCAGCGCCGACGTCAGCGCCAGGGTTTCCTCATTCAGTTGTTGATCGGTTCTCGGGTTCTCGGCGACGCGTCGAGCGACTGCCTCCCGGTCCGGTTGATGCACCCGTTCCAGTTCCCGAAAGATCGTTAGGAATCGGTCGAAGTGTGACAGATCGGTGCCGGTCGCCGGGGGCCGGTCCTGGAGGTGGAACGCCTCGCCCTGTTCGCCGATGCGGCTGAGCGCCGTCAGAGCGGAGTCGCGCGAGCGGACACGGATGATCAGCAGATCGGGCGACTGGAGCTCGGGCACGTTTCCGGAGTCCCGGCCACGTTGACCACGGGTGTATCCACGGCCCCACTCGTCCCAGGAAGCCTGGTTGGGAAGCGTCGAGGCCTGGAAGGCGGCGTCCGGGATCCGGCTCCGGTCCTGAAGGATTTCCGACAGTCTCTCGTAGAGGGCGCCCACGCGATTGACCGGCATGCCCTGCTCACCGGCCGCCAGACGCTTGATCCGCTCCGCCTCCTCGCCCGTCCAGTCAGGCGGGCTTTCCGCGCAGATGTACCGGGCGAGCGACTCCGGGGTGAGGCGCCGGAGCGTGAAGGGGAACGGGTAGAAGTCCGTGCCCCACGGGTAGTCCTCCCGGCCGAGATTGACCGGGCCGCCCAGTGCGATGAGCAGGTTCTGCACGGTGAGCAGGTGGCCCATCTCCTCCTTCGCGATGCCGAGGATGATCTCCTGCCAGCGCCGCACGTCCGCACGGAGGTTTTCGGGGACCTGAGGGCCGCCCAGCGAGTACGCGGCGAACAGGTACTGCACCATCAGGGAATGCTCGATCTCCGCAGCGACGCGCAGCAGCATGACGGTGTAGTCGCGCCAGTTGAACTCGGGCGGAAGGGCCGGCCCCCTCCGCGGAGCCCTCGGCGGAGCAGCCTCCAGGCCCGCGGTGACCTCGGGGAAGACGGACTCCAGGTGCCTGCTGATCCTCGTTCGCATGGGTTGTCGCCCCAAGACCCGACGTGCCAGAACACCCCGCCTGGTCAGAGCGCGGCACCCACAGTCACCCACAGTGACATGCGACCCGAGCCTTCCCCATCGTGATCTGCGCGACCTGTCGGCCCCCGCCGTGCCACCCGTACGGCGCAAAAACTCAGGAGGGTCCGGCCGCCAACCGAGGACAAGCCCACCTCGCCGACCGTGAGCCGGGCGGGCTCGCCGAGCGCAGCAGCCGGTCCCTTCGAGCGCCCCTGCGGCCGGGCCGCCCGACCGCCCTCACAGGTCGAGGTCGGGGAAGAGGGTGGCGTGGTCGGAGGCCTGGGTGCTCTTGTCCTTCACGCCTTCGAACGGCGTGACTCTTGGGAGCGCGGGGATGATGCCGCGTCGCTCCAGGCCCACCGACTGGCGTGCCGAGCGGGCCACCGGGATGGACGAGAAGCGTTGGCAGGCCGCACTCGGGCCCTATGTTGGCAGGCCTCACTCGGGCCCTATCTGGAGCGGAGCTTCGCCACCGGCCGATTCCCGGCGCCGGCCACGGTGGGGCGCGATGCCGCCCACCTGGACGCCGACCACACCTTCCGGATCGGCCTCGACTTCCTGCTCGACGGCATCGAAGCCCGCATCTCAAGGTGACGCGCGGCCGGGGACCGGACCGGACCGGACTGGTACGGCACGCTCAGCGGACGGCCCGCTGCCGGCTCCCTGGAGCCGCGATCACCTCGTGATGCATCGTCACCGGGCCGGGCCTGCTGTGCTGAATACGTCTTGCGATGCGCTGCTTCAACCTGGGCCTCGTACTCCTGGCGGTGAGCGGCATCCTGGCGCTGGTACCGCCGGACCACGAGGCCACCCCCCTATGGCGCTGGACCGCTGCCGGAGCCGTGGCCGCCACCGTCGTGGGTATAGGTGTCGCCAGGGCGTGGCCGGGGGGGGCCGGAGATGAGGGAACCCCCCGGTCCTCGGCAGCGAACCGGCTCGACTCGACACAGCAGTAAGGAGAAGAGCGATGCCAAGCGCGCCTCCCCGGCAGTGCCCTCTGTGCGGCGCCGCTCACGGTGAGAGGTCGGACCACTTTCCCGGCTGCCCCCTGAAGGAGAAGGGGATCCCCTTCGCGGAGGCGGTCACGATGACGCAGGAGGAAGCCGAGGAACTGCTGAACCAGTAGTTGCCGACGCAGTTTGACCGCCTCAGCGTTGCGCTCGGCCGGCATGGGGGCTGCCCTTGCTGCCGCAGGCCTCCTTCACCACCCCGGCGTACTGGCTGACGACGGGCACCGTGGTGAGGTCCTGCCGGCACACTGTGGACTGGACATCGGCCGAGAGCTTCTGTACGGGAGCGAGGGGATCGTCGGTGCCGGAGGCGTGGGCGGGTGCGGCAGTCATGCCGAGCGTGACCGCACTGAGAGCACTGAGAGCGTTGAGGGTGACGAGCAGTTTCATGCCTCAGTTATCGATTCACTGGGCCTGAGGTTGCGCATCGATGGTCCCTGCGGGTGTACGAAAGCGCATTGGCGCAGCCCTTTCAGCCTTTCAGGAAGTGGACGGTGCAGGCGGCGGCTGCTCCTCCATTGCGCTCGTGCAAGTCCTACGCGATGTGCGCGAGGGGCCACCACGAACGCATCGAGGCTTCGGTTGTGGACGGATGACCTGAACCCTCGCCCTTCCCCTGAAAAACACCACGTCCCCTGCCAGTCCGTAGGCATGGGGACGCGGTCGTTCAGGTGGTCAGGTCACGTGCTCGGTCAGCACTCTATGACGCCCTTGGCGATGCCCTTGAACGCGCCGGTGAGCATGCCGATGGCGACTCCTTCGGGACCGGTCAGGACGCCCATGGCACCTCCCACGACGATGCTGGTGCCGATCTTCTTGGCCATGCACTTGTCGTGCTCGTCGCTGCTCTTGGAAGCGGGAGCGGCCATGAAGGAATTCGCCGCCGTCATCACCTTGACGGTCTCCTTCGCGGCGGCGGCGGCGGGGGCGGCGGGGGTGCCGCTGCCCAGGGAGAAGGTCGGGGGCGTGATCGTGCCGGTGACGGTGTCGCCGGTGACGCCTTCGATGGTCTGGGTGACGGTGTTGCCGTTCACCGCGAGACTGACCTTGTGGGTCGTGCCGTTGGTGTCCGTGACGGTGCCGGGCTGCACCGTTGCGATCGTGCTGCCGTTGGCGTCACTGACTTGGACACCGCCCTTGTAGGCGGTCAGCTTGGCGCCCGCGGGCACGTCCATGGTGCCCGTCGCGGTCTTCGCGAGAGCGGCAGGCTTGACGTCGGCGCTGCTGGTGCCACTGCCGGGCGCGTCCGCGCTGGTGCGGGCGACGTACATCGTGGAGCCGGCCGCCGAGTTGACGACGGGGACGGTCACGGTCGCGTCAGTGGTCCACGGCTGGTTGTCGGTGTTGAAGGTCCACGTGCCGGTGACCTTCTTGCCGACGGCGGCGAAGTCGACCCATCCGTAGTTCTTGGACGGGACGTCGATCGCGATGCCGTTCACGGTGGTCTCGTCGGACTGGTAGGTCTGCGTCGCGGTGAGCTGGTTGGCAATCATCGCCTGGACCGGAGTGCTGACACCGACGGAGGACGACAGGCCCGCGGAGTACGACTGCGCCCAGCCGGAGTGGTAGATCGTGGTGAAGACCTGCTTCATGGTGCCGCTGGTGTCGTTGTACCAGACCGACGAGGCGGGCTGTCGGGGCAGGACTTCGGGCTGCCCTTCGGACTTCTCGGTCCATGAGCACGTGGAGGTCTTTTTCGCGCACAGGTCGGCGTAGTAGTCGAGGGCGAGGCTCTTCGCTTCGGCCGCCTTCGACGCGGGGACCGTCCATTCCTGGCTCGCGCTGCCGTTGCAGGCGTTGGGCTGGGCGAGGATGCCCCACAGGTGGAGGCCACCCCGGTTGTCCATGCAGTACTCGGTGCCGCTGGAGTCGTCGCGGCGGACGATGCCGAAGGCGTTGGGCTTGCCGTCCACGGGGCGGAAGTGCCACTGCTCGCCGTCCTTGCCGCAGGACTGCTGTACGGCGGGCTGGGAGGCGTATATGCACTTCCCGGAGGAGGTGCTGGCGATGTTGAACGTGCCGGGAGCGCTGAGCTTGATCAGCCGCCAGTTCGTGTAGTTGGTGCCGTCGGGGGTGACGGAGATCTGGTTTCCGTCGCGGGTGCCGGTCGCGTTGAGGGTGCCGTCGGTGTTGGTGAAGGTGTAGGCGTCGGTCGCGGCGGCTGCGGGGGTCGCGGTCGCTGCGAGGACGGGTAAGAGGAGGGTGAGAGCGGCGGCCGGCGCAGTGAGAAGTTTCGCGGCTCTCTTCATGGTTCTGTTCATGATCGCTTTCTGTGGAGAGTCTGTGTCGATTCTGTGGTTCTCCTGTCGCGTTCGGTGAGCGTAGGGCGGTGGAAGCCGGAATGATGGATTCCTGACGGAACTCGCCTCAGTGATCTAGGACACCTCACTCACCGGCAACGGAGGCGACCGCCGCGTCGCCCTTCGGCTCCCGCGCCGCGAAGGGTTCCCGGACGACGCAGCACTCCGCTCCGGGTCCCGACCAGGGCCTATTTCGTCCCGCCGAAGGCGGTATCGGGACTGAACCTGGCGGACCGGCTGGTCGGGCCGTGGGTTCCGCGCCATCGCCCAGGCCGACGCCACCCGTTCGTGAGCGTGCTACTGATCGCCGCAGCTGCCGTGGCCGGGCACGTCGGGGTGGTTCAAGAGAAACCTCGACCGTCTCAGCGGGGCCGATCG
Organism: Streptomyces roseifaciens; assembly: GCF_001445655.1. Classification (NCBI taxonomy): domain Bacteria; kingdom Bacillati; phylum Actinomycetota; class Actinomycetes; order Kitasatosporales; family Streptomycetaceae; genus Streptomyces; species Streptomyces roseifaciens. The sequence continues at coordinate 2,275,559 of NZ_LNBE01000003.1, forward strand.
CACTGGGCGAGGTCCGTTTCCGCCAGAGGCTTGCCCTCCGGGGTCATGTACGTGGCCCAGAGGACCAGGGGAGCGGACCCTTCGTTGCGCCCCTCGTGGACGTATCCCCTGCCTTCGGTGATGGAATCGCCCGTGCGGTACACATGGACCCCACCCGGGTACACGGGTGCGTAGTGGGTGAGCGTGCCGGATTTGACGACGCCGACCAGCTGGCCGTGATGGCAGTGCTTTCCCGTGGAGCCGCCCGGCGGGATGCTGACTTCACGGAAGTTGACCTGTACGGGGCCCGAGACGTCCACTTTCACCGGACCGGCCTGCGTCCCTTGTGCCACCTCCTTGATGCTGGGCGCCGGACTGGCGGCATCCGAGGGGAGGCAGAACCCCGCCGTCGCCACGAGGAACACTGCGGTGATGATCGTCCGCCGCCTGCGGGAGAGTGCCATGACCTGACTCCTTGTCATCCTCGCGCTTTTGCGTTCTTCTCGACATGAATGACGAGCACGGGCGGTGTACGGCAACACGGTAGTGCCGGTCAGCAGTGGGAAGGCCGCGGAGGATGATGCCATCAGACGGGGGCCGCCTCCTGGCCGGCAGCCCCGTACCGGATCGGAGATGCTCAGAACACCACGGACCAGCCCTCGCGCCCAGCCTGGTCTGCCGTGTACGAGACGCCGTGTACCTTCCTGCCGTCGGCGTCCATGAGGGATATCTCCCCGCCGTGATTGCCGAGCTGGGCGCCGTTGGTGAGCGGGACGAGCAGGCAGGCGCCCGAGGCAAGGGGGCCCGGAGGCACGGTGCCGCCGTGGCCGAGCCGGTCGATGACGCGCCATCCGGTCAGGTCGACAGCGCTGGGCGAGGCGTTGATGAGGGTGACGCTCTCCTGCTCCGGTGCCGGACCGCGAGGGTTGACGAGGGCCGCCACGATCCGTACCGGTTGGCTGTCCGGCTCGGGACGGGTGCCGCCGCCTGAGGGGAGGGTGTGGCCGGTAACGTCATCCGTCTTCCACTGCTGGCTCTGGAAGGCCAGGAACACGGCGACCCAGCGGGACCGGCCCGGGAAGTGGATCAGCAACCCGCCGTCCTGCCATACCCCGTCGCTCTGCCGGAACTTGGAGCTGTTGCCCTGGTTCATGTGGATGTCGTGGACGCCGTTGCCCGGCAGGAACCCGAAGACCTTGTCCTTGATCTTCGGCTCGGGGCCCCAGCGCTCGCCGAAGACGTACAGTCTGGCGGTGGGGTCCTCGACCGCGTCCCGCACGTAGTGGTCGAGGAGGTCGGCGAGGTCGTTGTCGGGTCCCTCGACGTCGGGCGGGAGGGTTCGCATCTCCGCCGGGTCGAAGAGGTTTCCGCGGACGAAGTCGAGGTTGGGTCCGCCGGGCCCCGGCGGCAAGGTGTTCCAGCCGCCGGCGAGGCCTGTGAGGCGGTCGGTGACGGGATGCCGGAAATCCTCGTGGACGAGGTAGAGCAGCTCGGACGGCTGCTCCTGCGACTCCACGTTCACCGCGATGCGGTAGTGCGTCCCATGATCGTCTGTGAGATGGATTTGGTAGTGAGGCGTGTCGGCGGCACCCTCTCGGCGGGTGCCGACTGCGCGTGCGATGAGTACGCCGTATGTCTTCAGTGGCATGACGACCAACTCCCCCGTGGGGCGGTCGCGTCGCTCGCCCCGTGGGGGGAATGGTAATGGCCCATCGCCCTTCTCACCTGCCTGCTCGGTGATTTCTGCGTGCGGAAATACGGAATGGGCCCTTGCGCTTATTGAGCGTGAACGCGACCGGCGTGCCGGCGGGTGCGGTTGCCGCCCAGGCCGAAGGTGACTACGCCCCCTCCTTCCGGAGGAGGACCAGGGCGTCTACGAACTCCAGGGCGCCACCAAGTCGGTCATCGGCGGACTCGCGGCATGGCGCGGCGCCGGGACGGCTGGACCTGCGAGCTGTGCGGTGGAATCAGGTCGTGGGGGCACCCCATCGCACACCCTGTAGCGTGTAACACATGAATAGCTCAATTGACCCTTACGAGTTGCGTGCGGGCGTGCCCTCCGTCGAGGTCTTCCGCCGTCTGCGCACGGATGCCGGTCTCTCCGACAAAACCCCCGAGGCCGTCGCACTCGCCCTGCCCAACACGTGGCACGGCGTGGTCCTCCACCACGAGGGCGAGCCCATCGGCATGGGGCGAATCATCGGAGACGGTGGTACTGCGTTCCAGATCGTCGACATATGCGTACACCCTGCGCATCAGGGCCGCGGCCTCGGCAGGCTCATCATGGCCGCGCTCACCGAGGAACTGGAGCGCCGGGCGCCCGCCACCGCTTACGTCTCTCTGATCGCGGACGGCCCCGCACGCTTCCTCTACGAGAAGTTCGGCTTCGCAGATACCGCCACGCACGACTCGATCGGCATGTACCGCATGATGGGCGAGAGCTGAAGGGCGCGGGCCGGCCGGAGCCCATGCCGCGTCAGTCGAGGGCCGTGCCCGGTAGGGGCCACTGCCTGCGGGAAGGGATCAGCAGGCGCAGGAGGCGGGTGCCGCAGCGCAGCTTCCAGTCGTCCGGGTACCTGATGCGTGTGATGAGGGCAGCCGTGGACCTGCTGATGGAGCCCGTCGCCTCGGCGGCCGACGCCGGGTCCAGGAGCCGGTCGCAGTTGAACCAGGCGAGACCCCGGACGACGCGGATGCCGTAGTTCGTCAGGAGCTCGTCGTCGCGGGTGAACAGCCGGTCAAGCGAGCGCAGACCGCGGCAGTACCGGTCGGCCAGGTCGTCCTGCACCTCGTCGATGCACTTCGCGAGCAGCTCGTTCATCCGGTGGAAGTCGCCGATGTGCTCGTGGTTGCTCCGTCGGGCGTTCAGGGACCGCAAGGCGAGGGGCAGGTCGTAGGACATGTGCGCCATCATGGAGAAGAGCACGTCCTCGAGGACGTAGGACCGCCGGGCGGTGGAGGCGGCGTATACGTCGCGCCATGGCTGCGGAATGGTCTCCGGCAGGTCCGCCCGGTCGACGACGGCGTCCCGGCGCGGCGGCTGTTCCCGTTCCCCGAGCCAGGCGTCGATGGCCGTTATGGCCGTGAAGTAGGCGGATGCGAGGGAGACGGACAGGTCGGCGACCCAGTGCGGCTCCCGGAACGAGAGCGCGTTCGTGCGCAGGCTCGCGGCCAGGCTGGAGGTGAGCCGGTAGTAGGCGTAGGCGAACACCGCACGGGGGTCGCGCATTTCGTCGTATCGCCTCACGTGGTCCGCGAGGCCGCGGGCCACGCCTGCGACCTTTTCGGCGGGGGAGGGGCCCACGGCCGTCATGGGCGGTCTCCGGTGGTGCTGCCGGCTGCAGGGACCCGGGCGGCTTTCTCCGTGGCCTTCGCCCAGTCGCACACCAGCTCCCCGGCGAGTGCGCGCCGGTCGGCTGCCACCTGGTAGGTCGCGGTCCAGGCGGTTCCCAGCAGAGGCATGTGGTAGGTGGACGCCATGCCCGCCTCACGGATCTCTGCAGGGTAGGTGAAGGTCCGTGCGAGGAACCTCGGCACGGGGCCGAATTGCTCGTCCGCGTGCACGACGATCGTGCGGCCGTCGGGGTCGAGGACGTAGCGCTCCTGCAACAGGTAGAGGGTCGCACCGAATTTCGAGAGCCTGACCGTGTTGTCGGCCTCTCCGAAATCTCCCTCGCGCGGCTTGGCCACGATGGTGGAGTCCAGCTGGGACGCTCCGGTGAGCCACTGTGACACGCACATGACGATGACGAGCAGCCGGTTCTTCGCACCGATCTCCCGGGCGCGCAGGAAACGCTGCCACGAGGTGACGCGGAAGGTGAACGTCCCTCGCCGGACTCCCGTCCCCACCTCGAAGTAGTAGACGTGACTGGGTGCTGTGGTTGTCACGCTGTGCAGCGTAATGCCGTGGCCCCTGCTCACCGGGGAAGGCCGGCCCCGTGTTGCCCCAGGCGCTTCCTGCGGGCGGAGCGGACGGTCGGGCGTGCGGAGCGAACAATGGACGGGGGCTCGCGTAGGCCCAGGCGCGCACGCAGGAGCCCGGGAGCACTCTGCTGGCGCTGTTGCCCGCATCCTCACGACCGTTGACCGACCTGTTTGAGCCACCTACGTTCGAGATGAGGCCTGGTCCGTGCGGACGGGCCAGCCGCGGCTCTTGGGGGCGCAGGTGCACTGGTATGTGGATGTGCTCAAGAAATACGCGACATTCAGCGGACGGGCGAGCCGCCCCGAGTTCTGGATGTTCACCCTGGTCAGCCTTGTCATCAGCATCGTGCTGGCCGTCATCGACGCTCTGCTCGGCACGGGCATGATCATCGAAACCGTCTACGACGTCGCCGTGTTCCTTCCCAGCCTCGCTGTCAGCGTCCGGCGCCTGCACGACATCGACCGGTCGGGCTGGTGGGTACTGATTGGCCTGATTCCGATCATCGGTCTCATCGTCCTGATCGTGTTCTGGGCCACGGCCGGCAAGCCGCGGGAGAACGCCTACGGCCCGAACCCACAGGAGGTTCCGGCCTCCTGAGGGCCAGCCTCGCACTTTCATGAAACGGGCTGTCCGGCGGGCGGGCGGTCGGCTCAGTGAAAAGTGCCTCTGACCAGTGAGTATGAGAGTTGTCGAGACGCTCGTTCACGCACCAGCCGGAGGCACTTCTCAGGTGAGTAAGCCGTCAGGCTCGGGTGTCGGCGTGATGCGTCACGCTTCACAGCTGCCGGACGCGCAGCACGCCGGTCAGCATCGGGAGAGTGAACTCGCCGCGGGCGGTCTCCGGTCTACTCGCGAGGAATGCGCGGATCCGGCTCAGCGCGGCCTCTTGTTCCTGTTCCGGCATGACCAGTACCCCAGCGCGTGTCGCGATGGTCGCGACCAAGGAGGCGGCGGTCGCCACCATGGTCGCCGCTCCCGTCAGTATGCGACGCCCAATACCCTTTGTCGCAGGCATAGGATCCCCCCGTCTTCGGCTGCCCACCCCCTGTGAGGCAGCATCGACGCCGGGACAGACACGCTGCGGGCAGGCCCGGGTTCCCTCTCTCCGAAGCGCGGGCTCGCCAGCCGGCGCCTCCGCACTCACCGCACGCCCCGGAGCCGCCCCTAGGGCTTGACCGGGGGCCGTGCCCTCCGCCGCCTGGTGCGCCCTATTCTTCCGGCGTGAGTGACATATACGAACTGCAACTGGCCCTCGACCTCCCGGACACCCTTCCGGAGACGGACGTGGCAGTGCTCCGCTGGCACATGTCCGACGAGGGCGGCGGCGCCGACCACGATGAGCAGGATGGGGAGGCAGAAGGCCCCGAGACGTACCCTCTGCTTGCTTCCCGGGGCCCGGCATGGCGCATCGGCGGGGCTCTGGTCGGTGAACTCTGCCGAGGCCCGGGAGGCTGGGCCCTCACCGCGCGCCAGGAGGTGCACCCCGACGAGTTCCCCGCCCTCGAGGCCCTTCTGACGTGGCTGGCCGCGCGGACGTCGACCCCGGGCCCCATAGGGCACCTGCGTTTCTACGAGTCCGCGGTGCCCGACGTCCTGATGACGGACGGGCAGGTGCCCTGCCGCATGAGCCTGCACCCATCGGTAGCCGTCGAGGCCGAACTGCTGCCCGGCGCGGAGTAGAACGCGCCCGGCGCACCGGGCGCGCGGCGGTCGACCAGCTGCCGGCACACCCGTGCATGGTCGCCTGCTGGTCGTCGCGGCGCTTGTCCCTTTGCCGGCCGACGGCAAGCCGCACTGCTCGGCCGGCGCCGCCGGGACATCCCCTTCACAGCCGGCCTCGGCAGCCGGCCACCGCGACTTCCCCCACACGGCACTCGGCGACGGCGACAAGGTGGACCTGGGAGGGCTGATCCTGCGAGCCCTCGCCACACCCGGCCACACGGACGAGCACCTGTCCTTCCTGCTCCTCGACGGTTCCCGGGAACTCGGCGTGTTCACCGGCGGGTCACTGATCGTCGGCTCTGCCGCACGCACCGACCTCCAGGGCGCGGACCGGGCCGAGGAGCTGGCCCGCGCCCAGTACCGCTCGCTGCGCCGCCTTGCCGAGCTGCCGGACGCGACCGAGGTGTGGCCCACCCACGGCGCGGGGTCGTTCTGCTCGGCCCCGCCCGGAACCGAGCGGACCACCACCATCGGCGCGCAGAAGCGGGCGAACGACCTCCTGGCCGTGCCGGACGAGGACGCGTTCGTCGCCCGCCTGCTCGGCTCCTACCCCGCCTACTTCGCCCGCCTCGCCGAACTCAACCGCCGCGGCCCCGCCCTCCTGACCGGCACCCCCGACCTGAAGCCGCTCACCCCGGCCCGCGTCCGGGCCCTGCTCGCCGACGACGCGTACCTGGTCGACGCCCGCCCGGCCACCGAGTTCGCCGCCGGGCAGCCTCCCCGGTGCCGCGCACACCGAGCTCGGTGCCCTGGCCGCCGACGGCCAGGAGGTACGCGACGGCGCGGTGGTCATGTGCGGGCACGGCGAGAGTGCGATGACCGCCGCCAGCCTCCTCGCCCGCCGAGGCAGCCGGGGCCTTGCGGTGCTGGTCGGCGGCGCCCAGGACTGCGTGAAGGCGACCGGTCGCCCTCTGGAACGCGACCGGTGACCACCCCGCCCCCGCCGCCACGGACGGGATCCGGCCCGCCTGGTCGACCACCGTCATCATGAAGACCGGCCGGCCTCATCGACCCGGCCCGCCGCGGCCCGGCGACGGGCTTCAACGACGCGCCGCGGGCAGTGCCGCGTCCGGCATACGGCGATGCGCCTTCAGACCTGGCCTTCGGAGGCCAGGGTCGTGGCGGCGATGCCACGGCGGTCGCGTGCGTCCGGCGGCGGTGTGACGGTGATGCCGGCTCCGGTGAGGATGCTCAGGTCCAGGCTCCAGGTCGTGGCGGAGCGTTGCTGCCACAGCGCGAAGGCCGCGTCGACGTGCCGCCGAGCCCGGTCCGGAGTCACCCCGGTGACCTTGACGAGGTGGGCGAAGGCCTGGGCCTCGAGGCCGCGGACCTGGGCGTAGCCGAAGTGCGTGACGGTGTGGCAGTCGGTGCACAGGCAGATCAGCCGCTTGAGCGTCTGCACGCGGCGAGCCCCGTCGTACACCCACCGCTCGTGCGCCTCCAGCCACCTCTTGGCGTGCCGGTCCTCGCCTGCTCCGCAGGCCTCGCAGCGCATGCCGGCCCGGCGGGTAATCATGCGACGCAGCCGTTCCCAGTCCTGCTGGGTGACGCAGGAACGGACGTTGGTGAACCAGCAGCTGCTGGGCACCAGGTCGACGAACAGCCCGCTGCCGAGCGTACGGTCCTCACCGGGCAGCAGATCAGGGACGTCGGGGGCCGGCGCCCACGGGGCGAGGGCGGTCATCCCCGCCCGGGGCGCGTACCAGCGCTTGGCGGCCGGATCCCAGCGTGCCCCCGCCCTCTTCGCCTCGTCCTTCTGTGCGTACGGGACGTCCAGCCATATACGCTCAACCACTGTGCGCTTCCCTCCCCGTTGGCGACGCGGCAAACGCTACCGGTCCGGCCGGCCGCGTGTTGGCTGAGCGCTGTGGCGGCGCTGCTCACTCGCCGAAGTGTGCACGGGACACCCCGGACAGGGCAGGATGGGAAGAGGCCGCACAGGCCCAGGTGTGCGCCTCAACTCACCCGACCCGTGCGGCCCTTCTCACGGTACGAGCCGATTGCGACCACCGTGCCCCTACGGCTGTGCCGGCCAGACCAGAGCCTGGGCGACGATGACGCTCTCACCGTTGAAGGTGACGGCGGGGCCTTCGTGCAGTTCGTAGCCAAGTCCGATCGCTTCGCTCACACGTTGGCAGAACCTGGCGTCGTCCGGTCCGGTGAGGACTCGGTAGATGGGCAATCCGTCTGGTGGTGTGTTCATGAGGAGAAGGATCCCAGATGCACGCATGCACGCACCCACCGAGCCGGCTGGCCGGCCGGCACGGCCCGAAGCCGGTCGCTCCCAAGGCCGTTGGTCAGGTCTCCGGCAGTACGAGCCAGATCTCGGAGAGGGAGAGGCCGTGCTCGCGACTCACCACCCCGCAGGCGCAGCCCAACGTGGCCTGACGCCAGTCACAGGTCACGGTCCACGGGCCGTCCTTGCCTCCGCACTTCGGGCAGCCGACGGTTTCGGCTGTCCATACCCCGGGCGCGGGTCTGGTGTGGCGTCGGAATCTGCCCTGGTACTGGACCTGCCAGGGCTCGGCCAGCGGTGTGAGCGGGACAGCCCCGGGCGCGCTCGTCGCGGCGAGGGCGGTGAACAGTGCAGTCAGATCGGGGAGCAGGGCTTCGCCCGATTCGGTCGGCGGCGCCACGCCTTCCGCCACCCCCGGCGTGGTTCCGTACCTTGGGGCCGCTGCCGCAGCCGTTGGGTTCGGGGCGGCGTGCCAGGGCAGCAGGGCAGCAGGGCAGCAGGGCGCGGGCGACGGCGGCCAGGAGGGCGGCGGCAGGCGGGCTGACAGCGCCGGTCATCGGCAGAATTCCGCTTCGAGGGCCGCCTGCTCGAGCGCGGGATCGCCCCAGTCGCCGTTGCGGTTGATGGTGACGACGTGTTCGCCGTCGGCGGTGGCGGCCGTCCGGGTCAGTGAGCCGGTGATCTCGCTGCTGTGCCCCCAGACCTGCACGCCGCATGCCGTGAGCGTCTGTGACCGGATCCCAAGGCCGTAGGACCTGCCGCCGCCCAGATCGTGGCCGGTGAACATCTCCTTCTGCTGGGCGGGGGGAAGGAGCTCGCCGCCCAGGAGGGCACGGATGAAGGCGTTCAGGTCACGGGCGGTGGAGATCATCTCGCCGGAGGCCCCGGAGAAGGAGGGGTTGAAGTCGGTGACGTCGTAGATCCGTGCGGCAGGGTCGTCCACATAGAGCTTGGAATAGTGCCGCCCGTGCGGGCCGGGCACCGACGGCGACGAGCCGGGGACCGTGGTCCCGCGCAGGCCGAGAGGTCTGATGATGCGCTGTTCCACTTCGGAGCCGTAGCTGTGTCCGGTGGCCTTCTCGATGACCATGCCGGCCAGGATGTAGTTGGTGTTGGAGTAGGACCAGCCCTTGCCGGGCGCGAAGAGCGGCTTGTGGGCGAGGCCGATCCGCACCAGTTCCTCCGGCGTGGCGCCGTCGTACCGGTGGGTGAAGAACGCCTTGCCGGTGAACTTGGCGCGGAGGCCGTCGTCGTCGATGTAGTCGTAGAGCCCGCTGGTGTGCTGGAGCAGCTGGCGCAGAGTGATCCGGCGTCCGTCGTTGCCGTGGCCGCGCACCAGGCCCGGCAGCCACTTGTCCACTGTGTCGTCGGTCGACAGACCGTGCTCGGGTTCGGAGGCGAGCTGCAGCAGGACGGTGGCGATGAAGGGCTTGGTGAGACTGCCGATACGGAAGCGGTCCTGCGGAAGGCGCGGGCGGCCGGTGCGGAGGTCCGCCACGCCGGACGTGCCGTGCCAGCTCTCGCCCGCACGGTCGACCCGGGCCAGGACACCGGGGGTCCCCGCGCGCGTGATCGCGTCGAGAGCGTCCTGCGTTGCGGAGTGAGCAGAGGGAGGGGACGGGCGTGAGGTAGCGCGCGGTGCAGCGGAGGCCGGGGCGACCGCGGCTGCGGCGACCGTTCCGGCCAGTGCCAGGGTGATCAGAGTGCGGGGTAAGGCGTTCGTGGCCATGTGGGCGTTCTCCGTCTCCGGTTGGGTTCGGTACCCGGAGGGACCTCTGAGCGCTACGGCAGGTTGACGGTCTTCGGACTGTCGCACCCCTGAGCGAACCCGGAAACACCCCTGAGGCGCCCCTGAGGCTCCCCCTAGCCCCTTGGGCAGTCACTGGTCGGAGCCCGGTCGGGCGGCCCGCCGTTGAGGTGGGGCCTTCACCCGCACGGCTGGTGCCGGTGCGGTTTGGTTACGGCAGGGCCGTGTGGTTCGGGTGTGGTCCGGGAGCATGGAGGTGTGGACGGGAACCGGGATGTCGGCGGGGCCGAGCCGTTGAGTGTGCTTGAGGTGGTGCCCACGGCTCGGACGGCGGTGGCGTGGATGCCGCCGCAGGAGCTCTGGCCGGCGATTCAGGAGATCCGGTGGGAGCACGATCCGCAGGTCCGGCGGTGGCCGCCGCATGTGAACCTGCTGTTCGGCTTCGTACCGGAGGAGGAGTTCGTACGGGCTGTGCCGCTGCTGGCCGCCGGGGCGGCGGAGAACGAGGCGTTCACCGCGCGGCTGTCCGGGGTCCGGTACTTCCGGCACCGGCACTACGCCACCGTATGGCTCGATCCGGCCGCGGCCGGCCCGGCCCCGTGGGCCCGTCTCCAGCAGGCGCTGGGGTCGCGGTTCCCGCTCTGCCGCGGGCGTGGCGGCCGCTTCACCCCGCATCTGTCCCTCGGCCGCACACAGGAGCCGCGGCAGCTTGCCGCCGAGTGTGCCGCCCGGCTCGGCGCACTGCCGGCAGTGGTCGAGGAAGTGGTCCTGCTCTCCCGGCGCGGCGACGGGCCCATGCAGCCCCGGGCCGTGATCGCGCTGGGCACGGGGGAAGTCCGCAGACTGCCGGAGTATGAGCTTTAGGACTGCGGAACCCGCCCGCGCCCCGAGCCGCCGCAGGCACATCACGAGGGAGAGCCCGGCGAGTGTCTGCCCAGTGCGGCCCGCGCCGCCGTGACCATGGCCGTGATCCCGGTCGGCAGGGCCAGGCGCGGGCTCGGGGCGAAGAGGGGGGAGTGGTTGGGCGGGAGGGCGGCCAGCTTCTCGGCGGCGGTGGTGCCCGGGGCGGCCGCCCACTGGCGGGGGCCGGCCGTGCCCAGCATCCAGTACACCGTGGGTACGCCGTCGGGTGCGAGGAGCGGGAAGTCCTCGGTGGCCATGGACGGCGGCCAGCCGGTGACGCGGGCCTCGCCGAAGGCTGCTGCGTGCGCGTCCCGGACGGCTGCCGTGAGTTGCGGATCGGGATGGTTGACGGGAGAGCGCGAAGCGACGGAGATCTCCGGCGGCACCGGGCAGCCCGAAGCGTCGCATTCCGCGCGGACGATCCGGTGCACGGCCGTCACCACCCGGTCCAGCGCGGCGTCGGAGAAGCCGCGGACGGTGAGGCCGAGTTCGGCGCGGTCGGGGATGATGTTGCCGCGGGTGCCCGCCTGCAGGCGGCCGACGGTCAGGACGACCTGTTCGGCCGGTGCCGTCTCGGCGGCGACCACTGTCTGCAGGCGCAGGACCACCGCGGCGGCGGTCACCACCGGGTCGACGGCCAGGTGAGGCGTCGCGGCGTGTCCGCCACGGCCGTGGACGACGACGTCGAGGGAGACGCTGCCCGCCGTCATGGGGCCCGCTCCATGGGCGACCATGCCCGCCGGCAGGGGCGCGGCGTGCTGGGCCAGTACGGCGTCGGGCCGACCGAACCGGTCGTGGAGCCCGTCGTCGAGCATGGCCTGCGCGCCGCTCAGCGTCTCCTCCGCGGGCTGCCCGACGACCATCACCGTGCCCCGCCACAGCCCCAGCTCCCCGGCGAGTACGCTCGCCGCGCCCGCGGCCGCCGCGAGGTGGAGGTCGTGCCCGCAGGCGTGCATCACCGGCACGGGGACGTTCACCCGGCTGGCGTACGGCAGGCCGGTGCGCTCCTGGACGGGCAGGGCGTCGAGTTCGGCGCGCACCACGACCAGCGGCCCCTCGCCGTTCTCCAGCAGGGCGACGACACCGTGGCCCCCGACTCCGCTCGTCACCCGGTAGCCGGCCCGGGTCAGCCAGTCCGCGAAGCAGGCCGCCGTGCGGGACTCCTCTCCGGACAGCTCGGGGTGGGCGTGCAGGTCGAGGTAGAGCGTCGTGACGGCCTCGAGGAGGTCGCGCGGGAGCGTGGACATGGCTGGTGAGCCTTTCGGGTCGGTGCCGGGCTGCTCCCGGCATACCGCTGACACCTGTTGTCAGCGGCATGCACAGAGATCTGTCAGCGGGCCCTGCTGGACTGATGGGGCAAGAACGGGCGTACGGGCGGCGGATCGCCGGCCGTGCACGCCGGCCACAGCAACGACGCAAGGAGACGCACCATGGCTCAGCAGGCCGAACTCGCCACGCTCGCCCAGGAGATCCTGGAGCTGGAGTCGGAGACCTTCGAGATCTCGGACTACTCGGACGCGAGCGAGGTCGTCCTCGCCGGTTCCACCAGCTCCAGCTCCACGAGCACCTGCTCCAGCACCACCAGCACCACCAGCTGCTCCGCCTGATCCCAGGCAGCGCAGCCGCCCGGCGTACGGCCGGCGAACCGGAAGCCCTCGTCCCCGCCCTGGCCGAGGGCTTCCGGCGCGCGCGTCGTCTCCGGGGGCGACGTTCACGGGAACGGGTGCGGCACCCGCCTGATCTCCTCCTCCCGCAGGTCCGTCGACCGCCACCCCGCTCGCCGGAAGGCCGTCCGCAGCCGGTCCATGCCCAGGACCCGCTGCCGGTCCCAGCCGAAGTCGATGGGCACCAGTCCGGGCACCACCGTCGAGACGGTGCACAGCCCCATCCGCTCCTGCTCCGGGGAGGTCTGGTCGACGACGATCACGTCGAAGCCGGCGCCCGTCAGTTCGTCGCGGCACAGCAGCAGGTCGTCCAGGAGATCGCCCGTGGCGGGCCGCTGCCGCTGCCAGGGCCCGTAGAGCTCCGCCAGTGGCCGGACGGACTCCGGTTCCAGGTACTCGCGCGCGTGCTGCGCCATCCGCGGCAGGCCGTACAGCCGGGCGTGGTGGGTGAGTTCCCGCACCAGGGAGAAGTCGTCGGCCATGGCCTCCAGCGCGGTGCGGTGCTCGGCCACCTGCCGGTCGAGGTGCGGCAGGTACGTGAGCACCTCGGACAGCGCCGCTTCCACCGCCTCCTCCGGGTCCAGCCGGGCGCCTGCCGCGAAGGAGAGCGTGCCGGGCCCGCCGTCGCGGCGTACGGCCACGGCGGTCACCACGGGCACGGCGAGGTCGACGCGGTTGTCGAAGGCGTGGACGTCGTAGCCCTGGAGCGCCGCGCGGTCGGCCATGGCCCGCACCGCGCCGCCGCGGCACGACGCCAGGTCGATGCCGGTGAGCCGGGCCCGCCCGTACCAGCCGAGCAGGAACGCGTCCCGTTCGACGAGTTCCAGCAGCCCGAACAGGACGGCCTCCTCCAGGCAGCTGCCGGTGGCGCAGCCGTTGGAGCTCTCGAAGACGAAGTTGTCGCTGTCGAGGCCGGCGCCGTAGTGGACCGCCCGCCGGGGCACCAGGACCGTGCGGTCGTCGCGCAGGGAGTACCCCTGCACCCAGGGGATGGGCCGTGCGGGGTCGAACGGTGCGAGCATCGGGTCGGTGCGGTAGACCTCGGGCGCGTACGTGCCGCAGGTGCGCGGGTCGACGGCCTCGTCCTGCACGTCGTCGTAGGCGGCGACGAGCGGTTCGCCCCGGTGGCGGCGGTGGATGCCCGCGTACCGTTCGAGGCCCTCCAGGTACGCCAGGGTCCGGCTGGCGGCGAAGGAGTTGGCCTGGCCGCTCCAGGTGACGTCGGACAGGCCCGCGTACGTCCGGACGAAGACGCTGCCCGCGACCGGGGAAGTCGTGGGCGAGGCGACGTTGAGCCAGGTCCCTTCGCCGAGCGCGCCGCACACGGGGTTGGCCAGGGCTCCTTGCGGCAGCGGGTACGAGCCGGCCGGCCGCAGCCGGGACGCGCCGGGGCCGGGCTTGGGCCGGGTGACGAGCTCCGGCGGGGTGTACGGACCCGGAAGGGGGCCGCACGCGGGGCACAGCGGATCGCCGAGCAGCGGCAGCGTGGTGAGCCGCAGGGTGGCCAGGTCGACGCGCGTGACCTGGGGCAGCGGGAGGTCCGCGGACGTGTGCCACTCGCCGTCCGGCCGGCCCGCTCCGGCCGGGCGCCCGGAGAGCAGGACCGCTTCGTACACGGTCCAGATCGCGTCCACGGCGTGGTCGGGCAGTACGGGCCACAGGCCTGCCCCGGTCATGCCCGTGCCCACTTCGAGGGCGTCGCGCTCGGAGCGTGAGCGCAGCCGCTGCCAGCGCCGCGCGAGACAACCGCCGCACGCTGCAGGGATATCCCCCTGCGCGCCCCAGGGGCCGATCAGTGCCGCCTGCGCGGTCAGGTGCACGGTGGCGCGGGGGCGCAGCGTGCCGTACGGGTCCGCAGCGGGCCGGAAGGCGTCGGCCGCGCCCACCGGGACGACGACGGGAGCGGGATGATCGGCGACCTGCCGCCCCGAAGCCCGGAAGCGTTCGGAGAGGGCCTGCTGGAGCCGCCGGCTCGCCGCGGCCATGGGGTCGGTGACCAGCGCAGCCGTGGTGGTGGTCGTGGTCGTGGTCGTGGCGGCGGTGCTCATGAGGCGTTGCTCCAGCGGAAGGTCTTCACCGCGATCCCGCCGAAGACCAGCGCGAAGAGGGCCAGCCCCCCGCACGCCACGGCGGTGGAGGCGAGGTCGGCGCGCCCGGAGACCGCCCGCGATATGCCGTCGTTGAGATAGTGCAGCGGCAGCACCCTGGCCGCGGTCTGCAGCCAGGAGGGCATCGCGTCCAGGGGGTAGAACGCCCCGGACAGGAACGCCATCGGCACCATGACGCAGTTGGCCACGGCCGCCACGGCCTCCGGGGTGTCGGCCCGCGAGCCGATCACCATGCCGATCGCGAGGAACGCGGTGATGCCGCTCACCAGGACCGGCAGGGCCCACGGCCACGTGGCGTCCACGTGCAGTCCGAAGACCGGCAGCAGGGCCACGCCGATGAACAGCACCGCCTGGACGGCCCCGATGGCCAGGGCGATGACGTACCGCGAGGCGAGAACCGAGCCGAGGGGCGTGGGCGTCAGCCGGATCAGCCGCAGCAGGTCGTCGCGGCGCCACTGCATCAGAGTGAACGCCACCCCGAAGACGGCCGCGTTGCCCACGCCCCATGACAGGACGCCGGGGGCGATGTAGTCGATGTAGCCGCGCCCGCTCTGCTCCACCGTCTTGCCGCGGAAGATCAGCCCGAAGACGACCAGGAAGATCAGGGGGAAGGCGAAGGTGAAGAAGACGGTGGTCCGGTCGCGGACGGCGGCCCGGTAACTCGCCCCGGTCAGTGCGGTGTAGGCGCTCATGCGTGCTGCTCCGTTCCGGCGAGCTCGCCCGTGAGCTCCAGGTAGACGTCTTCGAGGGTGGCGGTGCGGGTGCGGATGCCGTCGAGGCCGACGTCCGCGCCGAGGGCGGCCAGCAGCGGTCCCGCCGACCGGGTTTCGATGACGACCGAGCCGCCCTCGGCGGTGACCCGGTCGGCGCCCTCGAAGGCCTGTGCCCGTTCCACGGTGATCCGGTCCGCCGGTACCAGCAGCCGGGTCGGCGCCTGCGCGGCGCCGACCAGCCGGTCCGGGCTGTCGAGCGCCACCACCCGTCCCGCGACGATGATGGCCACGCGGTCGCACAGCGCCTCGGCCTCGTCCAGGTGATGGGTCGTGTAGACGATCGTGCGCCCTTCGCTCTTGAGCGCGCGCAGCACCTGCCACAGGACGCGGCGCGCCTGCGGGTCGAGGGCCGCGGTCGGTTCGTCGAGGAAGATCAGCTCCGGGCCGTGGACGAGCGCGGAGGCGATGGCGAGCCGCTGCCGCTGCCCTCCGGAGAGGACGTCGACGCGCACGTCGCCCTGCTCGGCCAGTCCGACGAGCGCCAGGGTGTGCTCGACTCGGGCGGGGCCGGATCCGTAGAGGGCCGCGACGGTCGCCAGGTGTTCACGTGCCGTCAGCCGGGTGAAGAAGGCAGAGGTCTGGGTCTGCACGCCCATGCGCGGCAGCAGGGCGAGGTTCCGGGGCCAGGGGGAGACGCCGAGGACCGAGACGCTGCCCGCGTCGGCCTTGCGCAGCCCCTCCATGATCTCCACGAGCGTCGTCTTGCCCGCGCCGTTCGGCCCGAGCACGCCGAAGAACTCGCCGCGCTCCACGGTCAGGGAGATCCCGTCCACGGCCTGTTTGTCGCCGTAGCGCTTGCGTACGCCGTCCAGCACCAGGGCGGGGGCCGCCGCGCGTGCGGACGGCTTCGTGTCTGTCATCGTTCCTCAGCTCTTCTTGCGGGGTGTGTTACGCGTTGCGTTGCGTGGTGCGGATGAGGTCTGCGGGTGCCGGTCGCCCCGCCGGGCCCACGGGCCCGTCACGGCCACCAGCGCGGCGACCAGCAGGGCCGGTACGACGGCGGCCCACAGGCCGTAGCGGTTCCCGGCCAGGTGATGGCTCAGCAGGACGAGGCCCGCCCCGCTGCCGCCGACGAGGAGCACCGCCCCCAGGCCGTAGGCGGTGTACGCGATGCGGGCCGACCGCGGGTAGGCCGCGACGCCGTCGCCCCGCCGTACGGCCCGCGCGCCCAGCAGCCGCAGGAAGCGGCGGCTCTCGGTCGCGTAGTCGGCCATGCCCAGGGCTTGGCCGAGCATCTTGTAGCCGTCCAGCGGCGGCAGCGGCACCAGATTGGTGAGCGCCAGCACCGACCCGGTGAACAGCAGGCCGGCCAGCGGGCCGCGGGCAGCGTCGTCGCCGGGCAGGAGGGACCACAGCAGCCAGAAGGGCAGCAGGAAGGCCAGGTTCATGACCGTCCCGGCGGCCGCGGTGGCGACCCGTGCCCGGCGCGTGGGCAGATACGGATAGTTCTCGACCGTGCAGTACATGAACACCATGGGCAGGTGCCAGCGCAGCCCGATCTCGCCGACGGTCCCGCCGAAGTGCCGGGCGACGACCCCGTGGGCCAGCTCGTGCAGGGCCGTACTCGCCCACAGCAGGGTGAACGCGGCGAGCAGTGCACCCGGCTGCCGGAACAGGCGCACGGCGTCGTCCAGGAACGCCCCTGCGTGCACGGCGACATACGTCTCCATGCCGAGCACCAGCAGCAGGACGGGCACCACGACCACCGGCGCCAGTGCGAAACCGACGGCCCTGTACAGCCGGTCGGTGGTGGCCGTGGCATCCGCGGCCAGCCGCAGCGTGCCCTTGAGGAGGGTGCCGGTGACCAGCTTGCGCGGCGCGGCCCCGGTCGGCTGCCCGGAGACGGCGGGCTCGGAGGAGCCGGCGCCCCCGGCGGACCCGGCGGACTCGACGCCCCCGGCTCCCTCAAGCAGCCGCCGCTCCCACAGCAGCTTCAGCAACTGCTGCCAGTGGGCTTCGCCGAGCCGCCGCCCGAACCGCGCCGCGTACTCCTCGCCGACCTCACCGAGCGTGCGGGACCCGTCCAGGCGGGACATCAGGAAGTGCTCCTTGACCCCGACCTCGAAGGACTGCCCACTGCGCGGGTCCTTCACCAGATGGACGACGGCCGGTCCGCGCCGCAGCGCAGAGCTGCGCAGGATCTCCGGGCGCAGGGCCGGCCGCTGCTCCAGCAGCCTGTGATGCGTCGGGGGAGGGGTCGAGGGAGACGTCCGCGGAGTCATCGGGGGTCCGCCTCGCGCAAGGCGCGCCCGAGGACGTACGACAGGTACGCCTCGTCGCGGATGGTCACGTGCAGCCGGTTGTTGGTCATGTGCATGTACGGCGACAGCAGCAGGGGCAGGGCGACCGCCGGGTCGGTGACCTGTTCGTCGGCCGTGCCGTCCCACGAACGGAAGACGAGATCGCCGCGGACGGCCAGCGCGGTGGCCCGGTCGCGCAGCTCGGCACAGTGCTCGGCCCAGCCGCGCAGGAAGCGGGGCAGCTCGGTGAGCCCGTCGGCGGCTTCTCCGGCCAGGGCACCCAGGACGGCACCGAAGCGCCGCGCCGGCGCCGGGCCCATGGCCGCGTAGGCGCGGTCGTACTCGTCCGAGCCGATGAAGTTCGTCCCGGAGAAAGCCTTCTGCCAGAACACGTGATAGCGGTCCAGGTACTCCGCGAGCTCCGCCCGGCCGGGCAGGAACGTACCGGCCATCACCATCATCAGCTGGGCGGACGTGCCCAGGCGGACAGTCCGCAGATGGAGGTTCATGGTGCGGACGGCCTCGATGACCAGGTCGCTGGAGTGCCGGAAGTGCCACTCGGCGAGCTCCACGCCCGCCGGGCCGCCGTACTTGCCGTACTCGGGCTCGTACGGCTCCCGGCTGACGGTGTTGTTCGGCCGCAGCCGCATCCGCCCGTCGGCGTCGAGGAAGCCGCCGCGCTCGTCCTCGGGGAACTCCAGCTCGAAGAGGGTGTTGTAGAACTCGTTGAGGAAGCCCGAGGAATCCACCTCGTAGAGCGCGGGCCGCTCCCGCAGGAATGCGGTGACGGCCTGCTCGGCGCGCTCGGCGACCTCGTCCGCGACGGCCTCGGAGGAGGGCTTGAGCCGCAGCCGGACGTGCGGGCCCTCCAGCCAGTAGTTGATGAAGAAGTGGCCCGCCAGCAGCCCCTCGGCAGTGAGCTCCGCAAGGAGCGGGCCGACGCACCGGGTCATCAGGGGCTGGGGGTTGGCGGCGTAGTGGATGTGCAGGGCCTGCCAGGCGCCGGGCGTGGCGAGGGCGGGTTCGGTCATGTCGGCGCACCGGTTCCTTCGCGGTCGTGACGGGGCGTGCGGAGGGTCTCGACGGCCAGCTCGGCCATGTGGGTGCCGCGTGCGGAGACGGCGTGCAGCTCGTCCTCACCGGGCAGGGCCTCGCGGAGCACGACGCGGCCGGCCGGGTCCTTGAGCAGCCCCTCCAGGGCGGTGAGGGACAGCCAGCTGTCGAAGTCGACGTACTGCGGCTTCGCCCGGTCCGCCCCCGGGGCGGCCGCGGTCGGGGTGACGGTGGCGAAGACGCGGTGCGGCAGCCCGTGCCGCACGCGCCACCGCTGCCACTGCAGGAACCGGTCGGCGTCGCCGCCCCCGGCAGACCCGCTGCCGAGGGCAGGCAGCGCGGCGGCGGGGGCGGTCCAGCTGCGGCGGCTGAGGACGAGACCGCCGCAGCGCACCCGCGGCCGGGACGTCACGCCGTCGTCGGGTTCGCCCTCCGGAACGCCGCCCCACACGTCGAGCGGTGCCATCGACGTGGGGGAGAGGAGCAGCAGGGTGCGGGGGATCTCGGGGAGCGCCAGGGGGACGAGGTAGCCGAGGTAGACGGGAACGACCTCGCGGTCCAGCCGCCGGGAGCGCAGCACCAGACGGTCCGCCTGTACGTCGTGCTCCAGGTACAGGTCGTCGAGGGCGATCCGGCTCCCCTCCGGGACGCCGCCGTCCTCGCCCGGGCAGACGATGCGGTAGTCCGTCAGGCGCCCGTGCAGATTGAGGTTGCTGGTGGCGGCCCCGCCGGTGATCTCGGCGAAGACGGCGCCCTCCGGCGGTACGGCGGCCGCGGTGCGCCGGATCCGGGCGGAGAGCGCCCCACCACCGATACCACCGTTCTCGCTGCCTTCGCTGCCTTCGCTGCCTTCGCCGTCGAAGCAGTGGGTGAAGCGGCTGAAGGGGAAGGCGAACCCGCCGTAGGACTGGTTGAGCACCGCCAGCGGTTCGCCGTCGCGGCGCACCAGCTGCAGGAAATGGCTCTGCGGCGCGAAGCGGGGCGCGACGCCGGTGAGCCGCCCGGCGACGGCCTCGACCGTCTCGGGGTGGACGCGGATCTCCTCGGCGCCCCGCGCGGTGTCCCAGAGGCGGCGCATCCGGGACGTCCACTCCCGGCGGGCCGCGTCCACGGCCGTGATGCCGGGCAGGCCCAGCCAGTTCGGCTCGGGGACGTAGTCGCCCTGCGCGTCGAAGGGCTTGCGGCGCGCGGTGAACGTCAGGTACTGGTCGTAGAAGTCCTCGTGGAAGTCGTGCACGAGCTTCAGGAGGTCTTCGCAGCGGCCGCCGCTGCCGTACCGCGCGACGAAGAAGCCCTTGAGCGTGATGCGCTGCGGCAGGGTCAGGTCGAAGGCGGGCAGGATGCGTTCGAGCGAGCACAGGGTCTCCAGAGGGCCCTCACCGGCGGCCGTGACCGGGGCGCTCCAGGGCCGGAGGTCGCAGACGACACCGGTGTCTCCTTCCTCGTTGCCCCCGGCCCGCACGTCCTCGTACAGCAGGGTCCGCGGCAGCGTCGGCTCCGCCGCCCCGAGTTCGCGCTGGATGCCTGTGAGGGCCTGCCGCAGCTCGGACAGCAGCTCCCGGCGCAGCTTCGGACCTGCGGCGGCGTAGCGGCCGACACAGTCGATCGGCTTCTCCAGTGCCTCGGCGAGCCGTGCCGCCCACGGCCTGTCCAGAGCCTGCAGGGCGTCGCGGAAGGCGCGCAGCGGGTCGGCGTCGTGGACGTCGGTGCGCAGGCACGGGATCTGCACCATGCCCAGGTCCAGCAGGGCCGTCAGATAGCGCTCGCACTCGTCCGGGCCGGCGCCCCGCTCCTCGGCCAGCCAGCGCGCGAGGTCCCGGTAGCGCAGCTGCGGCCGCTCGCCGAACAGCGCCAGCAGCTTCTCCAGCGTGTCGCTGCGGCGCAGGAAGAACAGCCGGTCGCGGGCGGCGTCGAAGGTGACCGCCGCGCCGTCGTCGCCCGCGGTCACCGAACGGCGCACGTAGCGGACCCGGTCCTCGTCGTGCCTCCAGCCCGAGGACAGGGTGACGGGGAGGTCGCCGCGCCGCCCGGGGTCGGCGGCCATGAGCTCGGCGAGCCGGGCCAGGACCACCACGTTCAGCCGGGGATGGCCGGTCCACTCCTCCGGAACGCGGACGATGCCGGGGTCGCTCTCCGTGCCCTCGCCGCCGTCGCCGGCCTCGCCGCCGTCGGCCCCCTCGGTGAAACGGCCGAGGGCGACGGCCGTGAAGGTGCTGAACGGGCTGGTCTTGCAGGCCGTGCGGTAGAGGTAGGCGAGGGCGGAGCGCTCGGCCTTGCGCAGCCGCTTGTCCGGGCGGCGTCCCGGGTCCGCGCCGATGTACGCGTCCAGCCGCTCCTCCAGCTCCGGCGACGCCAGCAGCAGCCCCAGACGCAGCCGCTCCTCACCGAGCAGGCCGCGAAGGGCGGTGCGGGTGCGGGTGGTTTCCGCGGCCAGGAGCGGGGCGCCCTCGGTGAGCAACCCGTCCAGCGCCCGCCGGTCGCGCACCCAGCGGCCCGCATCCTCGGCGGCCCCCGTGTCGTCGGCGGCGAGCAGGGCGAGGGCCTGCTCGGGCGCGCCGGGCAGCCTGCCGTTGAACACGTCCCGCCGCAGCCGCAGCAACAGCCGCCGGGCGCCGTCGTCCTCCGCCGCCTTGACCAGGGGGTGCAGCCGGTCGCTGAGCGCAGCTCCGCGCGAGCGCAGCCGCTCCTCCTCGCGGAGTACGCGCTCCGCCCAGCGCACGGTGGCCGGGCAGCGCAGGGCCTGTACGGACTCGACGGGCAGTCCGGCCACGCGCAGCATGAAGTGTGGGCTCAGCGACCAGTGGCCGGTTCCGGTTCCGGTTCCGGTCCCGGCCGCGGTTCCGGTTCGGGTCCCGGTCCCGTGGGACGGGGATGATGTCGTGTCGGTCATGGCGTCCCCGCGCACTCAGGCGATCTCGTAGCGGAAGTCGGCGGAGCCGGGGCGTTCGTGGCCGACGAGCATGATCAGCAGTGGTGCCTCGCCGCTCTCCGCGAGCTCCAGCTCCTCGACGAACGACACGGTGTCGAAGCCCAGCGCGACCCCGCTGCCCACGCCGAGCGCGGTCGCCGCGGTGTAGAAGGTCTGCGCGACCGCCCCGACGGTGGCGTTGACCAGCCGGTAGCCGCGGTCGCCGGCCGCGTCGAGCACGGCGGCGGTGCGCACGGCGGGCACGACGACGGCCGCGGCCTGTTCCAGGTTGTAGTTGGACAGGAAGTAGTTCCGCTGGAGGAAGTCGCCCGGCGGCCCCGGCTTGACCAGCCGCAGCCCGTGCGCGCTGCCCGGCTCGTAGGCGTACGCGCCGGGAGCGATCCCCTCGACGTGGTTGACGAAGACGTAGAGTCGGGCGAGCCGAGGCGTATCCGGCCAGGCCTGCCCGTCCGGCCAGGCCTGCCTGTCCGGACCGTCCTGCCTGTCCGGACCGGTCGCGTCGCTGCCGACGGACGCCGACGCGGCGGCCGCCAGCGTCGCGGCCAGCTGATCGGCGGCGAGCGGCCGCCGGGCGTCGAACCGGCCGAAGCTGCTGCGCCGCCTGCGCAGCGCCTCCCGCACGCCCATGCTCAGCGGTGCAGGCTCCGGCAGGGCCACGGGTGCCGCCTCCGGTGCGCTGCTCGGCGGCTCCGGCGAAACGGCCGCCGGAGCGAGCGCGCCGGGCTCCGGGCGGGCGGTGGCATTCTCGAGGGTCGCGGCCTGGATCCGCCGGACGGTCTCGAAGGGGATCACGCGGCGGGAGCGTTCGCTCTCGGTGCGGCGCACCCGGGGCGCAGGCCCGGTGGCACGTCCCGTGGCGGCCGGGGCCGTTGTACGTTCCCAGGTGAGCGGAACCACCGCGAAGACGCCCTCGTCCAGGACGTCGAGGCCGAGCAGCCGGGCGATGCGCTCCTCGTCGAACCACAGGGCGGGCTCGATGCGCAGGCCCCGGGCGCGTGCCCACATCCGCCAGGTCTGCAGCAGGGCGCCGACGTCCATGCTGACCGCGTGCATGCAAAAGCTGTTGTACTTGAAGGCGTTCTGCCAGAACTTGACGCCCAGCACCAGGAACTGGTCGGTCGCCACGTCCGGGCCCAGGCCGGCGGCCTCGCGCACCTCCGCCGAGACGTCGCCGGTCAGCAGCCGCTGCATGGCGTGGTGCGTCGTGGAGTAGTGGTGGACCCCCGGTGCCAGGGGCCCGCCGGGTCCGTTCACCCAGTAGACCGTCGCGGGGTAGAGGCCGCCGCCCGAGGCCGTTCCCCGCGACCAGTTGGCGTCGGTGTAGAGGGGCAGCGACGGCAGGTCGGTGTTGGCCTGGACGCCCAGCCGCCGCCCTGTGCGGCCGTACGAGTCGAGCAGCATCCCGCCCATCAGCGGCAGGGAGAAGCACCCCTCCTGGCGGCCGGCGCCGCCGAACACCCCCTCCTGCACGGTGGCCGCGGGCCCGGCGTCGTCGCCCTCCGGCAGCGGGAAGGACTCGGCGCCCGGGTAGAACTTCCCTTTGCGCGGCCGGTCCGACCAGTCGGGAACGAAGCCGACGGGCTCCATGGGAATCCTGCCGCGATGCATGATCGCAGTCGCGTATTCATGGGCGAAACCCACTGGTTCTCCTTACGTGACGTCGTGACGTCGTGACGTGTTCGGTTCGGCAACCGGGGGAGGGAACTGCTCAAGGGAACGGATGCGGAGCCGGGTTGAGCTCGTCCGCCCGTAGCTCGCGCTCGCGCAGCCCGGCCGCATACAGCGCCGTCCGCATCCGCGGCATCCGCAGCGCCCGCTGCCGCTGCCAGCCGAAGTCGATCGGCAGCAGACCGGGCACGATCACACAGACCGTGTGCAGGCCCAGGTCGCGCTGTTCGGGCAGGGTCTGGTCGACGACGATCACGTCGAATCCCGCGCCGGTCACCACGGCCACGCACCGCTCGACGTCGTCCCGGAGGTCTTCCGCGACGGGCAGCATGCGCTCGCCCGGTGCGTACAGCTCCGCCATGGGCAGCTTCGGCCCGCGGTGGCCGAGGAGGAACGAGGCGTGCGGAGCCATCTCGGGGAGGCCGTAGACCAGTGGATGGTCGTGCAGGGCCAGCACCTTGTCGAAGTCCGCCGCCATGGCACGCAGCCGTGTGCCGTCCCGCTCGGCCCGGCCCCGGATGTTCACCGCGTCGGTCGCGATTTCGCACAGCCCGCCGGCCAGGGCGGCCTCCGGGTCGAGGCCGGCCCCCGCGCCGAAGCACAGTGTGCCGGTGCCTCCGTCGGTGCGGACCGCCACCGCGGTCACCACCGGCACCGGGAAGGTGATGCGGGTGTCGAAGAACCGCGCCTCGTAGCCGTACATCGCCAGCCGGTCGACCATCTGCCGCGTCCGCGGGTCCGTGCTGGTCTGCGGGTCGATCTCGGGGAGGGCGGCCCGCCCGTACCAGGCGAGCAGGAAGGCGTCCCGCTCGATCACCTCCATCAGCCCGTGGTGGACGGCCTCCTCCACAGAGCCGCCCGAGGCGCAGCCGTTGGAGCTTTCCTGGACGAACCGGTTCTCCAGGCCGGGCGTGCCGTAGTAGGTGAGGATCTCCGGTACGAGCAGCGGCCGGTGGTCCCGCAGGGAGTACCCCCAGACCCAGGGGATCTCCCGGTCGGGGGAGAACGGCACCACGCGCGGGTTGGCCCGGTGGAACTCCTCCGCGTACAGGCCGCACTCGCGCGGGTCGAGCGCGTCGTCACCCAGGGCGGCGAGGGACGCCCGCACCTGCGGGGACCGGCCGCGGGCCCGCATGCCCGCCGCGCGTTCGAGACCCTCCAGGACGCCGATGCGCTCGCTGTCGGCGTAGGAGTCGGCGTGGCCGCCCCAGAACGTCTCGCGCAGGTACTCGCCCGAGCGCAGCTCGAAGCAGCCGACCGTGGCCGATGTCGACGCCGAGGCGACGTCGTGCACGACACCGGGGCCGAGCGCCCCGCACACCGGATTGGCGAACGCCCTCACCGGCAGCTCGTACTGCGAGACCGCCCGCACCCGGAACGAGCCGGGCCGGTGCTTGGGCGCGGGCTGCAGGGTGAGCTCCGCGGCCTGCGCGCTGTCGGGGACGCGGCGTCCGCAGTCGGGGCACTCCGCGTCCGGGACGATCAAGTGGCGGCTGACGTGCAGGGTTTCGAGGTCGAGGAGGTGGACGGCGGGGAAGGGTCCGTCCTCGTCGGCGGCGCCTGTGGCTGGGCTGTCTGCGGTACGGGCGGCTATCAGCGCGGCCATCGCGTCCGTCAGGAACGGTAGGGCGTACGGAGGCCGCCCGGCAGCCCGTGTGTCCGACCCCAGCTCCAGTGCATCGCGCAGGGCCCGGCCGCGTACGGACTGCCAGCGGCGGGCCAGACAGCGGGGGCAGGGCACGCCGCCGTCGCGGTGCGCACGGTCCGGCCGGGGGAAGGGGCCGATGAGCGCGTGGTGCCCGTAGAGGTGGACGCGCGGCGCGAGGTCCCCCTGGGGGAGGGCCTCCTGAGCCAGTTCGTCGCGTACGCCCAGCGGTGCCACTTCGGTCGGGGCGCCCGTACCCGCGGGTGATGCGCGCAGGAGCGCGGCGATGTCGCGGCAGGCATGCTCCCACTCGGGTGGGGCGGGCGAGAGTCCGGTGCCGTCGGCGGCGATGCTGGGGACGCCGGCGGCGCCGGCGGGGCGGGCGGTGTCGGACGGGCGGGCGGTGTCGGGAAAGCTCGGGCGGGCGACGCCGGGGTCGTGGGCGGTGCCGGTGTCAGTGGGAGTCATCGGAGCCCTCGGGAGCGTTCCCGGCGGAGCCGTCGCGCGTGAGCAGCACGCGGACCGTGCTGATGCCGCCCGCGAGGAGGTCGGCCGAGCCGGTGGGCACGACGAGCGCGTCACGTCCTGCGGCACGCAGCCGGTCCAGCACCGTCGCGTACGTCGTGGCATCGGAGGCGTCCAGACGGCCGGCGCTCGTTCCCATGGTGGTGAGGGTCTCGGGGGCGAGATCGCCCAGCAGCGGATCGCCCAGGTCGACGGAGGAGGCGCGGCCACTGCGGTCGGCTCCGGCGAGTTCGCGGCCGAGCTGTTCCTGTCCCAGCAGGTCGCGCAGGGCCGTCACCGCGGCCTGCCGCCGGTCCGTGGCGCCTGCCACCGCCCAGGCCCACGTGCCGGAGTGGGGGAGGAGTGCCCGGGCGAACAGGACGTGGGCGGAGGAGCGTTCCGTCTCGCCGAGGTCGAGGAGCTCGTACCTCTCGATGCCGAGGTTGCGGGCCGAGCTGACCAGGAAGGTGAGCTCCGGATCGTCCCCGTGGGCGTCCGGGGCGATGAGGGCCGCCCCGCCGGTGCGGCGCAGGGCGCGTTCCAGCGCGTCGTGGCACAGCGCAGAGAGCAGTCCTTGGGCCGTGGCCTCGGGGGTCGTACGGCCCGCGCCGGTGCCGGCGGACGTGGGGGTGTGGAGCCGGTCGTGGTTGTACGGGCCGAAGGTGCGGACCGCGCCTGCAGGCACGAGCGCCGGGCCCGCGCCGGTGAGGGAGGAGGCGCGTACCCAGGCGGTGACGTCTTCGGCGCGGGCGGGCAGGCCGCTGGCGACGGTGAGCGAGTCGGGACCGAGGACGCGGAGCCGGCCCTGCGCCCGGTCGGGGCGGACGGCGTCCCCGGGGAGCACGCCTCCCAGGGGGACGACGTGCTCGGCGTAGACGCAGGCCGCGGTGTCCAGGGCCGTGAGCCGGGCGCCGGCGACGGTGTGCAGGTCGAACGCGGCGATCTCGCGGCTTCTCCCGTGCCCCAGGGGCAGGCGCACCGTGCCGGCCTTGAGGGGGGTCTGGGTCCACGGCTCGTCCGTGAACCGTTCGAAGACGCCCGTGTGCGGCCGGACGAGTATCTGGCGGCTGTTGAGCTCGGCGAGGAGCGCGTCCGAGTCGATGCTGGTGGGGGCGATGCCTGTGGAGTCGATGCCTGTGGGGTTGGGGCCGGCGGGGATGGTCGTAGTGATGGCGGGTGCGGGTGCGGGTACGTCGGGGAGGGCAACCGGGGCGGCGGCCGGGGCCGCCGGTTCAGGGGCCGCGGCGCCGGTCGTGCGGCAGAACGGGCAACGGGGGTGCGCGAGCAGGGGCTCGGCGACCACGTCGAACGACTCGGTGTCCTGGATGATCACCTGTCCGAGCGTCTCGGCGGGCAGCGCGCCCGTGGTGAGCCGGAAGACCTCGTAGCCAAGAAGGTTGCCGATCATCGCCGAGAGGCTGCGGCCGGGCTGCTGCGCGAGAGGATCTCCTGCTGCGGGCAGGCAGATGCCGCTCCACAGATCGGCGGCGGCCGCGGCGTCTCCATGGGCGCCGAGACGCAGCACGGCACAGGCCCAGCAGCCGGTGCTCCCGTGCGTCATGAGCGGGCCGACGACCGCGCGGCTGCCGAACATGGCCGCCGGTACGAGCGACTTGCCCTCCGGCACTCCGGCTTCGAGCAGGCGGAAGAGCGGGCGCGGGCCGTCCGTGCCGCCGGTGACGACGACGATGTCGTACGCGGCGAGGTCGCTCCAGGACACCGTCACCGGCCCGTCGGCGGCCTGCCCTGCTGCGGAACCCGTCGCTTCGATCGGCTCCAGGGAGACGGGGCATCCGGCGGCGCGGAGGCCCTCCGCCTCCTCATGAGCGCGGGCGAAACGATCCTCCGTACCGGCTCGGTGGCCGACGGATGCGATGCCGTTGCGGACCAGGCCGAGCGCGCACCAGCCTGCGACCGCATCGTCGCCGAGTACGGCCACCCGGGCCGTACGGAAGTCGTGGAAGCGTCGTTCCGCGTCGTCGGCGTAGTGGTCGGCGTAGGCGATCTGCGGCGCGAAGCGCTCCGCGACCTCGGGGGAGAAGGCGGGAGGAGCCGAGGTGCCGGGGGCGGGCGTGTCACGGGCGAACTCCCGCTCGTACAGCGTGCTCACCAGGCTGCCGACCATGGCCCGCTGCCCGTCACCGAGCCCCTCGCACAGGTCCGCGACCCGGTGCTTCCCGTTCAGGTGCGGGACGAGGAGGGTGGCGAAGCGGTACGCGGACGGGGAGTTGACGTGGAATCCGCCGTGGGCGTTGTGGAACAGCACGCCGTCCGGGGTGCGGGTGAAAAGGACGTCACGGCGGATGCGGGGCCGTGTCCCGGCAATCTCTTCGTAGGCTTCCAGCATGTGTGTACACCTCATGGACTCGTGGAATCGTGACGCTGATTGTTGAAATCGGAAACGTGATGGAGGTGAAGGTTCGTGGACTCGTAAAGATGCGGAGACGAATTCACTGCCGCGACGGCAACGCGAGGGAGCCGTCCTGGTATCCGGTGTATCCGGTGGCACACCGGGCGAATGTCCGGAGCAGTTCGTGCATACGGAAGCGACCGGCCGGCTCCTCTTCCAGCAGGCCCGCATCCGCCAGTTGCTCCAGAATTTCCTCCGCAGGCACCGGCGGTATCCCGAGAAGGCGCGCGGCATCGGCGACCGAAAGCGGGGCCGGCGGGGCTCCGCCGATGCGGAGGAACACCTCGGCGAGGCGGGGGTCCAGCCGCTGCAGAGCATCGCCCAGGACCCGGGGAACCGACATCCGCGGGTCGTCGGGCAGGGACAGCCTGCGCATCGGGTCCTCGCGCAGCCAGGCCACGCAGTCGGCGACCGCCAGGCGCGGGCGGGTGAGAAGCCGGGCGGCCGCGATCCGCAGAGCGAGAGGGAAGTGACCGCAAGCGGCCGCCAGCTCGCGTACGGCCTCCGGCTCCGCCCCGGCCCGGACGTCCCCGAGGGCGGCCGACAGCAGTTGGGACGACTCGTCCTCGGCGAGGGCGTCCAGGCGCGTGGCCCAGCCGCCGTGTGCCGCCACCAGCCCGGCCAGGCCGAGCCTGCTGGTGAGGACCGCGGCGCTGCCCGTGCCGGTCGGCAGCAGCGGCCGGACGAGGGCGGGGTCCGCCACGTCGTCCAGGATCAGCAGCACTCGGCGGTCCGCACCGCAGGCACTTGCTGGGCCGGGCGCCGCCGCCATGCCCTGCAGTTCGGCGGCGACTTCCGCCGACGTGCGCGGCGTGCCGTCCGTCCGCGTCATGCGCACCGCGAACCGGCCGTCGGGGAAGTGGTGACCCACGAGCTGGGCCACGTGCAGGGCGAGTGCCGTCTTGCCGATGCCCGGAGCGCCCGAGACCACCACCAGCGCGGGGCCCGAGCGGTCGGCGGTGAGGCGGGCGGCGATCGCGGCGCCCTCGGTCGCCCGCCCGGTGAAGGAGGAGACGGCGGTGATGGGGAGGGTGGGAGGGGGCGTGAGGATAGGCCCGGATGCTGATGCTGATGCTGATGCGGGTGTGGGTGCGGATGATGGGGAGGGTGTGGACGTGGAAGGGAAGGGCGGCGCGGTGACTGCGGCGGGCCGGGCGGCGGGATTCCCGCCGGCGACGTCCCGACCGGTGCGAGCAGACTCCCGGACAGGCACGGCAAGGGGCGGAGGTCCCAGGACGTCGCCGCGCAGGATGCGCAGCTCCAGGCGCTGCAGCGCGGGGCCGGGGTCCACCCCGAGTTCCTCGCGCAGGTACCGCTTGACGTCGCGGTACTCGGCCAGGGCGTCGGCCTTCCGGCCGCTGCGGTAGAGCGCCTCGATGAGCTGTTCCCGGAACCGCTCGTGACCGGGGTGGGCCCGGGAGGCGGCCCACAGTTCCACGAGGGCCTGGCCGCAGCGGCCCAGCAGCAGCTCGATGTCGCAGGCCCGCTCGACGACCGACAACCGCTCCTCGACGAGCCCCGGCAACTCGCCCCGGCGCAGGAAGTCCGAGGGGACGTTGGACAGCGGCGCCCCCTGCCACAGCGCCAGTGCCTCCCGGAGCAGGCACAACTCGGCCTCGGGATCCTGTGCGGCCCGTGCCCCGGCCCGCAGCTCCCGGAAGCGCACCAGGTCCAGGGCGCCGTCCTCGACCACGACCCGGTAGCCGCCGGGAACGGACTCGATGACCGCCTCGGCGATTCCGTACTTGATGAAGGTCTTGCGCAGCCGCAGCACGCACGTGTGCAGGGCCGCCTTGGCGGACGACGGTTCGTCGTCACCCCAGATCGCCTGCCGCAGGAAGTCCGCCGGGACCACCGCGTCCGGGCGCAGGAGCAGAGAGGCGAGCAGAATCGTGGGCTTGGACGGCGGGAGGACGACCACCTCGGGCCCGTCGGCGATCCGTAACGGGCCGAGAACCTGAAAGCGCATATTCTGACACCCCCAATGATGGCTTATAGGTATCCAGAATCCGGACACAAGGACACTTGGACGCACCGGTGCATGGGCATACGGCACCGGCCGCCACGGGATGCACTCACCGCGACGCCTGCTTCGCTCCCAGAGTGTGCATCACGTAATCCGCCACTCGTAGTGTCGTGAGTTCCAGTGGCGGTACGGGCGAGGGTGGGACGTGGCCGTGGCGAGAACCGGACGGGAGGTGAAAACGCGGAATGAACTCGCCTCGAAGAAAAGGCGGATGACAAGGGCTGGTCAACGTCACCCAGATCAGGTAGAAACGGGCAGAGCAATGATCGTTTTCAAGACAGGCCCGTGAATCCATGGAAAATCAGGACCAGAGTCCCGAGCGCCCGGCGACGGTCACGTGCGCCCCGCACGCCCAATCCGTCAGCCGGCTGCTGCGCGCTTGGAGGGAACGCGTCGACCGCCGGCGCATACCCGAACTGCGCCGCTGGGGACACCGGTCCGGAACGCGGATGTCACAGGCCGACGTGGCCAGACTCACCGGCGTGAGCGAAGGCTGGTACCGCGCCCTGGAGACCGGCGCCCCCCGCGAATTCTCGGACGCCTTCCTGCTCCGGGTCGCCGAGGCGCTGCAGCTGAGCGAGACCGAGACCCTCACGCTCTTCCTCGGCGTCTCGGGCCGCCGCCCGCCCGTCTCCGGCACGCACGACGGCCTGCCGACCGCCGCCCCGGCCACCGTCGCCCTCCTGGAGCACCAGGCCCCGCACCCGGCCTACCTCTCCGACGCCGCCTGGAACATCCTCGCCGCCAACTCGCCCATGACGGAGTGGTTCCCCTTCGCCCTCGGCCCCCGGCCCAACCTCATGCGCTGGGCCCTGACCTCGGCCGAGGCCCGCGAACAGATCCTGGACTGGGAGGACACCTGCGCCCGCACCTACCTCCCCATGCTCCGCGTCGCCAGCCACGGGGCCCCGAAGAACGCGGAGATCCGGGCCCTGATCGACGAGATCCTCGCCACCAACGGCACCTGCCGCCGCATCTGGGCCGAGCAGCACGCCGTGGTCGAACACCCCGGAGGTCACCGCCTCCGCCTGCGCCTGCCCTGCCACGGTGGCGTGGAGACCCAGGTCACCAGCCACGTCCTCGTCCCGGCCGAGCAGCCGGACGTGCGGTTCGTCATCGTGACGACGGTGGACTGAGGGTCCGTGTGCGCCTGGCGCATGCGTTGGGGGAGGGATGGTGGAGCGGGTTCCGCTCCACCGAGCGAGCCGGGTGGCTTGCCGAGGGCGGCGGGTTCTGCCCCCGGGATGCCCCTGGCATCGGTGAGTCGACCTCCCCTGAGATCCGTCGGGGTAATCCCCCATTTCCTCGATCGGATGTTGCCGGTCTCCTGAGCCTCTCAGCAGACTGAAGCCATGGCAGGCGACCTCTCCGAAGCAGCTGATTCCTCACTCCGTCGACATGTGTCCGAGCAGCGGATATCCCACCGGGACCGGGATCAGGCCGTGGAGATCCTCCGCGTCGCGGCCGGTGACGGCCGGTTGACGATCGCCGAGCTGGACGAGCGCATAGAAGCGGCGATGGCGGCACGCACCGCCTCCGACCTCGCGGTGCTGACCGCTGATCTACCGCTCGAAGGGATGCCGCCGCAGGCCCGCGAGGTGATCCGGATCGACCAGCGCTTCGGCGAAGGCAAGCGCACCGGTCGCTGGCTGGTTCCACGCCGGATGGAGATCCGGCTGATGTTCAGCGACCTGAAGCTCGACTTCACCGAGGCCGTGATAACCCACGACACCCTGCACATCGAGGTCGATCTGCGTATCGGCGGAAATCTGACCCTGGTGACCGGACCGGGGATCGTGGTCGATGCCGACGACGTCACCTATAGCCGTGGTGAGATCAAGGTCCGCCCGGTCGCCGGCCCGGAGGCTCCGGTGCGACTGCGCGTCGTTCTGGCCGGCAGGTCGACCGGTGGCGACATCGTGGCCCGGCCACCGCGGGGCACGCCTCGGCAGTGGCTTCGACGCAAGCCTCGAGCAGCAGGCAACGCCCGTTGACCGGCTGACGGTGGGCCGACCTGCGCGCCGGAGACGGGTCGCCACGACGTCACCCGAGGCGAGAAGAGACAGCAACGGCCCTTCCGTGCAGTCGCCACCCCACCGGTGCTCCCCGGCCCCCCGGCCCCCCGGCCCCCGGCCCCGACCGCGCGAGCGGCGAACTGTGACCGTGACCTGTTGATGAAAACGCTTTCTGCTCGGGCCTGTTGTCGTGGAGGATGAGCGGCGGTTCGTCGGCGGTGGGGACCGGGAGGAACTCCGGCCCCGCGACACGCCGGCTTTGAAGCTTGAAGGGAGAGCAAGCCCATGAAGGTCGCTCAGGGAAGTCTCTGGCGAGTTCGGTTGTCGGCCGCTGTGGCCGGGTTCCTCGCTTTGGTGGCATTGTCCGTCCCCTCCTCGGCAGCACACGCCGCCGTCGGTGCCCAGTCCGGCCCTGTGGAGCCCGGCGTCCCCTACTACCTGGTGGCCACGAAGCTCGACCGGGGCATCACGGCCGGAAGAGCCAGTGAATACGGGGACTTGGTCCACTACACGGAACGGGCGGGAGACCAGGGCACACCCGTCGTCTTCGAGAAGGACAGCAACACCACGTGGGGCGAGGGCTATCAGATACGGCTGCAGCGCCGGGGCAGCGCCACCATGCTCTGCCACACCTACCACCGATGGATCGCCCTGATGGACAGCTGCCGGCAGAACCCCTGGATGCTGGAACCCAGTGGGGACACGTTCCGTCTGAAGACCCGGTGGGACGGCTCCTACCTGTACCTCGCGGCGTCCCCCACCTTCCCGAGCGACAAGACGCTCTACTGGAAGGACCGGTACGGGAGCGACGACCTTAATGTGACGGAGTTCAAGTTGGTCAAGGCACCGCGGTAGGAAAGCCGCCCCGTGGGCCAACGGTGGCGGCCCAGCCGCTGCGAGGGCTCGGCGCTCCTACCGGGCGCCGAGCCCCTCCAGCGCCAGGCGGTGGAGCCTGCCCCAGACCCGGGCCTACGAATGCCGTACCTGAGCAGGGGCAGGGGCCGGGGCCGGGAGCGGGGCCGGGGCCGGGGTGATGCGATCAGGCGGTCTTCGCGGCGGCTGCGGTGAGCTTCTCAGCCGCCTTGGCCAGCGCCTTGGAGAAGGCTTCCTTGCCGCGGTCACCGTGGTCCGAGTAGTTGTTGAGGATCGTGGTGATGGCTCCGTGGCTGCGCATGGTGCCCATGTCGAAGTCCATCTGCATGTCGCCCGCGACGACCTTCACGGTGTAGGTGACCGATTCGTCACCGTACTTCTGCTGGTCGGCGGTCTTCTTCACGGTGACCGTCGCCTTCTTGCCGTTCTGCTTGCCCGTGAAGGTCGCGCACTTCTCGACGGCGTTCCGCAGCCCGGCCATGGCCTTCTCCGCCTGAGGGCGCGGGTATCCGCTGACGTCCTGGGCGAGCAGGATCTGGTCGCCCTCCTTGGTGAAGACCCGCTCGTGGTTGGCCTTGTAGTCCTCCTCCAGCCGCCCGCTGTTGAGGACGCTGGTGATCGGCGCACACTCGGGCTTGGCGCCGGTGACGGCGTCCTCCTCCGCGCCCTGCGACTTGTCCATGCTCGTGTTGGCCTCGACCTTCCAGCCGGCAGGCAGATCCTCGAGAGCGACGAGGGCCTGCTCGGCCTGAGCGGCGGTGATGTAGGCCGGGACCGACGGGGCAGCGGAGGCTTTGCCCTTCTTGGCTTCAGAGCTGGAGCTGGAGCCGGAGTCGCCGTTGCAGGCGGTCAGGAGCAGCAGCGACGAAGCGGCCAGAGCCGCGAGCACAACCCGGCGAGGACGAACGTGCACGAACGTTCCCTTCAATACATTTACGAATGATACGTAAGTATGCACATGCTGGTGACACCCCTTCACAGGCCGGTGCAGACATGGACGGTCCTTCAAACGACATGGCCTGCCTGCGTGAAGTCGAGTCGGCCCAGGAGGTCATCTGTGGATCGTGGGCCGAGACCGAGGGCCGGGGCCGGGGCCGAATACTCCGTTGCTTGATCGAAGGCTGGTCGACAGCATGACGCCCATGCGACGCCATGAACACGTCGGACCCATGGCGCTACGCGCCATGCAGGACCTGGCCACCCGAACCTTCCCGGCGACCGGCTACCGGCACATAGGTGACCTCACCTGGAATTGGTGTCTGTCTCTCGGCCGCGTCAATGAATGCCCGACGGCGGTCTGGACCGAAGGAGGCCGAACGCTGGCCTGGGGCTGGCTGGACCTACCGGACAGTCTGATGCTCCAAGTCGACCCGGACCACCCGGAACTGGCGCACGACGTCCTCGCTTGGGCCGAACAAGCGGCACCCGGCCCGCTGCACGTCGAGGTGGCCGGCACCGAATCACACCTGGCCAAAGCGCTGGAACAGCGGGGGTACACGCAGGCTGTCGACGGCCCGTTCATGGCATGCCTCGACCGTTCCCTCACCGAGCTGCCGGACGTTCCCCGCCTGCCGGACGGCTATGCGATCCGAACCCAGCATGACGACACCGACGTGGCCGGCCGGGCGGCCGCACACCGCGCTGCCTTCGGATCGACCCGAGTCACCACCGAACGTCATGCCCGCATGAGGGACGCCTGGCCCTATCGCCCCGAACTCGACCTCGGCGTGACAACGCCCACCGGAGACGTCGTGGCCTACTGCCAGGGCTGGTACGACGAGGTCAACGCGACCGGCGCGTTCGAACCAGTCGGCACCCATCCCGACCACCGCCGTCTGGGACTGGCCCGGGCCGTCTGCACGGCGGTGCTACATGCCTTCGCCCGTGTCGGTGGCCGGCGTGCCATCGTCCGCTCGCGGGGCGATGCCGCCTATCCCGTCCCCAAGCGGCTCTACGAATCCATGGGCTTCACCACGTACACCCGCACGCATACCTTCGTCGGCAGGCCATCGGACTGAGGTGTTCTGCCCGGTGAGCCGGGACCGGGCAGGAGCCGCCATGGGTCAGTCCCGAAGGGCCTTCGGTTCACCGGTCCCGGCGGTGCCGCCACACGTCGTACAGCAGCCAGTAGTACGGCGACGTCCGGTCGACGGTGCCGTCGAGGCCGTCCAGCAGTGCGTCACCGCGGTGGTCGTCGCGCAGAGCCAGCTGCACCGCGGCGGTGACCCGTACGGCCTCCTCGGAGTCGGAGAGGCAGGCGGCCAGGGCGTCGCAGGGGGCGGGGTCGTCGGCCCGGGCCCGGAGCAGGGTCCGGCAGGCGGCTTCCCGGACCTGGGCATCCGTGTCCCGGGTGCAGGCCAGGACGGCGGCCAGGGCGTCGGTGTTCGCCTGCTGGACCTGCCGGCCCAGGCCGCCGACCGCCCAGGACCGGACCTGGGGGTCGGGGTATCGGGTGAGGGCGGGCAGCGTCCTCTTGGCGCGGGAGTCCATCGCGTCGGCCAGTCCGGCGGCCAGGGGCCGCATCACGCGGGGGTCCTGCTCCTGCTCCACCCAGGTGAGGAAGAGGTCGACGAGCGGGGTGTCGAAGGGGGGCTCCTCGTCCTCACCGCTTTCGTCGTAGAGGTTGATGCAGCGCAGCACGTCCGCGCCGAAGTAGCGCGCCAGCGGATCGGGGTGGTGCCGAAGAGCGGCTGCGGCGTCCCAGACGGGCGGCAGCGCCGGGCCCTTGCGTCCGGCGGCCGCGACGACGGCCTCCCCCCACACCGGGTGGTCGACC
This sequence comes from Streptomyces roseifaciens, assembly GCF_001445655.1. NCBI lineage: Bacteria > Bacillati > Actinomycetota > Actinomycetes > Kitasatosporales > Streptomycetaceae > Streptomyces > Streptomyces roseifaciens. The sequence continues at coordinate 2,310,755 of NZ_LNBE01000003.1, forward strand.
TCGGGTTCGGCCATGGCCCGGTCCAGCAGCTCGGTGAAGGGCGTGGCGATTCCGCAGCACGATTCCAGGTGGGTGAGGATCGCGGTGTGGCCGTCGCGGACGGTCTGCTCGCCGATCATCAGTTCGCGGCAGATCTCGCCGTTGCCGTCGCGCACGGTCCGCCGGCGGACCCCCGCTCCGGTGCCGGTCGTGTGCCAGTGGCGGGCCAGTGCGAGAGCGTCACGGCCCTCGCGGTCCGTGACCCGGGGGTCGGCCCCGGCGAAGTGCAGGGCGGTGGCGATGTCGTGGGCGCCGCGGTCGACGGCGCGCAGCAGGGGCGTGCGGCCGTCGGCGTCGACGCCGTCCAGGTCCAGCGCGTCGAGATCGGCCAGCTTCAGCAGGGCATCGAGGACCCGGTGGTCGAGGGCATCCGCGGCCAGGCGCAGGGCGGCTGCGACGTGCGGGCCGCGCGCGTGAGCGGTGCCGTACTCCTCCTGGAGCAGGGCGGCCACCGCCTGGGTGTCGCCGTTGCGGACGGCCGTGAGGAGCGGGTGTTCGGGGGAGGTCATGCGCACAGGGAGCGGAGGATCCTTTCGGGGACGGGGGACGGGGGACGGGGGACGGGGGACGGGTTACGACTGTTCCCGCGGTAGCAGGTCACGGGCGGCGGCGAGGTCGCAGGCCGCCGCGTCCGGCTCGCGCCGACGTATCGGTCCCAGATCCGGGCAGCCCATCCGCCCATCATCCCGTCTCCCTTCACCGAACCCCACTGGTTAAACGGCACTTAACGCGCCTGTGCCGAGTCGCGGCCAGAAGGGCCACCACGTAGAACCACTGGCCCGGCGTCCCGTGGTTGAGCATGACCGGGCCGATCGGGACTCCACGGTCGGTGCCAGGCCCAGCGCATCCCTGATGTCGGCGGCCGTGCGTGCCCAACGGGCATGTTCCGGCCACCTGGCGCGGTGGTCCTCCATCTGGGCCGAACTCGCGCCGGCGAGGAAGCAGGTGAGCCCGTAGTGCAATTCTTTGCGCCAGAAGTCCGTATTCGTGCAGCGTGCCACCACGGTCGCTGCGTGCTGTGCCAGCTTGGCACGTGCCGGTTCGGCTGCCGAGCCGCGTCCGGCGGCGGCCCCCCATCGTCATCCGGCTGGGACGCCTGCAGCCCGGGTGAGGGTCAGCTCAGTGGCCCGCGGGGTGAGCTCTTGTCAGTGCCGTATGACAAGGTCTGTCGCACGAACAAGGAACGGAACGAGGAGTTCGGGATGACGGGGGCCTGGGACAAGGCGCGCGTAGTGGAGCTGGCACGACAGCTGAGGGGAGCGGAGACCGGCGGCTGGAGCGGGCCGGCACTGCGAGCAGTGGTGGAAGGTCTCGGCTGGCAGTGGGAAGAGGGCGCTGCCGGGCCGCGACTGGTCATGGGCACGCAGCCGGACGCTTCCCCGCAGTGGACGCCCCGGCTGCGCCCGGTGGACCGCTTCGAGAAGGACTATGTGCACGGCGGCGAGGAGTACGTCGGGCTGTATGTGCCCGTCGCTCTGCCGGAGGGCGGCGCGGCGGGGAAGGCCGCGGCCTTCCGGGAGGTTGCCGAGGCGCTGACGGAAGAGTTCGGCTCTGCCCACATCATGGGGGCATACGGCGACCCCGGGCCGTTCTACGACTCCGCCCCGCTGTGGGGCAGTCCGTTCCTCCGCTGGCGTGAGCGGGAGAACACGCTGGAGCTGCACGCCGGCGAGCACGGCCCCGAGCTGCTGCTCCAGCCGACCGATCCGGTGGAGAACTGGTTCTGGCGGCAGGGACACGGTGAGGACTACGCCCTCGGCGGGTTCTTCGGCAGCCGACGTGACCCGGCCAACGCGGGCCTGGGCTTCCCCGGCCGCTGGCGCACCGACGACTGGGACGTCTTCTCCCACACCCTCGGCGACTTCCTCGGCACTCTCCCCGCCGAGACCCACGCTCTCGGCATCGAGCTGGACTTCGGCTTCCACGCTCTGGTGCCCGGTACCTATGGCCCGATCTTGTTCAACCTCCTCTGCGGCGAACGACTGGAGATCATCTACGACCCGGAGCGACTCGGAGAGGGCGTCACCGATCCGAGCTCCTTCGGCTGGATCCCGCACGCCACCCGCCCGGCCGCCCTGGACCACTGGCACGAGGCCCCCTTCCACTCGGGGGACTTCGGCATCGGCGAGGTGGACGGCCGCCGACTGGCCCGCATGATGGTCGACACCCTGCGCGACCTGGGCGTCTCCTCCCCGAAGGACCTCAGCCTGACCGACCACGCGCAGCAGGTGGGGGACTATCACATCGACTACTACGGCCTCACCCTGCAGGAGAACCCCTAGCCAAGCAGCGCCACGGTGGCGCACCACCACGGTGCACGGCGGGCCGACCCGCCGTGCACCGTCCGCTCCCGTACCTCCCAGGAGGTGAGGGGCGCGAAGCGTAGCCACGCCCAGAAGCCGGTCAGGTGCAGCCGTTCAGTCACTGCCGGAGACTGCGGGGCGGCTCCTCGACGCGCGGGATGTGCGGTGCTTCCGCCACATCAGTACGGCGATCCAGACCTGCACGATCGCTCCCGCGGTGAAGGCCAGTAGGCCCAGCTGTATCTGTTTCGTCAGGAAGAGAGTGACTGCCGCTGCGGTGGTCAGCAGTGCCATCGCCGCACACCATGTACGGACCCACCAGCGGCGGAGGGGCCAGGGATCGTCCCACGTGAGAGCACACATGAGCCCGCACGCGCCTGCACTTGCGAGCGAGACGAGCACCACCGCATAGCCGATGGCTGTCGGGAGGACGTACCCATAGGGCATCTGGAAGAGCCATACGTCGCGGGAGCTCTGATAGACGGGCAACAACAGGGCGAGGACCATCAGCACTGCCGCCCCCAGGAACGGCCGGGCGTAGAGCCGAGTCGCCTCCAGAGCCGCTTCCGGCGAGGTGTTGACCACCGACGACCGGTGCAGTCGCACCGCGGCGATGACCTGGAGTACGGTGCCGGAGACAAGGGCGAGCGCTCCGAGCGGAAGGCGGGACGTCGCCCCGAGCGCGAAGAGGACGCTGACAAGGCACAGCACTGCCAACGCCGTCAGCAACGCCACCGCACCGCACCACTGACGCAAGCGCCGCCGGCGAACGTGAGCGGACCCGCGGACGATGAGGGTGCCTGTCACCGCACAGCTGATGACGCTGATGACAATCAGCGCAAAGGTCACGAAACCGCTCAGCGGCTGAAGCGGTTGGTACTCCCTCGCGAGGCTGACGAGCCAGATGGATTCGCCGTTCCTGCTTGTACCCAGCGGTACGACGAATGCGAGGCACATCAGCGCCGCCGTCCAGAAGAACGGCCAAGCCTGCACGACGGGAATTTCGGGCTCGCGTCTCGGCTGCTCCACCGGCTTCGGTTCGGGTTCGGGTTCGGGTTCCGGTTCTGGTTCTGGTTTGGGTTCTGGTTCTGCGTCTTTCGCCGGCTTCGTATCCGTAGCCGGTGGTTCCGTCGTGTCGGCGGTGTCACGGCTCATGCCCTGGACCTGGACCTGCACGTCCAGCTGACCGGTTACTGTCTGCAGGGTCAGGGTTCCCGTGTGCTCCCCCTTCTCCTGCACTTTCGCGGTCAGTTCGAGTCCATCGGTTGCGCACCGTGTCGTCAGCCAGGGCGCTGCGCTTGCACGCAAGGTGGCCAGTACGACTGGCGGGCCCTCCACCTCGAGGTGCGCCGGCTCTCCAGGCTCGCCCACCGGCACCTGTCCCAGGTCGACGGCCGAGGTCGCCGTCCTCGGCCGTGCCTGCTCAAGTGCCCGGGCGGCACTGTCCGCCACCCGGCGGCTGTCGTCGCGCTCCAGCCGGGAGAGCGCCTCATGTGCCGAGAGGGCGAGGCCCAGGTCGGTCCCTTGCAGCACCGTGTTCAGGTCGTTCACGGCCCACAACTTCCGTTCACGACTGTCGGATTCGATTGCCGTGGCCAGCGCGTCGGGCAAGGGGGAAGCCTGGGTGGCGCGCGGCCTCGAACGTGCGATGGGGAGGTCTCCGTGGCCGCCGAAGAGCCACAGCTGCGGCGTCTGGCGGCAGGCCAGCCCGTCCAGCCGCTCGCTCACGTAGTCCGCCAGCTCGGCCAGGCCGATGCAGCCGTCCCCGTCGCGATCGGCCTCCCCGCTGCGCAGCCCGTGTACCAGCGCACCGGTGAACATCGACGGCCCTCCGGCCGCCGCGCCGGGCTTGCCGACCACGGGGTGGTCACCCTCGAATGCGTACTCCACCGCACTGGAGGCGGTGAAGACGGCTCGCCCCCGCTTGGCCTTCGTGCGTTGCAGGTCGGTGAAGCTCTCCTCGACGTGTACGTCCGTGCCCGCCCGGGCGAACATGCCGCGCTCGAAAGCGCCGGCGTAGCAGCAGTCCAGGAAGACCACAGCGCACTGGGCGCGGCTGTCGAGCATCTGCTCGCTCACGAACTCGGCGGGTACGGCGGTCGACGCGAGGCGTGTCCGGTTGGTGTCGGTAGCGGCGAGGAAGAGCTTGCCCGCGCTGTTCTTGACCCCGTGGCAGGAGAAGTGGAGCAGCAGCGTGTCCTTGGGGGATCTGTCCGCGAAGAAGTCCTCCACCGCCGTGCGCAGGCGCTGGACGGGCGGATCGGCCAGTACCTCGACGTCGAAGTCACCGATGGTCTCGTCGCCGAGCACGTCGACGAGCTCCTCCGCATCCTGTGCGGGCGCCCGCAGGGCACCCAGACCCACGTCGCCGTAGGTGCCGGTCACCACGACGAGGGCGTGCCTGTTCGGATCGTTCATCGGTCCGCCTTCCCGGCGGCGCAGGACGCGATCCACGCGTCGGCCCGCGCGTCCACCAGGCGCCGCTTCTCCTCGGATGAAACGTCCGGGGGTTCGAGGACAGGGCGGTTGCCGTCGATCTCCAGAACGCTGCGCAGCTCACGGGCCCGGGCCCGCCGTACGCCGATTCTGGTGCGCGGGCACGTGCACGCGCACACGCAGGCCAGACAGGCCCTGGGATGCCCGATACAGCCCACGTCCAGCTGCAGCAGGCCTTCCTGGAGAACGTCGGATTCCCAGTACAGGGACCCGGTGTCCTCTTCGGATTCCTGGATGACGATGCGCAGCTCTGCCATTACGGCGCCTCGCCCGAACGCTAACGGCTTGTACCACCGTGCGGCACGCGCCTCTCAGTCCAGTCTCGCACTTAACCCGAGACCCAGGACAACGGTGGTGATTTCACAGACCAAACATTCGGTTGGCCAGAGTTGCAGGCTGCCTGCCCGAGCGGTGTGCAGCAGCACGCGCCGCACATCAAGGGCATCCGTCACTTGATCGGCCGCGATCGTCCAGCGGAAAAGCAGCCGCGCCGTCTGCGGCGGAGATGAGACCATGCGGTGTCATGGCAGATGACAACACCAGTGTGTTTCAGGTGGGCCAAACGGGCCTCATCGTAAGAATCCCGGAGGCAGAGCCGGCCGTCCGCAGGTGGCGTGATCGGTTCGATCCCTCAGCCGAGGCCGGGGTTCCAGCGCATGTCACCATTCTCTTCCCGTTCCTTGACGAGAGCCGGATGGATTCGCTGGTCTACTCCACTCTCGTGGACGTTTTGGGAAGTCACCAGGCGTTCAGCCTACGGTTCCAGCGGTGCGGACGACTCCCGGAGGTGCTGTATCTCGTCCCCGAGCCCGACACGCCGTTGCGGCAGCTCACCGAGGCGATCGCTGAACGATGGCCCGAGGCTCCGCCCTACGGCGGCCGGTTCGACGAGACCGTGCCGCATCTGACCATCGCTCAAGGCCAGGACGAAGTCGTCCTGGAAGAGATCGAAGCCGACCTCCTCGGCAGGCTTCCCTTCACCGCCCACGCCTCATCGGTCGTCCTCATGGCGTACGACGGCACGACGTGGCAGGAACGAGCGTCCTTCGCGCTCGGAGAATAAACAGCGCGCATGGGATCCGGCGGTCCAGTCAGCCGGCTCTGTTGGCACAGCCAGAGGCTTCCGGTCACGGCGGACGTGGAACCCCAGGCCGGCCTCAGGCTTCGGCTCCGGCCAAGCGGGGGAGGTGATGTCGAGTCAAATCCTCTGAGCTCGTGATCTGTTGTGTCGCGTATACCCGGTCCTACGGCCCTCGCCGCCTACCGATCCCGCCCCGGCGATCTACCCGGATGGCGGCCTTCCACCGGGTCACCGGCGGGAACATATGCGGAAGCTGCGAAGGTGAGGAGCGTCTGTATGGCGAAGAACTCCGTCGTACGCCAGAAGGGCGACGGCGACGCATTCTGGATGCTGAACGGTCTCTATGAGGTCAAGGCGTCCGGTGACGAAACCAACGGTGAGATGACCGTCATGGAGATGACCATTCCGGAGGGAGGGGGCCCACCACCGCATGTCCATCCCGGAACCGAGAGTGTCTACGTTGTCGAGGGGACTCTGCGCTACCACATCGGCGACGAGACGTTCGAAGGCGGCCCCGGATCGTTCTTTCACATCCCCGCGGGAACCCTGGAGCGATTCGAACCTACGAGCACGGTCCGTATGGTAATCACCTATACGCCGGGTGGAATCGACAAGTTCTTCGCTGAAGCCGGTGAACCGGCCCAGCGACGCGAGCTGCCACCGCCGTCGGCCACTCCGCCGGACGTCGAGCGCCTGGTGGAGATCGGCCGCCGGTACGGCATCGACATGAGGCCCGATCAGACCTGAGAATTGTCCCGCGCTGTCAGCCTCTGCCCGCCCGTGCTCGTACTAGGGCAGCTCGGAGCACGGCACGAGGTGGCGCCGGGCCATTTTCGCCGCCCGCCGCCCGCCGCCGGGTGGGGGCGAGGATCTCGTCCCGGCCCACCGGTCTGCGATCTTTGATCAACGCCGTTGGCGGCGCCAGGCAGCAAGCGTCGCGAACTTTCTCCGATGCAGGCCAGATGAGAAACGCCCGCGGAGTCCAACTGAAGCCAGACCCTATGGCTGTGTCCCCGCAGTGGTCGAGCTGCACGTGTCCAGGCGGACCAACCGTCTCAGTATTGCCGCGTCATCACGGCATTGGACCAGGCGGATGTCGCCATGAAATCCTGCATAGCATGCGCGTTCTGGACATCCTTATACCCTTCGCTCAGACCGGCCGCATTGGCGCGGTGCGCATAGGAGCCCAACTCAAGGACGTCATCGTGGAGTTGGGGCCGCCGTGGGCGGAAGGCTCCTCGGTCGGAGCCGGCGGGGTGCCGTATCTGTACGCGTACGGATGTCTGGAGGTCGCCACCTGCCATGCCCGCTGCCAGATGATCGAGTCGATCGTCGTCCAGACGGACTGGGTCACGATGGAATGGCCGTCACGGGAGTCGGGCCGGGCGGAGAGGTTTCCCGGTGGTCCCACGTACAGCGAAGTTCTGCGGGCGCTGAGCGAGGCCGGATGTTCCTGGGGCGTCTACGAGCCGCTGACTCTTGGGGATCAGTGTGCGATCCGTGTCCCCGCCTCGGGCGCAATCTTCGTCTTCACCACTGAGGACGTGGAAGAGCCCGTGCTCTGCAACGTGTCGGTGGCCGACCACCGCCCCCACTCCTGCGGATAGGGACCGTCCGGCGAGTCAGCTGCGGAGCCGGAGACGTACAGCAGCAACAGTCGCGGTGCCCCGGAGCGGGTCCGCGGGTGCCCGCCGCTCGTCGCGTGTGGAGGTGGCGTCGTTCATGGCGGGTTGACATGGAGTGCGATCCAACACCTAGCTTCCTGGCAGATGGTTCAGAGCTCAGGAGGCAACACCATGAACAACATTCCCACCCGCCACCTCGGCGAACTGGCGGTCTCTGCGCAGGGCCTGGGGTGCATGGGAATGAGCCACGGCTACGGTGCCGCGGACGACGCCCAGTCGATCGCGACGCTGCACCATGCTCTCGACCTCGGGGTGACCTTCTGGGACACCTCCGACTTCTACGGCGCCGGGCACAACGAGGAGCTGATCGGCCGGGCCGTCGCCGGGCGCCGCGACGAGGTGGTGCTGGCCACGAAGTTCGGCTTCGCCAACCGCCTGGGCGAGCCCACCCTGGTCCGCGGCGACGCCGCCTACGTGAGGCAGGCCTGCGAGGCGTCGCTGCGCCGGCTCGGGGTCGATCACATCGACCTCTACTACCAGCACCGGGTCGATCCGCAGGTGCCGATCGAGGAGACCGTCGGCGCCATGGCCGAGCTGGTGCAGGCCGGGAAGGTCCGTCACCTCGGGCTGTCCGAGGCCGGCGCGCAGACCATCCGGCGGGCGCACGCGGTACACCCGATCACCGCGCTGCAGAGTGAGTGGTCGCTGTGGACCCGCGACCTGGAGGCGGAGATCGCCCCGGTCTGCCGCGAGCTCGGCATCGGCCTGGTTCCGTTCTCCCCGCTCGGGCGCGGCTTCCTGACCGGCCGGTACAGCTCGGTCGAGGGCCTGGCCGAGACGGACCTGCGGCGCAGCCAGCCGCGTTTCGCCGACGGCAACCTCGAACGGAACATGGCAATCGTCGCGAAGCTGAACGAACTGGCTGCGGGGAAGGGCGTCACTGCCGGTCAGCTCGCTCTGGCCTGGGTGCAGCACCGGGGCGAAGACGTGGTGCCGATCCCCGGCACCCGGCGACAGCGCTACCTGGAGGAGAACTGCGCGGCCGTGGCCGTCGAGCTGTCGCCCGAGGACCTCGCCGCCATCGAGGCCGCCGCCCCGGCCGAGCAGGTCGCGGGTACCCGCTACGACGCGACCAGCCTCACTTTCGTCAACGGCTGAGCCCGCCGCGGCTCCCCTCCCCGGGGCCGTGAGAGTGGTGAGAGGGCTTGCGGATGCTCAGTCCGGCTTCGGCCGCGAGCGCAGGTGACGCATCTGGGTGTGGCTGAGGTCGTGTGCCCGTCGCATGTGCCGGGTGATCACCTCGAGCTCGTCCTCGGTGTGGCTGTCGAGAAGCGCGTGCCAGGCCGGAGCGAGGTCGTCCCACACTGCGGTGACCCGGGCGATGCGCTCGGGCACCGGGGTGACCAGGACCCTGCGGCGGTCCTGGCTGTCGGGTGTGCGGGCCACGTAGCCGCCCCGTTCGAGCCGGTCCACCAGCCGGGTGGCCGAGCCCGTGGTCAGACCGGTCAGGTCGGCGATCTGCCTGACAGTGAGCGGCTCGGGCTCGGCGGTCAGGAGGCTCAGGCACTGCACGTCCGTCGGATGCAGGTCGAGGTGATCGGCGACAGCTTGGTTGAACAGCGCATACGCCGCCAGGTAGCGGCGGGACTCCGTCGACAACTCCTCGTAGAGCCGGGACCGGCGCGAGTCCGTCACGTGGATCACACTCCCAATCGCTGCGCGGCGCAGCGATATCTCGTAGTCTTCTGCGTGGCGCAGTTAATGCGCCACGCAGACATTCTACTTCTCAGGGAGAACCATGCTCACCGTCGCCGTCACCGGGGCCACCGGAGCCCAGGGCGGAGCCACCGCCCGCGCGCTACTGGCCGCCGGTCACCGGGTACGCGCCCTCACCCGCCGGCCCGACTCGCCCGCTGCCCACGCCCTGCGCCGCCTGGGAGCCGACGTGCACCACGCCGACTTCGAGGACAGCACGACCCTCGAGGCCGCCCTCGCCGGCGCCGACTCCCTCTTCGCGGTCACCACCCCCTTCGGCACCGACACCGCCACCGAAACCCGGCAGGGCAAAGCCCTCGTCGACGCTGCGGCAGCCGCCCGCCTCGGGCACATCGTGTTCACCTCAGCAGCCCACGCCGACCGCAGCACCGGCGTCCCGCACTACGAGAGCAAGCGCCGGATCGAGCAGCACCTGCGCACATCCCGCGTGCCCTGGACGGTGATCGCCCCGGCCGCCTTCATGGACAACTACGCCGGCGGCTGGACCCTCGACGGACTGCGCGACGGCACCTTCGCCTGGCCCATGCCCGCCGACCGGCCGCTCACCCTCATCCCCGCCGCCGACATCGGCACCTTCGCCGCCCTGGCCCTCCAGCGCCGCGAGGAATTCAACGCCCAGCGCATCGACATCGCCTCCGACGAACGCACCCCCGCCCAGATCGCACAATCCCTCGCGGAGGCCACCGGCCGTCCGGTCGCCCACCACGAGGTCCCCCTGGACCACGTCCGGACCCGCTCCACCGACCTGGCAGCCATGTTCGAGTACTTCACCACCTCAGGCCTCGACGTCGATGTCGCCGGACTGCGCCGCGACTACCCCGAAGCCGGCTGGCACAGCTTCTCCGACTGGGCCGCCGGCCAGGACTGGACCGCGCTCCTGTCCGCCGCACCTTCACACCGGTGACAGCGAAGCAGCAATCAGCACCGACTCCCGTCCGTGACGCCGTGGGATGCCGTAGCCGCCCTTACGACCCGACCCGCGTGGGCAGGACTTCCGCCACTGGGTACGACCGTTACGGCGGCGGTACCGGCTCCGAGGCCATTAGCGAGGCCATGCCGGGTACCCCCGATAGCTCACGGCGCCGACGGCGCGGGCTGCAAGTGGACCGCTGAGGCTCCACGGGGGAGTCTGTAGACATGCGGTGGCTCTTCCGCTCACCCCCTCGACCAGGAACGGGCACCCACAGCAGGGGACTGTTCACGCTGGGGCAATGCCTACCGTTCGCGCTCGCCCTGATCGTGATCGGCATCGAGTTCTCACCCGCGCACTTCCTGTACACGGGTCCTATGCTCACTGCGACGCCCGCGCTGGCCGCGGTCACGATGGGGCCCAAGGGCACCGTTGCCGCGGCGGCCGTCGCCACAGCCGTCAGCGTATGCACGGCGACCTACAACCAGGCATGGGGCAGCCAGCAGGTCTACACCAACTTCCTCGCTCTCTTCCTGGTGTCCGCGGCGAGCATCATGACGAGCAGCGCCGTACGTACGCGCAGGCAGCACGAGCTCGACCAGGTCCGCCGCATCGCCGCGGCGGCGCAGGAGGTCATCCTCCGGCCCGTACCCGAGCGGCTCGGCCCGCTCCGGGCGGCCAGCATGTACCTCGCGGCCGAGAAGGGCGCACAGATCGGCGGCGACCTGTACGAAGCCGTGCAGACCCGGTACGGGGTCCGGCTGCTCGTGGGGGACGTCCGCGGCAAGGGGCTGCCCGCCGTGCGCGCGGCCGCGGCCGTGCTGGGCGCCTTCCGGGAGGCCGCGCACTACGAACACGACCTGGCCGAGGTCATGGACCACTGCATGGCCTCGCTGAGGCGGGAACGCGCCGTGCCGGGCGCCTTCGCCGAGGAATCCCTGGTCGAGGGCTTCGTCACCGCGCTCGTGGCGCAGGTGCCGGACGGGCCCGTCGTCGACGTGGTCAACCGCGGCCACCCGCCCCCACTGGTACTGCACCGGGGCGAGGCTCGGATGCTCGTGCCCGCCTCCCCGCAGCCGCCACTGGGGCTGGAGGACGTCGTCATCGGACTCTCCGAGGCGGAGACCTTCCCGTTCACTCCCGGCGACCGCCTCCTGCTGTACACCGACGGCGTGATCGAAGCCCGCAACCGCGACAACGCCTTCTTCCCCCTGGCCGAAGCCGTGGAAGCGGTCCACCCGGACACCACCCCGCAGGAGTTCCTCGACCACCTGCACCAGGGGCTGCTCCGGCACACCGGGGGCAGCCTGGCGGACGACGTGGCGATGCTCCTCGTCGAAAGGAGTGAGGACGTCGGCGGTCACGCCGGGTCAGTCGCCGACTGACACCGCAGCTGAACCGGTCCGGTGGAACCGAGCACCCGGCGGCGGGCTCCGCTGGAACCGGGCACCCGGCGGCGGGCTCCGCCGGAACGAGGAGAGGGCGGAACCCGGAACCGGCAGTGCCCGCGCTCAACCCCTCGACTACGAGAGCCAAAGAAATTCCGACGGCGATGTCGAGAACCCGTGACCGGCTCCGTCCCTGCAGTGAACGCGACCACAATGGGTCGCACCAGCACCGAGGAGAACACGATGGCCAAGTACTTGCTGCTCAAGCACTACCGCGGAGCCCCGGCTGCGGTCAACGACGTGCCCATGGACCAGTGGACGCCGGAAGAGATCTCGGCCCACGTGCAGTACATGAACGACTTCGCGGCCCGGCTCGAGGGGACCGGCGAGTTCGTCGACGGCCAGGCGCTCGCCCCCGAGGGGACGTTCGTCCGGTACGACGGCGAGGGTCGCCCGCCGGTCACCGACGGCCCGTTCGCCGAGACCAAGGACCTCATCGCCGGCTGGATGGTGATCGACGTCGACAGCTACGAGCGCGCCGTCGAACTCGCCGGGGAACTGTCGGCCGCCCCCGGGGCCGGCGGAAAGCCCATCCACGAGTGGCTCGAGCTGCGCCCGTTCTTGGCCGCGCCGCCCACCATCACGGAGTGATGAGTGACATCCCAGGTGAACGAGGTCCTGCTCCGGAGCCTCACACCGAGCGTGCTCGGGATCCTCGTCCGCCGCGGAGCCGACTTCGCGGCGGCCGAGGACGCCGTGCAGGACGCGCTGGTCGAAGCGGTCCGCATCTGGCCGGCCGACCCGCCACGGGACCCGAAGGGCTGGCTGATCACCGTGGCCTGGCGCCGGTTCCTCGACGCGACCCGCGCGGACGCCGCCCGCCGCCGGCGTGAGGACCTCGTCGACGGGGAACCGGCACCCGGGCTCGCGCCCGCGGTGGACGACACGCTCCAGCTCTACTTCCTGTGCGCCCACCCGTCGCTCACGCCGTCGTCCGCGGTCGCCCTCACGCTGCGCGCCGTCGGCGGGCTGACCACCCGCCAGATCGCCCAGGCCTACCTGGTCCCCGAGGCGACCATGGCGCAGCGCATCAGCCGGGCCAAGCGCACCGTCTCCGGCGTGCGGTTCGACCGGCCCGGCGACGTCGCCACCGTGCTGCGCGTCCTCTACCTGGTCTTCAACGAGGGCTACTCCGGCGACGTCGACCTCGCCGCCGAGGCCATCCGGCTCACCCGGCAGCTCGCGGCCGCGATCGACCACCCCGAGGTGGCCGGGCTGCTCGCCCTCATGCTGCTCCACCACGCCCGGCGCGCCGCCCGGACCGCGCCCGACGGCAGCCTGGTGCCGCTCGCCGAGCAGGACCGCGGCCGGTGGGACACCGGGTCGATCGCCGAGGGCGTCGAGATCCTGCAGGCGGCCCTCGCCCGCGACCGGCTGGGCGCGTACCAGGCCCAGGCCGCCATCGCGGCGCTCCACGCCGACGCGCCCACCGCCGAGGAGACCGACTGGGTGCAGATCGTCGAGTGGTACGACGAACTGGTGCGCCTGACCGACAGCCCTGTCGTCCGGCTCAACCGCGCAGTGGCGGTCGGCGAGGCCGACGGACCGCGCGCCGGCCTGGCGGCGCTCGCGGCGCTCGCGGCGCTGGACGACTCACTGCCCCGCCATACCGCGGTGGCGGCGTACCTCCACGAGCGCAACGGCGACCTGGCGACGGCGGCACGGTTGTACGCCGAGGCGGCCCCCAAGGCACCCAACCTCGCCGAACGCGACCACCTGACCCGCCAGGCCGCCCGGCTCAACGCCCGCGGCTGTCGCTGACAGGTCGCGCTTGGATTGCCCCACGGCACTGGGCGCGGTTCCACCGGGCTCATCCAAGCGGAGTTGGAAAACGGCAGCGTCCGGTCGGGCGGCAGTACCCGGTCAGGCGGTGGCGTCGGCCAGCCACAGGTCGGGGCCGAAGACCTCGTAGCGGATGTTGCGGGCAGCGATGCCGCCACGGAGCAGCTGCGACCTGATCTCCCTCATGAAGGGCAGTGGGCCGCACAGGTACACCCTCGCGTCGGTCGGCAGACCGAGCCCGTCGAGGTGCATCAGCCCCGTCCGGGAGCCGGGCGCCTCCGGCGTGGGCTGCTCGTACCAGAACGTGGCCCGTGCGGCGGGCAGTACGTCGACCAGCCGGGTCATGTCATGGCGCAGGGCGTGGTCGGCGGGGGAGCGGTCGGCGTGCAGGACCCTGACGGATCGGGTGGAGGCGGTGGCCGCGAGGTGCTCCAGCATGCCGGTCATCGGGGTGCAGCCGATACCTGCGGAGATGAGCACCAGCGGCGTGTCGCTCTCGTCCAGCACCACGTCGCCGAAGGGTGCCGAGACGGTGAGTTGGTCGCCCGCCTGCAGGGTGCGGTGCAGCAGGTTCGAAACCTCACCTTCGGGAGCACCGCCACCACGTACACGCTTGACGGTGATCCGGCGGACTTGGTCGCCGGGGGCCGAGGAGAGGCTGTACTGGCGCAGTTGGTGAACGCCGTCGGGCATCTTCACCCGCACGCTGACGTACTGCCCCGCGCGGGCCCGCGGCGCCGGGCCGCCGTCGGCCGGGCGCAGGAGGAAGGAGACGGTGTCGGTGGTCTCCTCGCGCCGCTCCAGGACGGTCCACTGCCGCCAGGGATGCCCGGGCCGTACCTGTGCTTCGAGGCAGAGGCGGGCTTCCTGGGCGATGAGGGCCCCTGCCATCAGCCAGTAGACCTCGTCCCAGGCGGCCGCCACGTCAGGGGTGACCGCCTCGCCGAGTACCTCTGCGATGGCGGCGAACAGGTACTTGTGCACGATCGTGTACTGGTCGTCGGTGACACCGACGGCCACGTGTTTGTGCGCGATGCGCGCGAGAAGCGTGTCGGGGCGGGTGCCGGGGTCGGCCGCCAGCGCCCCGGCGAAGGCGGCGAAAGCCCCGGCCAGCGCCCGCCGCTGCGCACCGCCGGCCTGGTTGCCGCGGTTGAACATGCCGTCCAGCAGCTCGGGGTGCTCGGTGAACATCGTCGCGTAGAAGCGGGTGGTTATCTGGTCCAGCTCCCTGGCGACGGCAGGCAGGGTGGCCCGGATGACCGAGGCTGATTCGGCAGACAGCATGACGCTCCCGGGTAAGAGAAAGAGAGACAAACAAGCAAGAAGAGAAGCAAGAGCGAAGTAAGAAGAGGCCCACTGGCCCTGCACAACCGCGGCCACCGTCAGGTTTAGCAGCCGCACAGCAGGTCAGCCCGGGTGCGCGGAGGATCGGGGACCAATGCCCAGCAGGAAGGGCCGTCCGGTCCCCGACGCGCCCCGAAGACCGGGACCATCAGCCCTGGTACTCCTACGTCCTGCGACTCGCCCAGCGGGCCCAGGTGGTCGCCCTCCAGGAGGTGGGCAACGAGCGGCGGACCTGAATGCGGTCCGGGTCCGGGTGGTGGCCTCCCTCGCCGGCCCGCACCTGCGGCCCGCCCTCGGCGTGGAGATCGGCGACGGCGCCCCGGGGGCAGTGGACAACATGACCTTCTACACGGTGCATGCAGCCTCCGGCGGAGGGTTCAACGCCGAGGATCCGGCCCTGCAGGTGCAATGCCGGACCACAACCCAGTGGATCAGGCTCGGCGATTTCAACCGCACGCGGACTCCGGCGTCGGCAGACCGCCCGCCAGAAGGCCGTGGGTGCGCTCGCAGACCGGCGTCGTCTGCCCGCCCAACGCTGCCACACACCCGACCATGCACCCCAGGAGCCCCTGGACTACGCGGTGCGCAGCCTCGCCACCCCGGCCCCGCCCGCCGTAACCGGCGAAGTCCAGAACCTCCAGGCCTCCGACCACCTATCGGTCCGCTACGCCTTCAGCGGCAGGAGAAGCGGGCCGTAGTGGCATGTCTGTTGACCAGTGGCGCTGTGAAGTGTCATCGGCGTGGTCTACCGGGTGGATGAGGATGAGACCGGCTCCCCCGCGTGGGGGAGAGGCTCGCTGCCTTGGCCGCCTCGGAGGATGAGTGATCTTCAGTCCCGGGCTCGATGCCCTCGCACGCGGGCCCATGGAACCGTGGCTCTTGACCACGAACTTCCATCTCATCAGGAGCCCCGAGCCATGTCCGAATTCGCTGTCCGCCGTCCAGGGAACGCAGTTGCCGAGGTTCCGCCGCCGCCCCGGTGGGCCGTCCGAGCCGCTTGTGCCTCGGCACTCTCCGCGACCGTCGGGTTCATCCCGCTCCACGCGGTCTGGGCGCTGGGCGTTCCCCTCTGGGCGGACGAGGACAAGTTCCGGGGGTGGTACGCGGGCGGTGGCGGCCCGTACCTCTTGGTACTCAACGGCCTGGCCCTACTGGCGGGCATCCTGGCGTTGAGCCTGGTCCGGCCGTGGGGTGTGGTGTTCCCGAGCTGGACTCCGTTCCTGGCCGGGTGCCGGGTTCCGCGCCGGACGCTGGCCGCCACGGCCTTCATCGTCTCGGCCTTCCTCCTCCTGTACACCGGCTGGGCCGCTGCGCAGACGATCAACCACTTCAACGACGACGGCGTTTTCAGCCCCTGGATCGTTGCCTACGGCATCCCCCAGTTCCTGGTATGGGGCGTCGGCCTGACCATCGCCGCACACTCCTACCGCCGCCGCACATGACCTGGGCATCAGGTCTCGGCGACGGCCATGGGACGGCTCCCATGACGGTTTCCAGGCGCCCAGGCCGGCGCCCATGCCGCCCATGCCGCCCATGCCGGCGAAGACGACGCCCCGTCCGTAGCCGGACTCCGGTGTGGTGCCGGCCTGGACGGTAAAGGCACCAAGGCCGGGGCGCTGGAGAGGTCGATGAGCAGGCGGGACCCGGCGCTGCCCGAGACACCGTTGGGCGAGCTGCCCAGCGTCCGGCCCTGCTGCTGGGCGGCACACCGGGCCCGGTACGGGACCGGCACCCGAGCGCGGATGCGCAGCGCGGAACCAGCCACCGTTTTCCACATCCCGGCCACTGCCCTGACGTGGTGTTTTACAGTGGCTTCCGTCAGATCTGGCGACAGGACCTGTGAGGTATTCGCGAACATGTCGAGTGAAACCTTTGAGTTTCAGGTAGAGGCTCGTCAGCTGCTGCAGCTGATGATTCACTCGGTCTACTCGAACAAAGATGTCTTCTTGCGGGAGCTCGTCTCCAATGCCTCCGACGCGCTGGACAAGCTGCGTCTCGAGAAGCTGTGGGACGACGCGCTCGACGCGGACGTGTCCGATCTGCACATCGACATCGACATCGACACGGAGGCCCGCACCCTCACGGTGCGGGACAACGGCATCGGCATGTCGTACGACGAGGTCGGGCGGCTCATCGGCACGATCGCCAACTCGGGCACCGCCAAGTTCCTCCAGGAGCTTCAGGAGGCCAAGGACGCGGCCGGAGCGGAAGGACTCATCGGCCAGTTCGGCGTCGGGTTCTACTCCGGCTTCATGGTGGCGGACGAGGTCACCCTGATGACCCGGCGCGCCGGCGAGAGCCAGGGCACCCGCTGGACCTCGCGCGGCGAGGGCACGTACACGCTGGAGACGGTCGACGACGCGCCGCAGGGCACCTCGGTCACGCTTCACCTCAAGCCGGCCGACCCGGAGAACCAGCTCCATGACTACACCTCCCCGTGGAAGATCAGGGAGATCATCAAGCGGTACTCGGACTTCATCACCTGGCCCATCCGGATGGCCCCCGAGGGCTCCGGCACGGACGACAAGAGCGACGAGGCGCCCGAAGCCGAGACGCTCAACTCCATGAAGGCGCTGTGGGCCCGCCCGCGCGGCGAGGTATCCGACGACGAGTACCACGAGCTGTACAAGCACATCGGCCACGACTGGCGCGACCCGCTGGAGACGATCCGGCTCCAGGCGGAGGGCACCTTCGAGTACCAGGCCCTGCTGTTCCTCCCCGCCCACGCACCCCACGACCTGTTCGCGCGGGACTCCAAGCGCGGCGTGCAGCTGTACGTCAAGCGCGTGTTCATCATGGACGACTGCGAGGCGCTGCTGCCGCCGTACCTCCGCTTCGTCAAGGGCGTCGTCGATGCGGCGGACCTCTCGCTCAACGTGTCCCGCGAGATCCTCCAGCAGGACCGTCACATCGAGATGATGCGGCGACGGCTGACGAAGAAGGTCCTGTCCACGGTCAAGGACATGATGACCAAGGACCAGGACCGCTACGCCACGTTCTGGCGGGAGTTCGGCACGGTCCTGAAGGAGGGACTGGTCACCGACTCGGAGAACCGCGACGTCCTCCTCTCCGTCGCGTCGTTCGCGAGCACGCACCACGACACCGAGCCGACCACGCTCAAGCAGTACGTGGAGCGGATGAAGGACGGGCAGGACGACATCTACTATCTGACCGGCGAGTCCCGGCAGAGCATCGAGAACTCCCCGCACATGGAGGCGTTCCGGGACCGGGGCATCGAGGTGCTGCTGCTCACCGATGCCGTCGACGAGGTGTGGGCGGACGCCGTCGGCGAGTACGAGGGCAAGAAGCTGCGGTCCG
Source organism: Streptomyces roseifaciens (assembly GCF_001445655.1). NCBI lineage: Bacteria > Bacillati > Actinomycetota > Actinomycetes > Kitasatosporales > Streptomycetaceae > Streptomyces > Streptomyces roseifaciens. The sequence continues at coordinate 2,328,877 of NZ_LNBE01000003.1, forward strand.
TCGCCAAGGGGCAGATCGACCTCGATGGCGAGGGCGAGGACACCTCCGACGGCGAGCGGGAGAAGCAGACCGAGGAGTACGCCGGACTGCTCGGCTGGATGAAGGAGCAGCTGGACGGGGACATCAAGGAGGTGCGCCTGTCCTCCCGCCTCACCGTCTCTCCGGCCTGTGTCGTCTCCGACGCGCACGACCTCACCCCAGCTCTGGAGAACATGTACCGCGCGATGGGCCAGGAGGTGCCCCGCTCCAGGCGGATCCTGGAGCTCAACCCGGACCACCGGCTGGTGAAGGGCCTCAACCAGGCCTACAACGAGCGCGAGGACCGCACGGTGCTCGCCGAGACCGCCGAGCTCCTGCACGGCCTGGCGGTGCTCGCCGAGGGCGGACAGCCGAAGGAACCGGCCCGCTTCGTCAAGCTGATGGCGGACCGCCTGGAACGCGCGCTGTAACTCGGCTCCGCCAGGCCGTTGGCGGCCTGCCCCAGAGGTGAGGGGCAGGCCGCCGACGGCTCGGCTGCCCAGCCAACTACCGTCCGGGGCTGCAGTCCCGGCACTGCCCACCCCGCTGCCCAGGGCGGCGGTGCCCGCTCTGAGTGCGTGTCAGTGGTGGTGGCCGTGCCGGCCGAGGGTCTCCACGGGGGTCGCGCCGGGGCGGGTCCACTGCGGGACGGGGCGGCTGGTCGGGCCCCAGGTGGCGACGCCGTCGGCATCCGAGCGCCAGTACCAGCAGGCCTGGCGGCTCTCGGCCGGGTACCCCTCGCGGACGTCGCCGATCACGGGCCGGCCTTCGGGATTGTCCTCCCACGCCTCGCCGCGGCCGTAGGGCGTCATGTCGAGCAGGCCGAGGGACCCGTTGACCCGCTCGTTGCCACGGCCCGTCGTGGAGTAGGTGAGGAACACGCGGTCGCCGTCGCGCAGGAAACAGACTAGGTGCCCCATTTCTCCGCCGACCGGCGCCTCCACACCCCGCACCGAGTACCAGGGCTCGGTGTATCCCATGAACTCGACGTAGCGGGCCACCTCGTCCCACGGGCCCGAGGTCAGGATGGCGAACGAGACGCCGCGGGCGTTGAGGTAGACGGCGTCCTTCACGTGCCAGGCCGTGGTGGTGCAGCCCTCGCACTGCCCCTGGTGCGGCGCGCCGTCGTACCACATGTGCTGGTAGACCACGAGCTCGTCGCGCCCCTGGAACAGGTCGAGGAACGGGACCGGCCCGTCAGCCCCGGTGACCTCGACCGCGCCGTCGAACTCGACCATCGGCAGCCGCCGCCGGGCCGCGGCGATCGCGTCGCCCTCACGGGTGTGCGCCTTCTCGCGGACCAGCAGTTCCTCACGCGCCGCCTGCCAGGTGGCCAGGTCGACGACCGGCGGCTTGCCGGGGAGGTTGCTGCTCGCGTTGCCGGGCGTGGTCGTCATGGTGTCCTCCGTGGTGTCTCGTGCCAGGGCAGCGTCGTACCACGTCCTACGACGCTTACGAGAAGAGACTCGCGACCCGGCCGGAACCCATTGCGGCAGCGGTGAGACGGTGCAGGGTGTCATCGAGACGACACTCGGCGAGCCGTCACCGCATCCAGCCGCGCCGTCCCGCTCCGCCACTGTGACCTACCGGCAATGTGTCGGCCGACCGCCAGGACTTGTGGGTTGGGGACACCGTGATCACACGGTGCCAGAGGCGGTCCTGCGGCTACGCGCCAGCCGGCGTGCGGCTCTGTCACTGAGGCGCCACCCTGGCTGGGCACTGGTGAACCACACGGCCCAGCCGTTTGCCCGTGCTCCTCCCGCCGCATACCGACACACCACACCGGCATGCGCTCGTTGCCGTGGGCAACTGGACCGTGCGGTCTCGGCGGATCAGTCAGGTGGATAGTCCTTACGGTGCCCCCAGCCAAGGACGTCCTGTTCGGGCGGGGTCTTATAGACGTCGTCTTTGGTCTCCTCCCGGGCTCTACCGGCTCCTGCCGCTCTGTCCTGCTGCTTGCGCTTGTCTTCGGCGGCGTGGGCCTCCTTGTGCTTTCTCCTCGACAGCCAGGCCATGACGCGAACCTCATCTCTCGTCCTTCAACCCCCCGATTTCAGGCTCACACGCACACGCGGACCACGCATCCCGCCCTCTTGCTGCGATTTTGATCGGGCTGGACGACGGTGGGGCGCCCGCGGAGCTCGCCGCGACCGTCGGGGCCGATGATCTGGCCGCCCCGGACGCCTGGTGCGGTGGCGGCGTAGAGCTGGTCCCAGGCGCCTTTCTCGACGGGCTGGGCCAGGATCGGGTTGGCGATCTTGGCGAAGACGAACGGAGTGCGCCGGTCGGGCCACTGGACCGGAGGTTGGTGCTGGAGTATGACCGTCACCACCCGGACGTCGCGGCCCTCGGAGGCGGACTTCTCCAGGCGGCGCAGCAGCAGGCGGGCCAGCTCCCGGGCTGTCTGGAAGCCGAGGCCGCTGTTGGCACCGGTGACGAGGGCCGTGCGGCCGGTCTTTGGCGTTGGCATTGCTACGGGGTGGCTGCGGCTACTGGTCAGGGCAGTGCCGGTGGGCCACTGGTCGGGCCCGGCATTGATCTCAACGTCGCCCGTCGGCCTGCTTCTATCCACGGCGCGGATATCGTCGGCCTGGCAGACCGTGGGTAACGGCGCGTAACCGATCAAGACTGGAGAAGCCAGCACACAGGGTTCCCCCACGCCGTGCCGCTACGAAGGGTTACCTCCGTATCTGCTTCCTCGGTCTTCGCTCCCGCTACGTCGCTACGCGCTGTTCAGATCTCTGAACTCGGGGCCGTACCCGATCACGGGCGGCTGGCGGTGGGCCGGCTGCGGCGAGTGCGGCTCTCGGTGCCGTTGCCGAAGGCGGCCGACGGCCGCCTGGGCCTCGCGGCCGACGTCTCGCCGTGGCTCCGCCCGGACGAACGAACACCCGGACGGTGCTCTATGGACGAGTTCGAGCCGCTCAACCTGATGCAACATGCCGGGCGGTAGTGGGCCGAGTGCGGCGGAAGACGCAAGGCACCCACTACGTCATCTGGCGGAACAAGCGCGTCACCGAAGACCGCCTACGCCAGATCGTGGCCCGGGCAAATGTCGCATGACGGGCTGCGGGGGCCAGCCTCACCCGAGGCGCAGGAAGCCCCGGACGTCGTCGAGGCCGTCGAGTGCCCGTCCGTCCACGTCCGAGAGATCCACCTCAGCACGCGCTGCCAAGGAGTGCGTCAGCGCAACGGCCCCGTCGCTGAGATATCCGAAGCGTCGAGCGGTATGTCCCAAGCACAAGCCAGCCAGCCCGAGCAGCGGACTGCCTGACGCGGCCCGCGTACCGACCTGAACACACCAGTGCTCGACGAACTCCCGATCATCGTCGTTCAAGGCGCACCCGACCAGAGCGTCCGCCGCCTCGGGCTCATGTGCCCGGTCCCCGAGTGCCCGCTCCAACGTCTCGATTACCACGTCATGCGGCAGGACAGGAGGGTTCTGGAAGCTCAGATATGAATGCATGCCGTTGAGACTACGTATTCCACCGCGGCGCCCACCCCAGGCGCCTACCAGGCGCGGTCTCCGGCTCGAGGCGGGGAGCTGGTGGCGGTTATGGACGCCTCGCCAGTTGCCGTAATTCTCCGGCAGGTGGACCTATTGCGTTCCGGCCTGGAACTGGTCGGCGATCGCATCGATCGCCTACTGGCGATCACACCAGCGGTCGCCCCGCTTCAGTGTCGGCCTGGGAGTAACAGCTCGTCCGCGCCCGCTGAGTCATTCGCGCCCTCTACGCTGTCGTGACCGGCAGGTTGGACGCCGACGAGCTGCCTGCCGGCTCTCCCAGGCCGTCGCCGAGAGGATCCCCGCACATGAGAGCCCCGTTGCCGCCCACGCGTTCTGGCGGGGGAAGTTCGGCCGCGAGGCCGCTGCCTACCTGGCCTTCGCCCGCTGCACACCGCCGGTGCGCGTACCGCGTCTGCTCGCCGCCGACGCCGGGAAAGGAGTACTCCTGCTGGAGCGGTTGCCCGGGCATCACGCCAGCCCCGACCGCTACCCGCCGACCCCGCTCGCGCACCAGGACGTGTGCGCAGTCGTCGATGCTCTGGGATCCCTCGCCCGCTGGACCCCCACACCGGGGGCGTTCGCCCAAGTCTGGAACTACCGGCATCGGCTGGACCGCTACCTCGGCTACGGTCTCTTCCAGGACTCCGACCACCAGGCCCTGACCCACCTGTTGCAGGAAGCCGGACCCGCCCGGAACTTCGCCCACGGCGATCCGCTGCCCGGCAACATCCTCCTCGACGGCCCCGGCGTAGGGCTGCTGGACTGGGAATTCGCCGGCTACTACCTCCCGCACCTGGACTGGGCCCTGCTGTGGATCCTCCTCCACGCCACGCCCGAGGCGCGGACCCTGATCGAGGAACGCGTCGCCGCCGGCGGCCCCGCCCACCAGGCCGCGTTCACCGTCAACCGGGCCATGCTCCTGACCCGCGAGCTGCGCACCCACCGGGAACTGCCCCCTGCGCCCCGGCAGCAGAGCCGCCTTGCCACCCTCACCCGCGACTGGGACGCGCTGCGCACCCACTGGCGCCCCGATCGGCGGCATCCGCACTCCATACCGCAACCTGGCCCTCGCCGAGCACACCCTCACCCTGATGGCGACGAGTCGGTCGCGGCATGGAGGGTTGTGTCGGGTGATGCGCAGTAGGAGGCGGGGTGGGGGGCCTTTTCGAAGAACCGTCCGTGCAGCAGAACGATCTCGTCGCTGTGGCAGTCGTACGCTGCGGCGTGCTGGTGGAGGGCGGTGGCGTCGTCGGCCATGTTGCGGATGCTGCCGGTGGCGCTGCCGGCGCGGCGGCTGGTCACGAGCCGGCGGGCTAACTGATCGTTTCAGAATGAGTTGAGCTGCGGGTCTTGCACTCGCCAATCCTGGTCGGCAGGGTGTCCGGGTGCGTGCTGATCTTGTTCCGGACGACCTGTGGGAGCGGGTGGCCCCGTTGCTGCCACCCGCTCCCGAACGGCGCCGCCGGTATCCCGGGCGGTTGCGTGTTCCTGACCGAACAGCACTCGCCGGAGTCCTGTTCGTGCTGCGGACCGGTGTCGCCTGGCGGGACGTCCCGGCGGAGACCGTGGGCTGTTCCGGGGTGACGGCCTGGCGCCGGCTGCGGGACTGGACCGAGGCCGGCGTCTGGCCACGCCTGCACGCCGCCCTGCTGACCGAACTGCGCCGCGCGGACTTGTTGGACCTGGACGACTGCTCCGTGGACGGGTCGCACGTCCGGGCCCTCAAAGGGGGGATCACGTCGGCCCTTCACCCGTCGACCGCGCCCGCCCCGGCTCGAAGCACCACCTGATCGTCGACCGCCACGGAACCCCGCTCGCCGTCACTCTCACCGGCGGCAATCGCCACGACGTCACCCAGCTCCTGCCCCTGCTCGACGCCCTCCCACCGATCCGCGGACGGCGGGGACGTCCCCGCCGCAAGCCCCGGCGCCTGTATGCCGACCGGGGCTACGACTTCGACAAGTACCGCCGCCTGCTGTGGAAGCGGGGCATCAAGCCGTTGATCGCGCGACGCGGCGTCGCCCACGGCTCCGGACTGGGCAAGGTGCGCTGGGTGGTCGAGCGCGCCTTCGCCTGGCTGCACCAGTTCAAACGGCTCCGCACCCGCTACGAGCGACGCGCCGATCTTCATCAGGGCCTGCTCGAACTGGCCTGCGGCCTCATATGCCTGCGCCGCCTGCGCACCCCATCCTGATCGATCAGCTGGCTACGCTGAACCACCCCGGTCGCACCTCGGTCAGAAGCGGTTGCAGGGACCGCACTGCGGTCCGCAGGTCCTGATCAGTGACGTCGAGAGGCTCCGGCAGGCTCAGCCCGTACGAGCGCAGCCGCCAGAGGTCGAAGATTTCGCTCCCGTCGGCGTCGAAGTCGACATCGACCTCGGTGCCGTTGTCGCTGACGAAGCGGCACCCGGCCCCATGAACCGTGTAGGAGTAGGTGCCGATGTGCCCACTCCGGCTGATGATTCGGCGCGAACGGACCAGGCCGAGGACATCTGCGAGTTGCTCAAGCGACGGGATCGCGGCCCTCATAGCCTCGTCAACCGCGTTCAGAGCCTCGACGTAGCCAAGCACGAGCTCCCGTGCAGCCCCAACCCGTTCCATACAGCACCATCCCCCCTGAGCCCGTGGCTGAAGGGATTGTTCCATGAGCCGCCAGCGTCTCCGCAGGACGGCATTCTGAAACGATCAGTAAGTGCGTCGGGGCCGGAGTCGGGACAGAACCGGAAATCGGTGTGCAGGAGCTTGACGTCGCGGGGTCCGGCGTAGCTGATGGCGCCGCGGGCGTCGACGCCGGGTTTGGCGGTGGACCGGTGGCCTTGCACCGGGCGTCGATGAGTAGCCGGCGAGTTGAGCGGGGGAGCGTGGCGGACAGGCGACGACCACGGAGGATCCGGTGTCAGTGGTGGGTGCAACTATCACGGACATGGCTGAAGCGAATGACACGACGTTCGAATGGCGGCCCTTTCTCGCGCAGTGGAGTGAGGAGTGGGCGGACGCCTGTGACCCGGACGACCCGCTCTTGGACGAGGAGGAAGCCGCGCGGCAGGCCCGCTGGCTGGGCTTCGCGCCCGCTTCCGGCTCGCAGATCACGGCGCTTGAGCAGCGTCTCGGGTGCCGGCTTGCCCCGTCTTATCGGGCGTTCTTGGAAGTCAGCGACGGTTGGCGGAATGCCGGCGGCTTTGTCGATCTCCTTGCCGGTACGGGGGAGGCCCGCTGGTACGAGGACGAATCGGGCTTCGGAGAGGTGTACCGGAGCGCGCTGGGCGAACACTCCTCGCCCGAGGAGGTCGCGGAGGTCGGCATGTGGAGCCGCGCGCTGCAACTGGACGTGGAGTCCGACGCCACATACGTCCTGATGGACCCGCAGGACATCACCGGCGGTGGCGAATGGGCCGTCTACTGTCACAGAGCCTGGGGAACCGACCGGCCAAAACGGTATGAGTCCTTCCGTGCGTTCATGGAGGACATGTACCGCGAGTTCCACAGCCTGCGTGCGAGTGAACTGGGGGAGACGGAGTTCGTCAATGCCACGACTCGGGCGCTGGACACGGTCGTCGAGGAAGCCTGGCACGAGGCACTTGACGGGGCGTACGAGCGGGCCGGAGAGATGCTCGAGGAACCGGCGGCGTACGGCAGGCCCCGGGCGGAGGCCCTGCTGGGACAACTCCGGCTGCTGCTCGGAGAAATCTACTTCCACAACGTGGGACCAGGCCTGTCTGCCGAGGTACGCACCCAGGAGTACCCGCCCGCGCCGGCCGACCGCCACCACGTGCATCCCCTGCACGTCGGCCGGCTCCGGCACAGGGACGCGCCCTTTCAGTACACCACTCCGGGGCCGTTCGGCCTGGCCGTCGAAGAAGCCCGCGAGCTGGTCCGCTGGGGCGATGCGGATGCGGCATGGCACACGCTGCTCACGGCCCTGCCTCGGTGGCAGCCGCTGGACCCCACCCACCTCGCGCCCTTCGGTCTGCTCCGGGATTCCCTCCTCGGCCCCCTGCTGACCCCCGAGCAGTCACGGGAACTGTTGGCCGTACGCAGAGGCCCCAAGGCCCTGGCAGACCCGAGCCCCGGCCTTGGCCCCGTGGCGAAGGGCCTGGACCCCAGCGGGCTGGCGTGGCTGGCTGACCAGGAACAAAGCAGCCTGAGGGCCGGGTACCGCTTCGTGCTGGTGGAGGACTCCGATCCGGCAGGACTGCCCGCGCGCCTCGGCTCGGACGGGGTCACCGTCCTGCTGGAGCCGATGACGAACTGGGATGCGCGCGGGCTGCTGCACCGCAACGGAGAGGGCTCGACGTACGGCGACAGGCCGGTGGTCTGCGTGGGCCGCGCAGGCCTGGGGTGGTGCTTCGCCTTCGACGGTGAGCCGCCCGCCTTCGACAGGGGACGCTTCGTCTCCCCGGCAGGGGTTGCGTCGCACGGAACCCGCGCGGTGGTGGTGTGGAGCACGCCCGCCGGACAGAACCGTCCCTCCTCCGTCTTCCACATGTCTGTGGCGGAGAACGGCGAGGAGCGGTACGCGTTCACCGTCCACGGCGCGGAGATCCGGCGCAGCGGCGACATACCTCCGGCACTGGACCCGGATCTCTTCTACGGACCTGTGAACGGTGGGACGGCGCAGGCCGCGGAGGCGTCCGGGCGGGCCGGCGAGCGCCGCGCGCTGGAGGCGATCGCCGCCGAGTTTGACGTCTCACTGCCATGTTTTGCTCTGACGCGAGCGGACTGCCTCTTGCATCGGTTCAAGACCCTGTCGTGGACACGGCCGCCAGGGCCCGGCGAGTCGTTCATGGTGTTGAGCCGGGTAGACGACCAAGCCTTGTGACTGTGGCTCGTCCCGTTAGCCAGGTGTCGGATGGGGCGCCCGGCATGACTTCGTATGGTTGTCGGCATTTGGATGGCCTGGATGTAGGGTCTCAGATCGCAGGGAGCCGGCGGTGTGGTTCGTCCGCCGAAACTTCGGGAAGACGAGCAGGTGCTCTGACCCTAAGAGGCTTTTCCTGTCGCTGAGTTGGCTTACCGGCTGGCGTTCTGGCATCAGAACCCGGACGCCGGCCGTGAGAGTGTGCGTGCCGCTGGCGGCCCCGGGCGACGGGCAAGCACTACGGGGGAGTGCGCTGGCCGGCCGACCGGACCGCGGACTTTGATGCGCTCCAGGACGGCGATGAAGTGGGGCTGCGGGCGGCCTGTTCCGCAGTCAGGACGAGCGACAGCGGACGGCGCCAGTGGCGTTGTCGACTTGGTGTGCTCACTGTTGGGGAGCCTCATGCCGACATGCCGCCTGTCGCTGGCGCGGCCTACGTTCACGCTCGTGGAAGGCCGGTCTTGGGTGCGGGGTTGTCGCGGCGGGCGCGGTGGGCTCCGATCAGCAGCAGGGCGCTCGCGAGCAAGAAGAGCGGCCAGGGCGTGAACGGGAGGACTATGGCGTCGACGATGGTCCAGCTGCCCAGCGTCCAGCCGATGAATGCCGGCGGGGTGATGCCGCGGCGGTCCAGCCACAGCACCGTCAGGCCGATCAGGACGAGCGGTATGCCGAAGCTTTCCAGGCTCAGCCAGTACGCGCTGCCCGCCGGGCTCATCTCGGCAAGGTCCTCGCTCCACAGTCCGCCGCTGAACCATGTCCCGGCGTGGCGCGCGGCTTTCTCCACCGTCAGGGCGCCGAGCGTGTGTGCGGTTCCGCAAAACGTGATGATCCAGCCAGCCCACTTGATCATCTGAGTTCTCCGTTCTTGTCGCGAAGTCACGCGGTGCGACTTCATCGCGGTTGTCTCTGTGCAGCGGTAGTAGGGATCTCTGCAGTCATAGTTCCGATACTGCTGTTTCGATACTCTCGTTCCGTATAATGCAGGCATGACGGTGAGAAGGCAACGGGGCGGACGCCCCCGAGACAGTCGCGTGGACCAGAAAATCCTGCAGACCACGCGTGAGCTGATCGACGAAGTCGGCTACCCGGCCCTGACCGTCGATCAGGTCGCGACGCGCGCCGGGGTGGGCAAGGCGGCGATCTACCGCCGCTACGCCTCCAAGGCCGAGATGGCGTTCGTCGCCACCATGCATGAGCAGCAGTTGCCTCCGCTGGTCGGCACCGGCTCCTTGCACGGGGACCTGCTGGCGCTGGTCCGCACGTTTCACGCCCGCATGGCCGCCCCGGCGGCCCGGCAGCTGGCACCGGCCCTGATCAGCGAACTTGCCGTCAATCCCGAACTGGATACCCGGTTTCAGGACACCTTCCTGGCCGCCGAACAGGCCGCCTTCGCCGAAATCATCGAACAGGCCGTGGCCCGCGGCGAGCTGGCCGGGACCGTCGACCCCGCGATGGCCCACCTGCTGCTGCTCGGCTCTCTGGCGTCCGCCCTTTACATTCTCAACCTGCCCGTCGACGACGCGCTGGTCACCGACCTCGCCGCCGCTGCCGCAGCAGGAATCACCGCCCTGGCCGACCGGCACCACGGCGACCCCAACGGAGCCGCCGAGCCGCGCTGACCGCTCCGTTTCTCCTGGTTGGGTGGCCGTCCCGGACTCACAAACCCCCACCGGCCTCGTGCTGGGGCGCACCATCTACCAAATGAGCCACGCGCTCCACGCGGGGCAAGGCCGGCTGTCCACGCACTCGTTGAAATACCTGCGGCAAGATTCTCGTAGCCGTTGCTCTCGGGTGGTCGGGGCGCGGCGGCGCAGGTACATGAGCGGGAATCCTCCGCTTGTGTTTACTGCGTGGCGCCGCCTGCGCTGCCCTTCGCCCGGTTCTGGCCCCACGGCCGACGCCACCTCGGCACCGTCCGCCGCGGCCAGTAGCCCGCTGTCGCCTGGCCGACCAGGTGCGGCGTACTTGGAGGCTTGCGCTTGCAGGCCGAGTACGCAGGCGTGGATGGCAAGACCTGCTTCTACGACGCCGCCGAGGTGGTGCCGATGGGCGTCGTCGTCCTGCTGGATGTCGGTGGGGAGTGCGCGCGTGCCAGGCCGATCGCCTCGCCCGGCGACGAATGCGGTGCCGACATCGGCACGGCCGGCGCCGGTTGAGCTTGACCCGAGGTCAGGGTTCACACTCCTCGCATGACCACCTCGAAACCGGCCGACTCGGCCTGGACCGGCGTGGTGCCGGTCGACGACACCGCTCTGAGCGTGACCGACACCGGTGGCCCCGGCCGTCCCGTCGTCTATCTGAACGGCTGCTATGCCGACCACCGGCCCTGGCGGCCCGTGATCGCCGAACTCGGCACCGGCTGGCGGCACATCACCTACGACGAGCGGGCTCGCGGCCGATCGAGGCGCTCGGCGGACCATTCGTTCGAGGCATGCCTCCGTGACGTCGATGCCGTCCTCGAGGCGAGGGGGGTGGACCGGCCGCTGCTGGTCGGGTGGCCCTACGGCGCGTTGATCGCGGCGCACTGTGCCGGCCGGAACCCGGACCGTACCTTCGGCATCGTCGGGGTTGACGGCCCGTTCCCCTGCGGCTGGACCGACGAGGCCTCCTTCGAGCGGATCCGGAAGCTGTTCCGCCGGATGGGCCGGCTGATGCCAGTGCTCCGGCCGCTGGGCCTGGCCGCGCGGATGACCACCGGGCAGCACGCCGAGGTAGCCATCGAGAGCCACAAGCTCCACGCCGCCCTCGGCCCGGTCCTCGACAGCCTGATCTGCCCGGTCCGGTATGCCGTCGCCTCGGGGGAGGCTTTCGGAAGCAAAGGGAACGAGCAAGAGCAGATGCGCACCACACTCGGCCCGGTGCTCGCCCGCAACCCGAACCTGAAGGTGAGCGCGAAGGTCGCGAGCAACCACGGCACGATCCTCCGCAAGGAATTCCGCGCCGTCGCCGTGGCAGTACGCGAGACGGCAGCGGCTCATGACCAGGAGGGTTCGCCGAGCCGATGACGGATGGGCTCACGATCGGCCGGGCAGCGGCCTTCGCCGGCGTCACGATCAAGACCGTGCGGCACTACCACCGGCACGGGCTGCTCCAGGAACCCCGCCGCGACCGCTCCGGCTACCGCCGGTACGGATCAACCGAACTGCTGCGGCTGGTCCAGGTCCGCACGCTGGCCGCCGCCGGCGTGCCGCTGGCCGGGATCGGGCCCCTGCTGGAGGCCGACGCCGAGCAGTTCGCCGCCGCACTCGTCGACGTCGAACAGCGCCTCACCGATCGGATCGAGGAGTTGATCGCGCGGCGCGACACGCTGCACCGGCTCGCCGAGGGCGACCGGGCCCTGCTGCCCGACCGCGCTCTGGCGCTGCTGGACCGGATGCCCGGCCTCGGCTTCACCCCCGACGAAGTGGCGGCTTCCCGGGAGGGCCTGGTGCTGGCCAGGGCGCTGGCTCCCGAAGGCGTCGACGAGTACCTCACCGCGCTCGAGCGCGCCTTTGACGACGCCCCGTTCATCGCCCTGATCAGGCGCTGCGGGGAAGCCATGACCTGGGAACCGGACGACCCCCGCATCGAGGAACTCGTGACCGCCATGGCCGAGGCATTCCTCGCCAGCCCCGAACGGCTGAAGAACGTGACCAGCTTCCAGGCCCGTACCGAGACCGCGATCCGCTACCGGCTCATCAGCCGCTTCGGCAATCAGTCACCAGCCGGGGCCCGGATGTCCGATCTCATCGAGGCCAAGCTCTGCTCCGCGGGCGTCCCCATCCCGCACCCCTGACGGCGGTCCCGCTCCCCGGCCGCAGGGCGACAAGAACTCTGGGGCTGGGCGGCGACGCCGGGCGGGTGAGCTCCCCGGCGGCCGCCCGGCCCCCCCCGGCCTGCGGCGCGCCCGTCACTCAACGTTCGGCGAGAACGCTCGGGCTTAGAACCCTCGGGCTTCACTGCGAGAGGCCAACTTGGCGGCGGGGTCCGGGGTGCTGTGCCGAGTGAACGCCCACAGCACGAGCCCGAGGCAGCTGAACGCGGCACCCAGTGCGCATACGGCGCCCCAGCCGGCCACCGTGTAGAGGGAGGTCGCGGCGATGGCGCCGGTGGCGCTGCCGACCGAGTAGAAGACCATGTATCCGCCGATCAGCCGGCTGCCCGCGTCCGGGTGCAGCGCGTAGATCAGGGTCTGGTTGGTGACGTGGACCGCCTGCACGGCGAGGTCGAGAAGGATCACCCCGACGACCAGGGCCCAGAGCGAGCTGCGGGTGAAGGCCAAGGGCAGCCACGAGGCGGCGAGCAGTGCCAGGGCGATGCCGGTGGTCCGCCGGGAGAGCCCGCGGTCGTTCAGGCGGCCCGCCACGGTCGCGGCAAGGGCGCCGGCGGCCCCGATCAGCCCCAGCGCCCCGATCGCGCTGTGGGACAGGAAGTACGGGGCCTCGCTGAGCGGCAGCGCGACGCTGCTCCACAGGGTGCTGAAGGCGGCGAAGACCAGGAGACCGAACAGGGCCCGGAGCCGCAGCAGTCGTTCCCGTGCGAACAGGGTGATCGTGGAGCGCAGGAGCTGTCCGTAGCGCAGGGCTGTCGTCGGAGCGTCACCGTGGCGCGGCAGCACTCGGTACAGGACCAGGGCGAGCAGAGCGGTGAGCGACGCCGAGGCGAGGTAGACGGAGCGCCAGCCTGCGAGATCGGCCATGAGGCCGGATGCGGTGCGGGCGAGCAGGATTCCGATGACCACACCGCTGGTGACCAGACCGACGACTCGTCCGCGCCCGGCGGGAGGGGCCAGTGATGCCGCGAAGGCCACGAGCGTCTGCGTGACGACCGCGAGGAGCCCCGTCGCGGCCATGCCCGCGAGCAGGATCGCCGCCGTGTGGGCGGCGGCCACCACGGTCAGTGCCATCACCAGGAGCAGCAACTGGGCCACGATGAGCCGTCTGCGGTCGGCCACGTCGCCCAGCGGCACGAGGAAGAAGAGTCCCAGCCCGTATCCGACATGCGTGAGGGTGACCACGCTGCCGACAAGTGCCGGGCTCATGGCGAGGTCGTGGCCCATGGTCACCAGGAGCGGTTGGGAGAAGTAGACGTTGGCCACCGCGGCCCCGCAGGCGACGGCGAACAGGATGACGATGCCGCGGGACAGGACGGGCGTGGAACCTTCCCCGCTCCGGGCCTCGGTCCTTCGTGTCACAGCCTCACCGTTGCCTGGCATCAGCATTCCTCCGCATATCTGGTTTCATCTTGCTACCAATGATGACGGCGACGGTAGCCATTTTGGTAGCATGTTGCAACCGTTGTGAGAGTGGAGGGACGCCATGGTGACCAGAACGCGCTTCGACGACAGTGAATGTCCCGTCGCCCGGTCGGTGGACGCGATCGGCGACTGGTGGTCCCTGCTGATCGTGCGGGACGCCTTCGACGGAAGCCGGCGCTTCGGGGAGTTCCAGCGCAGCCTCGGCGTGGCGAAGAACATCCTCACCGCGCGTCTGCGCACCCTGGTCGCCGGCGGTGTCCTCGAAACCGTCCCCGCCTCGGACGGCAGCGCCTACCGCGAGTACGTACTGACTCCGAAGGGCAAGGCGCTCTTCCCCGTCATCGTGGCACTGCGGCAGTGGGGCGAACAGAACTTCTTCGCCCCCGGCGAACCACACTCACAGATGGTCGACCGCCGACAGGGACATCGCCTCCGCACACTGGAAGTGCTGTCTGCGGACGGGCGGCGGCTGAACCCCGACGACACCACCGTCCACAAGATCTCCACCCAGTGACCTGAGCGGAGACCCGGTGCCGTACGCCGCTCTGCCGCCATCTGCGCGCATGCCGCGAACAGGCCGTCGAAACCCTGCCGCGCACTGCTCCAGGCCAGGCCTGACCCTGCCGGAGACGGCGGCAGGATCCCGTCGATGCCGGCCGAACGGATTTCCACGTACGCGCGCCTGGTGGACGGCTTGTCGTAGACGAGACCGGTCACGCGGGCGTTGAACTCGTCGACGATCGGGCAGGTGGGCGCCGAGGTCGGCCGAGTAAGTCCCGCGCTGGGACATGAAGATCACGTCCGGTTGCGGTTCAGGCCGCCGTCGATCACCCTCTGGCCGTGCGACACCTCGCACGCGTGTCGCACTCCCGCTCTGCGTGTTCGGTCCCGTGCGGCGGATGGGGCCTGTCTGGCGTCTGGGAGGTTTCCCGATAGCCGGTCAAACCGGAGCCTCTGGTGACCATGACGGGGCGTAGCGAATGCTTGGCGATGCCGTAGCGGCGGCTTGCCGGCACGCCGAGTACGACGCGCGGACGTGGGAGGGCTGCCGGCCGTCTGACTCCGCGGCAGGTGGTGTATGGCACCTGGTCGTCTTCGCCGGCCAGGTGCCATACACCACCTGCATGCACGTGCCCATCCGACCCTTACCCCCGGAGGCGCGGTGAAGTTGCTCCGAAAGCCGACCACGACCTACCAACCCCCCATCTCGAAGTCCGAACAGCTGCTGTTCAGCGGCCACCTGCGGCACGACAAGGCATGGGCCCAGTACGCGGACCCGCTGCTGCGCATGAGCTTCTGGTCCATGGCCAAGCAGTTCCCCGCCATGCTCGCCGTGATCGCCCGCATCGCCTGGCGCGAGGACCCCCGTGCTCTCGCCGTCCTCGTCGGAGCGCAGCTCGCTTCCGGCGTCATGACCGCGTTCCTGCTCGTCTCCATCAACGGTGTCCTGGTCGCCCTGTTCTCCAGCGGACCGACGACGGACAAGCTCCGGGACGCCCTGCCCGCACTCCTGTCCGGCGGCGCGGCATCCAGCGTCTCCGTGCTCCTGGGGTGTCTGATCGTGAAGGTCGAGGCGCGCCTGTACCCGAAGATCGAGCTGGCGTGCAGGACCGCCTACTACGAGATGATGGCGCGCGTCGAGATGTCCGCGATGGAGGACAAGGACATCCAGCGCAAGCTGTCCATGGGTTACTACGGCACGGACAGCGTCCGCCGGATGCTCGACAGCTCGGTGTGGGTCGTCAGCGGCCTGATGAGCCTGACGGCCGCCGCCGTCGTCCTCGCCTCGCTGCACGTGCTCCTCGTCGGCGCGCTCGCGCTGATCGCGGCACCCCGCTGGTGGGGCGCGGTCGTCGTCATGCGGCGGGCGTACGCCTCCCGGCACGCGTGGATCGACCACACCCGAGCCGTGGACGTCCTGACCTACCCGATCACGCGGGCCGACGCGACGCCGGAGCTGCGCGTCCACGGCGCCGGGCGCCTCCTGGTCAACGCCTCCCAGGACATGGGTGCCACGGCGGCGAAGGAGAAGGAGCGGCTGGGCAGCGCCGAGGCCATCACCGAGATCGTCGCGGCCGCCATGTCCGGCACGGCCCGCGTGCTCGCCTACGCACTGCTGTGGTGGCTGCTCGTCGCCGGAGGGATGCCGCTGGCCGCCGCCGGGACGGCCGTCTTCGCCATCCGCAACGCCACCGGCTACCTCAACACGGTCGTCAACCAGATGAACCACATGTTCGAGGAATCGCTGTACCTGACCGACATGAACAACGCGATCAAGCTCGGCCGGGAGCACGCCATCCCCACGGGCGGTAGGCCCGTGCCCGGCGACGGTGTGCGGGTGGTCCTCGAGGATGCGTCGTTCCGGTACCCGGGCGCGGAGAAGGACGCGCTGCGCGAGGTGTCGCTGACGATCCCGCCGGGCAAGGTCGTTGCACTGGTGGGGGAGAACGGCTCCGGGAAGACCACGCTGGCCGCGCTCGTGGCCGGGTTGTACCTGCCGACGTCAGGGCGGGTCTCGTACAACGGCGTGGAGGTCCGCGACGCCGATCGCGAGAGCGTCTTCGGCAAGGTCGCACTGCTGTCCCAGAACGTACAGGCGTGGCCGATGACCGTGAAGGCCAACGTGCACATCGGCGACGGCAGCAGACCGCTGGTGCACAGGAACGTCGAGGCGGCCGCCGAGCGGGCCGACGTCCGTACGATCATCGAGGAGCTGCCCCACGGGTGGGACTCGATCGCGCTCAAGGGCTTCGAGCGCGGGGTGAAGCTCTCCGGCGGGCAGTGGCAGCGCGTCGGCGTCGCCCGGGTCCTGTACCGGGGCCGGGAGCTGAACATCGTGGACGAGCCCACGGCCGCCCTCGATCCCCGGGCGGAGATCGAGATGTTCGAGTCGCTGCACGAGCTGACCGGCGACGGCGTCACCTCCGTCCTGCTCATCACCCACCGCCTCGCCGCCACCGCCACCGCGGACGTGATCTACGTCCTGCACGAGGGACGGGTGATCGAGTCGGGTACGCACGCCGAGATGATGGCCATCGAGGACGGCCACTACCGGGGCCTGTACGAACTGCAGGCCTCCCAGTACGCCACCACGACCACCGGGACGACGAAGGTCCCGCATCAGCGAGGGGGATGCGCATGAAGATCCGGAACTCGGCCAACGGGCTCGTCGTCCGCGACGGGCACGTGCTGCTCCTGCGCGGGAACTGGCCGCAGCCGGACACCTACTGGCTGCCGGGCGGCGGCCAGGAACCGGGGGAGACCCTGCCGGCGTGCGTCGAGCGTGAGGTCTGGGAGGAGACCGGCGTCCGCGTCCGGGCCGGAGAACTCCTCCTCGTCCGCGAGAACATCCCCGCCAACCACCCCGACGGGCCCTTCCCCCGCAGCGGCAGCCACCGCGTGGAGATGGTGTTCTGGTGCGACCTCGTCGACGAGCCCGAAGTCCTCGGCGGCACCGAGCCGGACACGGTGCAGGTCAGCGTCGAGTGGATTCCGGTGGACAAGCTCGCAGGTCTGCGGTTCCTGCCCCTGTGGTTCGACGAGCGGCTGCCCGAGCTCATCACCCTGGGGCAGAAGCGGGGCAGGGCCGGCGTCTACGCAGGAGATGTCGTCTGAACGCCGGCGAGGTGAAGCGGGTCCTGCCACGGCCGAGCCGTGACAGGACCCCTACCGACGAGGGAGGGAGGAGAGCAATGGGGAACCGAGAGTTACCGATGAGCCCGGACGAGTACGTCAAGACGCTCCCGAAGGTCACCGTGGCGGCAGCGGTGCTGCTCACGGTCGGGGAGGACCGGCCGGTCATGCTGCGCTCCGTTTTCAAGCGAGGCGGCTGGCAGTTCCCGGGCGGGAACTCCGAATACGGGGAAGACCCGAGGACGGCAGCCGCCCGGGAGGCGGAGGAGGAGACCGGGCTACAGGTGCCGGGCCCGATGGACCTGCTCCTCATGCACTTCATCCACCCCGGTGCAACGGGCTGGCCGCTGCCGAAGATCGTATGCGTCTTCGACGGCGGGAACATCACCTGGGAGCAGTTCAACTCCATCCGGCTCGACCCGGAAGAGCACGACCACGTCCGGGCCCTGCAATGGGACGACTGGGCGACCGAGGCCGACGCGTCCCGCATGAAACTCCTCAACGCCGTGCACCGCGCCCGGCTGACGGGGCGTGCCGAGTACGTGGTTCGCGGCACGCCGTGAGACGCGGTCGGCACAGGTGGCTCCTGCCACCTGTGCCGACCCGGTGCTCCCCGGCCCTCAACCATCTGTGTTCGTCCAGCGGTGTCGCGGACGATCGCGGGACACGGTCACGCGACCAGGCGCAGCCAGGCCGCAGCGAGTGCGGCGTGACCGGCCGGCGTCGGGTGCACGCCGTCCTCGGCCCAGTGTTCCGGTCGCCGCAGCGAGTTCGGCGAACATGCAGTCGGCGGGAAGCAGATGGGTACCGTCCTCGTCGGCGAGTTCCCGCACAGCCTGGATCTTCGGGTTCAGGTCGGCGCGCCATTGCTTTTGCTCTTCCTCTCCGATGAGCGCAACACCGGCCTCGACGACGCCGTGGATCGGCAGGAGGAACGGCTCGATGAGAATCCGCTCCGTGCCCGCTTCGGCCGGCGGCGCGAGCAGGCGGTCGTAACCCGCCGCGAAGTCCTCCGTGGGGATCACGTAGCCGTCCAGGTCGAGCGTGTGCCAGCCCATGTCACGGGCCGGTCCGGGTACCGGAAGCCCCACTCGCCCGCGACGCGCAGCGGGTAGCCGAACCCGAGGCCGTCTTCGCTCTCCGACCGCCGGCTGTCGGTGATCGAATCGCCGGTGAACATCACGGTGGTTCCCTGGCGGAGGGTGATCGTCATGTGTGCTCCATGAAGTGTGGGTTGGGGGCGAGAGAAGGTTCACCAGGAACAGGCAGGAACAGAGCGGCGGTCGGGGCCGCACGTGTCGCGGGGCACGACGACCGGGCCTGGCGCCTGGTGGTCCTGCAGTGGCCGTACCTGACCTGGCACGTGAGGGACGGCTGGGTTCCGCTGCTGGAGCAGGCCCTGGAGGCGGCGCAGCACCTCGGCGACCCGGATGCCGAATCCCGCGTGAGGGCCCTGCTGGGCTGGGTCCTCACGGAGGAGGGCCGGCCGGCCGAGGCGCTCGCCCACCTGGAACTCGCCCCCAGCCTCGCGGCCCGCGCAGGCGACCGGACGAGCGAGGCCATCGCCCTGCTCAACCTGGCGCTCGCGCTGGACCGGAGCGGGGCAGTCGATGCAGCCCGCAGCCATGCGGCCCGCGCGGCCGAACTCGCCCGCGCAGCCGACGACGTCCTCACGGAGCTCTTGGCGACGGAGACCCGCACCCGCCAACTCCTCGCCGACGGGGACGCCATGGCCGCGGAGCAGTGCGCCGCGTCCGCGCTGGCGTGCGTGGAGGATCTGACAGACGGAGCACAGGCACTGGCCGCGATGCTCCGCACGCTGCTGCGGATGAGCCGGGGAGAGGCGCTCTTCACCCTCGGTGACCACACTGCCGCACGGACCAGCGTCCGGCAGGCGCTGACCGAGGCACGGACACAGGGCTTCCAGGAGGGTGTCAGACAGGCGCAGGCCCAGCTCGCCCGCTTCACGGCGAGCATGCCGGAGAGGCCCATGCGGGGGCGCTGAGCTCGCGCGGCGCGCCCTCTCATCGGTGCGACGCGGCCCCAGGCTGCCCCTGCAGGGACGGGGCGAGAATTCGCGGTGCCATCCCGAACCCTCACAGCCGCTCCTTACCCTCATAGCCGCTCCTTCTGGCACTGTGCGGTAGCCGGAGAGGAGAGGAGCAGCCGCCCCGGGAACGCATGACACCGTCCCGAATCCTGGTCAAGACCGCGCCCCTCCCCGCCGTCCGACCGCGCCGTCGAACGGCACGGGCCGGACCCCCGCGGCGGATCACATGCTGTCGCCTCGCCCTACCACGCCACTAACGTCCCGTGGGTATCTGTCAACGCACAGTTAACACACCACAGCTAACGCTGCTCCTGCCTCGGGCCTCAGGCCCCGGAGCCTGGCCGGTGGCGAGGCCCCGTCCCGCGCATGACGGGCGGCAGGGGGAAGCGGCTCTTCGAGCCTGGGGGGGGCGGTCCGGTTCAGACCGGTACGGCTTCGGTGTGCCCGCTGGGGAGTGGGTTGCAGGACGCAGGTTTCCGAGGTCCCGTAGGAACCCTTTGGGCGTGGGCCCACTCCTCCATCGTGAACCCAGGGGGTAAGGCCGACACGGTCCCCGTTCATCTCATGCGGCGACTACGCCTGTCCGTAGCCCGGTGCCTCGTACCGAGCCGCCACCTCTTGTGACGTGGGTCACCGGAACCACCTCCGGTTCGCGGAGAGGTACTGGTCATGAATGGAATGAGAGTGAGGTGCGTCTATGCGCGACCGCATACGGGCGGGTGACCGCGAGGCGTTCGCCGAGCTCTACGACGAGCACGCACGAACCGTCTACAACCACGCCTTCCGGCTGACGGGCGACTGGTCGTCGGCCGAGGAGGTCATGTCCGAGACCTTCCTGGAGGCATGGCGCACCCGCGAGAAGCTGGAGCCGGAGGGCGGGTCGCTGCGGCCGTGGCTCCTTGGCATCGCCACCAACAAGGCACGCAACGCCAACCGGCGGGTACGCCGTCGGCTGGCATTCCTGGCCCAGCGGCTCTCGGCGGAGCCGGTGCAGGACTTCGCGGACGAATCGGCCTCGCGCATTGACGACAGCCGCGAACTGGAAGCGGTGCGCAGGGCGGTCAAGGCGCTGCGCCGTCCGGAGCGCGAGGTCCTCGCGCTGTGCGTGTGGTCCGGCCTGGACTACGCCCAGGCCGCCCAGGCGCTGCGCGTTCCGGTGGGCACCGTGCGTTCCCGCCTCTCGCGTGCCCGCGCCCGGCTCCGCCGGCTGACCGACGAACAGCTCACCGCGGATGCCGGCCGCACGCGACCCGGCCGCACGGCAAGAGAGAACACGGCCGCTCTGGCGGCCCTGGCCGTCCAGGAGGACGCCCGATGAACGTCACCGAGCACCAGGAACTCGCCCGACGGCTGCCGGCCCCGGCCGAGCGGGACCTGCCGCCGAACCGGCACCGGCATCACAAGGAACTGCTGATGCGCACCATTGACGGTGACAGGCCTCGCCCGCGCCGTCGGCTCGTACGCCCGGCCTTCGCGCTGCCTGCCGCGGCGGCGGTCGTGGCGGGCGCCCTGGCGGTCACCGTCCTGCCCGGAACGCATGACCGCTCCCCGGAGGCGCAGGTCTCGCCGGCAGAGCCCGGCACCCCACGAGGAGCGGTGGTACTGCTGGACCGGATCGCCGCCGTGGCCATGAAGACCGACACCGAAGCGGTACGGGACGACCAGTACGTCTACGTGCGCAGTCTGACCACCGACACCGTGCACATCAAACCGGTCAAGGTGGGAGGGCTCAAGGAACGGGAGGACTGGGTGCCGCAGGACCCGCATGCGTCACATGAGGCCGGTGTCTTCCGCGAGGACGGGAAGTTCGTCCCCATCACCAGCTCCGACAAGGACCGAGCAGGCATCGACCGGCCCACGTACAAGTGGCTGGCCTCCCTGCCCACCGACCCCGACGCGCTTCACGAGCGGATCCGCAAGGAGACCAGGCCGGTCCGGGGCCAGGACTTCGACCAGACCGTCTTCGACACCTTCGGCACCTTGCTGTCGAGGGGCGTCATGCCGTCCCGGACCGAGGCAGCCCTCTACAAGGCCGCTGCGAAGATCCCGGGCGTGGTGGAGATGCCGGACGCCGTCGACGCGGACGGCCGCCACGGCGTCGCCATCGCCCGCGAGGACCGGCAACTCGGCGAGCGCACCGAATGGATCTTCAACAAGGAGTCCCTGAAGTTCCTCGGCGAGCGCACCTACCTCACCAAGACCAGTGAGCGGGGCAACGCCGGCACCCTCGTCTGGGCCAACGCGATCCTGGACCGGGCGGTAGTCGACCAGCCGCGGCAGGTTCCCTGACGCGCCGGACGGGAAGTCCGCCTCGACGGACGGTCGGCAGAAGCGGAGCACCGGAACCGCCTTCAGCCCGCGCGGATGCCAGGCCCCGCGATCAGAACTTGACGATGCCGCAGTGCGGTCGACGGTCGGCTGGTCGTTTTCTGGCGGTCGGGCTGCAAGTACTGCCTGCGCCTGCGCATCCGCTTGGGCCGTAACGCTCACCGGTTGTATTGGGTCGACATCTGGCGTGACCCGGCTGGGGCGGCGGCGGTGAGGGCGGCCAACGATGGCAATGAGACCGTGCCGACCGTCGTCGTGGCGGGCCGGCCGCACGTCAACCCCGATCCTGACTGGGTGCGCGAACAGCTCTCCCCTTCCGCGTGATGAGGAGCGGTCCTATGCCGGGAAGTCCGTAAGCCCCGAAGACCGCCGGTCGGTTTGCGAAGGGGAGCATCTGCCGGTCTCCCGCCGCCGGGTTTGCCGAAGAGCCCGCCTTGCCGTTGCACAGGCGTGGAGGCCGCCTTCGCCGTGGGAGGGCTCGCCACTTGACGCATCTCCCTTCACCGGAACATCCTCCGTTCGTTCCCAGCTCCTTATGTAGATGACGCAAAACAGGAGAATTGCTTTGACTTCACCTGACATACGCCCGCCCGCGACGATCTCCCGGCGGGGCGTCGGCCGGATATTAGGAGCCGCTGCGGCTGCTTCACTGCTCGGTGGTACGGGGCGGGCTGCCGCTTCTGAATCGGGCGCCGCGGACCTGGTGTTCCACAACGGCGATGTGATCACGATGGACCCGAGGCGCCCGCGAGCAACGGCCGTGGCCGTCCGGGCGGGCAGGATCGTCTACGTGGGCCCGGACGCCGGCGCCCGGGCATTCGCCGGCAGAGGCACCGAAACAGTGGACCTGCGAGGCCGGACGCTGACCCCCGGCATCAACGACACCCACCTGCACGCAGCGGTGTACCGGCTGAACCTCCCGCCGTACGCGCTCGATCTCGGCCCGGCCGCAGCGAAGTCCGTCGCGGACATCGTCGCCGCCGTGGCAGCCGAGGCCGGACGCACCCCGGCGGGGGAGTGGATCCGGGGCGCCGGATGGAACCCCAATCGGCTGGCCGAGAACCGGGAGCCGAACCGCGACGACCTCGACCGCGTCTCGCCGGACCACCCGGTGTTCCTCCAGGACAGCGGCTATCACGTCAGCGCGGTCAACTCCCGCGCCCTCGAGATCGCCGGGATCACCGACGTCGGGCCGAACGGGACCAGGAAGCCCGGCGTCGACTACGACGCCAACGGGCGCCCCACCGGCGTACTGCGCTACGGAGGGCAGGCCCTGGTCCAACTGCTGCTCCCGCCCCGCACACGGGAGCAGCGCAAGCAGGCGATCCAGGACGCGCTCACCCGCCTGCGGGCGGAGGGCATCACCAGCTTCACCGACCCCGGCCTCGGACCCGGCGGCGACGGACTCGGCGGGGGCACCCAGGGCATCGAGACCCTCAACGCCTATGTGGACCTGGCCCGGGCCGGCACCCTCGACGCGCGGGTGAGCGCGCTGTTCCTGCCCTGCTCCCAGTCCGGCGGATCCGCCGCCGCGGTCGACAAGGCGTTGCGCGAGTTCACGCCGCCGACCGGCGTCGACCCCCGCCGGTTCGCGGTGCGCGGGGTCAAGCTGTTCTCCGACAGCGGCGGTGACCTGCTGGTCGCCGGGAACACGAACGAGGAGCGGGCGGCCGAACTCGCCGAGATGGTCCGTATCGCCCATGCCGCCGGCTACCAGGTGGGGGTGCACTGCTACCGGTGGGTCCCCACCGTCGTGGACGCGTTCACCGCGGCCCTGCGCCGCCACCCGCGAGCCGACGCCCGGCACATCGCGATGCACGGCGCGTTCGTCCCCGAGAGCCTCCTGCCCACCATGGCCAGGTACCGCATCGGCCTCGGGCCGCAGGCGCAAAGCTGGGCCAACGCGATCCACCGAGCGGCACAGGGACCGGCCGGCGACGCCTTCCTGCCGTGGCGCTCGGCGGTGGACGCCGGTGTGCCGCTCCTCGGCAGTTCGGACGCCCCGGTGAACGCGCCGAACTGGCGCGCAGGCGTACAGGCCCTGATCACCCGGCGCGGTGCCTGCGGCGACGTGCACGGTCCGGAGCAGCGCCTGACCCTGGAACAGGCACTGGCCGCCTACACCACCGCCGGCGCCTGGCAGGACTTCGCCGAGAGCTGGAAGGGCTCGGTGGGCGTGGGCAAGGTGGCCGACCTGTGCGTGCTCGGCGGCAACCTGCGCACCACGTCCCCGGACGAGATCACCGGCGTGCCCGTGGCCATGACTGTCTTCGACGGCCGGGTCGTCTACGAAGCCTGATAGCGGTTGCATCATTTGCACCATGCCCGCCGCCGGTATCACGGCCACGGATGCCGGCGGCGGGCCCAACCCTTGACCACCTTGGGGGATGCCCGGGGCGCGCTGGACTCACGGCCAGTCATATAAACGCATGTATCTCGTGAATATGGTTTTCTTCCGATGTATCTCCTCTTTTCCGTTATCCGGAGTAGCCTTTGGAGCGACGTCGTCACGTCTCGTTGCCGGCGGCACGGGGCGGGAGAGGGGGAGGGCATGGGGGAGTGCATCGGGTCGAGCGTCGCAGGGGAGCCTGTCGAGAATCCTCCGGGGGAGTTCGCGTCGAGGGCGTTCGTCTGGGGAGTCCTGCGGGCCGGTGACTGCGAGCAGAGCAACGGGCGCATCGAGTTCCGTACGGACGACTCGGGGACGTGGAGCTGCACGACCCGGACGTTCTCGACGAGCACCGGTGACATCTGGCACGCCCGGTTCACGGTCCGCAACGCCGGAGGGCTGACCCTGTTCGAGACGCCCACGTTCGACAGCCCGGAAATGGACGACGGGAACCCGCCGCCGCTGTACCACTGGTCGCGGGAGTTCATCTACGACTCGTCCATCTTCAACGAGATCGCCGGAGTCGTGCAGCACTACAGCTGCTGAGCCCCGCCCCCAGGGCAGCCCGCCAAGGCTGCCCTGTTCCAGCACGTCGAGGTAGCGGCTGTCCTGAGACGCGCAGGAGGCCGAACACCCTGACGCCGGGCTACGGGCTACGGGCTATGGGCTCCGATTGGAGCTGCGCGGCGGATCGCAGACCAGGACTAGGGCCAGGGCCCTGGGCGCGGGTCGGCAAGGGACCCAGGGCCCCGGTTTGGATCATGCGTTGCCCGGGCGCTGTCCGGCTGCTCGGCGTGATGCTCTGGACGCCCGGCTGGGGCGGGGATTGCCCGGCGCCGGTGCCCGGGCTGTGCGGGTCGCAGCCACCGCCCTTTTGGATATTGAGTCCGTATTGCACATAATGTACCGAACGTGGGGGGTGCATCCTGCTCGGTGTCACACACGATGCTGTTCGCCGCCCGTCCCAGCACCGCCCCGGTGCGGGAGCGCCAGCGACGAAAGCATCACCGTGACAGCCACCTCGCCCCACCCCGCCATGCCTGTCATACCCGGCGCGTCCACCGGCCGTGCCCGCTGGATGCGCGCGGCCGGGTGGGCGCCGCCGGTCGTCGGGCTCGGCCTCGGAATATGGGGGAACACCGACCCCTCCGCATGGACCGACGAAATCGTCACCATCGACGTGGCAAGGCGGTCCTGGTCGCAGCTGATCGAGCTGCTGGGTCAGGTCGACGCAGTGCACGGCCTGCATTACGTGCTGATGTACCTGGTCGGGCAGGTGACCGGGCTCAACGAGTTCACGACGCGGGTGCCCTCCGCGGTGGCGGTGGCCTTCGCGGTAGCCGGCCTCTCCTGGCTGGGGCGGCTGCTCGGTGGTCCACGTCTCGGGCTGTGCGCGGGGCTACTGCTCGCCGTTCTGCCGACCGCGTCGCGGTACGCCCAGGAGGCCCGCTCGTTCGCCTTCGTCATGGCGGCAGCGGTACTGGCCACGGGTGCCCTGGTGAAGGTCCTGACCAGCCGTGGCCGTGGCGGGGGCCGGTGGCTGGCCGGCTATGCCGTGCTGATAGCCCTGCTGGGCTGGTTCAACGTGCTGGGACTGCTGCTGGTGGCCGCCCACGCGGTCACCGTGGCCCTCCGGCGCCCCGGCCGCCGCGTCGTCGTACGCCTGCTGCTCGCCCAGGCCGCGGGCATCGCCGCCGTCGTCCCGCTGCTGATCCTCGGCTCCGCCCAGAGCTCCGCCGTGGGCGAAGCCGCACCGGTCACCGCCGCAACACCGTTCAACTACTTCACCTGGCTTCTCACCCCCGGCCAGGACACCCTCCCCACCGCACTGAAACTCCTGCTCACCCTCACGGCCCTCACCGCCCTGACCCTCCTTGCAGTGCGCCGGCACAAGGCCCCGCCCCTGGCCCTCGCCGTCGGCGTGCCCTGGCTGGCCGTCCCCCCACTGCTCCTCATGTCCGTCTCCCTCGGCCACCCCCTCTTCGCCTACCGCTACCTGCTGTTCTGCCTGCCGGCCCTGGCCCTGCTGCTCGCGACAGCCGCCACCGTCGTCCCCCCGCGCCAGCAGCTGCTGCTCGTACTCCTGCCGGCCGTCCCCCTCGCCGCGTCCCACCTCGCCATCCGCCAGGAGGACAGCCGCCAATGGGACACCCGCGCAGTGATCAGAACCCTGCGCATCCACGATGCCCCCGGCGACGCCGTCCTCTTCAGCGGCGCCCGGTGCGGCCTGATCGCCACCGCCTTCAAGGAGGCATTCGCGGGCCGCCCCGACCTGGGCACGGCCCGGACGGCCGCCGGAATCGGCGCCCTGGACAACCTGCCCGCCGACCCGGACCTGCTGCAACAGCGTCTGACCCACACGCCCCGCGTCTGGCACATCACCTGCAACCACCTCTCCTCCGGCGCCCGCCAGGCCGCCACCCGCACCGCCGCGTCCCAGGAAGAGGCCCTCGCCCGCGCCGGTTTCTCCCCGGCCTACCACCACAGCGCCCGCGGCGTGGACATCACCCTCGAACAACGCCCCACCGCCAGGCAGCCCGCCGACGAGCCCGCCCACTGACCCCGGAACGGACACGTACGGCCAAGCAGCCGACGCGACCGCGACCGCGACCGCGATCACGATCGCGACCATGGCGCTCATGCGGCTCAACTTGCACGCGCGTGCACCGAGGGGGCACGGGGTCGATTACCAGGGCGGTGCCGGCCAGGCGCCGGGCAAACTGGTCGGGCGGCCGGTGGTGGGGGGATCGGCATGATCTCGTGCCAGGACGCGATGGCTGCCTGGCACGCGGCCGCGTAGCACGCGATTTGCCGCGTTCCCGTGCCGCGGAGTCGCTCTGTCGGTGACCGACCAGGTGTGGTCTCATGGCGTCGACGACCGCTGCCGCACCATCCTCTGCCGGAGGACAACCCCGTTTGTTGTGGAGGCGCGCGTGCTGATCGACGGAACCGGTTCTGTCCGGCCGGAGTCGGGCCTGCTGGCCGAGGCGCGGAAGCTGCTGCCCGATGTCGTGGCGTTGCGGCGCCGGATCCACCGCATCCCGGAAGTGGGCGCGTACCTGCCCCGTACCCAGCAGGCGATCCTGGAGGCCCTCGACGGCCTGGGCCTTACGGTGACGCTCGGCAGGAAGCTGAGCTCGGTGGTGGCGGTGCTCGACAGCGGACGGCCCGGGCGGACTCTGCTCCTGCGCGCGGACATGGACGCCCTGCTGCAGCAGGAGAACACCGGCCTCGCCTTCGCCTCCCAGGTACCCGGCGTCATGCACGCGTGCGGGCACGACGCGCATACCGCCATGCTCGTGGGCGCCGCGCGGCTGCTCAGCGCTCGCAGGGACCGGCTGGCGGGGCGGGTGGTCTTCATGTTCCAGCCCGCCGAGGAGACCGGCGGCGGTGCCCTGCCCATGATCGAGGAGGGGCTGCTCACCCTGGCCGACGGCACGGCGGTGGATGCGGCGTTCGCCCTGCACATCAACGCCCGCAACGAGACGTGCACCGTCCACGTCCGGCCGGGCACGCAGTACGCTGCCGCCGACCTCGTGCGGATCACCGTCAGGGGCCGGAGCGGGCACGCGGCCGGCCCGCACCGGGTGCTCGATCCGGTCCCGGTCGCCTGTGAGATCGTCCAGGCCCTCCAGACCATGATCACCCGGACTGTCGACATCTTCGAGCCCGCGGTCCTCACGATCACCACGATCCGGGCGGGAAGCGCGTTCAACATCATCCCGGAGACCGCGGAGCTGGCCGGCACGTACCGCACGCTCTCCGAGGCGAGCCGCCGCACGGTGCGCGAGGGCATCACGCGCGTGGCCGAAGGGGTGGCTGCCGCCCATGGCATGACCGTCGCTGTGGAACTCCCCGAGGGATACCCCACGGTGCAGAACGACCGCGCTTTCACCGCTCTGGTGCGCCGTGCTGCGGCCGCCGCCCTCGGCCCCTCCCGCGTGCACGAGCTCCCCCACTCCACGATGGGCGGCGAGGACTTCTCGTACGTCCTGCAGCGCGTCCCCGGCGCGATGGTGTTTCTGGGCGCCTGCCCGCCCGGCGGTGTGCCGGGGAAGGTTCCGGACAACCACTCCGACCGCGTGCTCTACGACGAGGAGGCGCTGGCCGCCGGAGTCGCTCTGCACTGCGCGGTCGCCGAGGACTTCCTGCGCGGTGGCGGAAACGAGGGCAGCAAGGGAGAGAAGGGAAGCAAGGGAAGCAAGGGGAAGGGCGAGCTCGGCACCGTCATTGGTGCTGCATGCGCGGACGACAGGGACTGAGGACCGGCGGCGGGGTCCGCCCACGGTCGGGCGAGTGACCGACTGTCCACGGGGGGCTGCCCGCGCCGGCGCCTGTCCGGCTCGCGGCGAGTGCGACCGTGGTGTGCGGAAGCCTCGGCAGATGCAGCGCGCCGTTGCGGGCGGCCGCAGCGCCCGCAACGAAAGGTGCCGAGCATCGGCTATCGCTATCGGTCGGCCTTCCTCGGTCAGGAGGGAGGCCTTTGCTGCTCCCGAGGCCCGCGTCTACCCCAGCGGCACTCTCTCCGGGCGAAACCCTGCACCGGGGCACGCGTTGTGACAGGCATGACCACATCGAGCAACAGGCACGGCGCGCGACGCGTCGGTGTCACCGCGCCCGCTCTGGCCGCTGCCCTGTCCGCCGTCCTGTTCATCGCCGTGCCGCTTGTACATGCGGCTCCGTCCGGGCCCCTGCCGCCCGGACCGACGGCCGCGCACAGGGGCGTGTCCGGGGCCGCGCGACAGGTGTACTACCCGAACGTGGACCGGATCGTGTGCGAGGTGAACAAGGAGCGGACCAAGCGGCGGCTGGCCTCTCTGCTGATCTCGAACCCCGTCTCCGACGCGGCGCGCCGTCACGCCCGCGACATGGCCCGGATGGGCCGGCTAACCCAGGTCGGGAGTGACGGACGGGACCTGCGTGCCCGGCTGAGCGACGCGAACGTGTACTCACCCCACATCCTCGAGTACCTGTTCCAGGGCTACGACCACGACGGCTACTTCGCGGACATGGCCACGGACCCGGACCCGAACAACGAGTTCTACAAGGCGCTGATGAGCCCGGACACGGTGGCGATCGGCATGGGCTACGAGAACCGGTACTGGGACGTGGTCCTCGTCGGCAAGCACCGGAGGCTGGTCACCCGCCCGCCGTCGTGCGGGAGCGCCTGACCACGGTGTCCGGATGGCAGCCGCCGGCGCGGGCGGCGGCCGGTCCCGTCACCGCCTTCCTGAGGGTGCGAGGGCGCGGCCCACTGGCTGAATCCTGAATTCTGCCGGTGGGCCGCAGGGCCCGCGCCGGCCCGTCAGCTCGGCGCCAGGCTGTGCTCTCTCTCCTCAAGTCGTGTGCCATAGCTGGTTGTTGCCCTGGTTGCAGTCCCACGTGAGGACGGAGGCCCCGATCCACCAGTTGCCGTTGGCGATGGTCAGGCACCTGTTGTAGACGGGATTGCGCAGGCGGGCGCCGTCCCAGACCCACTGCTGGGGGGCGCCGCCATGGCAGTCCCACATGTTCAGGGAGGCGCCGTTGTCCGCGTTTCCCGCGACCACGTCGAGGCACTTGCCGTTGAGGTCGCTGCGGATCGTCAGCCCGTCCCAGTACCACCGCTCGTTCGAGCCGCCGTGGCAGTCCCACATGCCCACCAGCGCCCCGATACCGGGATTGCCCGCTCTGACCTCCAGGCATCTGTTGTTCATGTTCGAAGCGATCATGAAGCCGACCTTGACCTTCGCCTTGACCTTCGCATTGACCTTCGTCTCGGCCTGCGCCGTGGTCGGCGTCGCGGCCGATGTCGCGAAGAGGCTGACCAGCCCCAGTCCTGCTGCTGCCAGCATCGTTCCCAGCCGTTGTGACGTGATCACAGGTGCCTCCAGGTGGATGCGCGCGTGTTCGTCGCCGCAGACGCTATGAGCGGAGAGGCACCGCCGGGGAGACGAGAACGCGCCGCCTCCCGCAGCATCGACGACTGTCCTCTGCGATGGTGGTCGGGCCACGCCCCCCGGCTCCCCGCTGACCGCCCGGGCCTTGATCGTCCTGATACCCCGTCACCTATGGTGCTGTGAAGGGAATTTCGTTGCGCCGGCAAATCGCCCGGGAGTATCCTCCGCGAGCATGACACTTCCCCGTATCCGCCCTCCCTTCGCCGCGGACGAGCGGACCCAGTTGCTCGGCTGGCTCGACACGCAGCGCGCGATCGTCCAATGGAAGTGCGAGGGGCTGTCCGAAGCCGACGCCCACCGGTCCGTGCTGCCTGCCTCGCCCCTGATGACGATGGCGGGGATCGTCTCGCACCTGCGCTGGGTCGAGCACCTGTGGTTCGAGGTGCTCTTCCTCGGCCGTCCCGCCGAGGGACCACGGTTCGAGGGTCCCGACGACGACGCCGACATGGACGACGCCGACATGATGGTGGAAGGCATCCCGCTCGCCCAGCTCTTGAGCGAGTACGAGAAGCAGTGCGCAGTGTCGAACGAGATCGTGGCGGCCCATTCATTCGACGAGATCGGCCGGCACCCGGACTACCGCTCAGCCGGCGCGAGCCTACGGTGGATGCTGATCCACATGGTCGAGGAGACTGCCCGGCATGCCGGCCACATGGACGCCGTCCGGGAGCTGCTCGACGGCCGTAAGGGCTACTACTGATGGTGCAGCGCTGCAGCTGGGGGCTCGGGTCGGCCTGATCAGGGGGCCCGGCGGGTGCCCAGGGGGCAGGCCGCCACGGTCTCGTACCGGGGACGTTCGCCGACGGCCCCGGGGTCGGTTCCGGTCCCGGGCAGGTTGCTGCGCATCAGTTCCAGGCGTTCGACGCGCCACCGGCGGCCCCGGAACTCGGCCAGTTCCTCCGCGTACGGCCTGAGGTTCACATGCCCGGTGACGCGGGCGAGGGTGAGGTGGGGGCGGAAGGGCCTGGCGTCGTCCATGTGTACCCCGGCCTGCCGGGCCGCGGTGGTGGCGGAGCGGGCCAGACCGGCCAGGGTCTCCAGCGACCCGGTCGCCCCGACCCATAGGATCCGGTCGCCGAACCGGCCGCCGCCCGCGAACCTCAGCTCGTGCGCCGGGTGCCGGTGAGCGGCACTGGCGAGGCACTCGCTCAGCTCGGGAAGCAGGGCCTCGTCGACCTCACCGAGGAAGGCGAGGGTGAAGTGCCACGTGGCGGGGTGGGTCCAGCGCAGCCGGCCGTGCCGCTCGGGGAGGGCGGCGCGCAGCTGTGCCACTTCGGCTGCCAGCTCGTCGACGGCAGCCTGAGGAGGGATCACTGCGGCGAACAAACGCATGAGGTCAGTGTGACGCGGCCCGGACGTATTCCTTGTGCCCGCAACGGCGCCGGTCCGTCAGACGACGGTCACCGAGGCCCCCGCTACGGCGGGGAGAGTGCAAGAGGGCTCTCGGCGACAGCCACGGGGATGCCGTTGGCGTCCCTGCGGCGTATGGCGGACGCCTGGTAGACGTGTCCTGGCGTGCGATCCGGGCGCCGTGGACGATGCCGACGAACATGGACCGCAATGCCGGGACGGGGGCGGCGGCGCAGTCGGGCAGCATCTCGGGAAGGTTCTCGGGGCCTGCCAGGCTGTCGCTCACGGCTTGATTCCGGTGGGCCGGTAGACGACGAGCGGGCAGACCCCGCAGGCGCGCGGTCCGTCCTGGGCGAACCATCGGCATGCGGCGCGGATTCCGCATCTCGGCAGGGTCTCGCTGTCGCTGTCGCTGTCGCTGTCGCCCGGTCCCGGTGCGGCTTCGGGCCGGGCGTCGGCCAGGCGGCCGATCAGGGAACAGTGCCGGCCGCTCCAGTGCTCGCAGTCACCCTGCGCGCAGGTGTCCGCGAACCGGAAGCGGGACTCCGGGTCGCCGTGCCCCGCGCACGCCTCGATGAACTGCTCGTCGACGCGCATCGCGGGGCGCAGATAGCCGAGGCGCCCGTCCTCTCCGAGGACCGCGATGAGTACGGCTCCCTCGTGGCAGGTGGAGCTGGGGCACAGAGTGCCGCGTTCCGCGGTTCCCCGGGTTGGTGCCGGTGCCGGTGCCGGTGCCGGTTCGGTGTCGGGGTCCGCGGGCGGCATCTAGGCCTCGACCAGCCGCACGCGGATGCCCTGGGTGTGGCCCCCTCCGATGCGGCCGATCGTCAGGTCGTCGGCCAGCAGGTCGAGGGTTTGGGCCTGGACGTCGACGGTGGCCAGTTCGGTGAGGACGGCCTTGCGGATGGCTGCCTCGATCCGCTGCACCGCCTCATCGGGCAGGCTGATGCCCTCGAAATCGACCCGGAACTGCTGCCCCTTGTTCGGCATGAGGACGCACCCTTCTCTCCTCGTCCCCGGCCCTGGGGCCGGAGACAGAGGACGGACGACTTGGACACGCGGGGGCCGCTCGGGCAGCCGCGGTCCTCTCAGCCAAACACCGGGGCGGGTCCTGCGCGACCGCATACCTTCAGCCGGGTGACGGACCAGCGATGCCCGGCGGCGGGGCGTGATGCGGCGGCTGTCCTGCTGCGGATCGCACGACCGGGGCGGGCCGCCGGGGCCGGATGGCAGGCGGTTGTGACCGGGCGCCGGAGACCAAGACGAATTCGTTCACGCGTTCGATATCTGGCAGGATGTAGGCATGGCGATGGAACGTGAGGTCCCTTCGGGGTTCGGCGCCCGTGATCCTGGGCTGTGGGGTCCCGGGGTCCCCGGTGATCTACTGAGGGCGAAGGCGCTGGTGTATGACCCAAGTGGGTTCACGTGCTCACAGCCGGTACCCGAGGCGGAGAGCGCCGAGTACGGGGCCTGCGGGTTCACGGTGGACGGCCTCTCGGTGAGGTTCCGTGTGGCCAAGACGACCCCGACGAAGGTCGGTCAGTTCGTCACGGTCTGGAAGAGGTCCGTGGGCGGACCCATCCAGCCCTTTGATGCTGAAGATCCCGTTGATCTCTTCGTCATCAGCACCCGTGAGGGTGATCGGTTCGGGCAGTTCGTGTTCTCGCGGGACGTGCTCTGCGAACGAGGAGTCTTGTCAACGAACGGTTCCGGCGGGAAACGGGCCTTCCGCGTCTATCCGCCGTGGGTGACAACCACCAACCGGCAGGCCCGCAGCACGCAGACTTGGCAGATGGAACACTTCCTCCAGCTGCCTGAAGGCGAGCCCGTCGACATTCCTCGCGCCCGCGCGCTCTACCACCCCCGACTGGCCTGAGCGGTCGGGCCGCCGCCACTCGGCGGTGCGGCCCACTGGAGGAGGGCGGCTCGGAGCGCGGCGGTCAGCGGGTGCCGATCAGGCCCTGTGTGATGTTGCGATCAGTCGGCGGCCTTCGGGATCAGGAGGTCGTCGGCCGACCCGTCATTTGGTCCAGATGTCCAGCAGTTGGTTTGCTGCACGGAAATTGTCGGGTGAATCCACATTGCACACCACGGTGACTGCAGTGTTCCGGTCCGGGCTCACCTTGAAGGTGCTGTGGAATTGCTCCCAGTCGCCGCGGTGCACCAGGCTCTCGTCGGGGAGAAGGAGGATTCCGGCCCCGTACCACCCTTCTTCGATGCCGCGCTGACGCAGGGTGTCGCCCACGCTCACTGCCCCTTCCGTGACTCCGGTGAGCAGTTCCGGACCACCGATGCGGCCGGTGCGGTAGTTGTCGGCCCAGCGGACGAATTCCCCAGGGGTGGTTTGAATGGACCCGTCTCCGTACTGTTCCCAGGGGGACGAATTCGGAGTGAAGGAGCCGTCCTTCTCGTCGTACGACTTCGCCTTGCCGGGAACGTCCACTGCCGGGGACAAAGTCATGCGCAGGTGCAGCGGGGTGAAGAATTCCTGCTGGAGGAACGTCGGGAACGGCTTGCCGGTGACCCTTTCTACAACATGGGCCAGGAGGACATAGTTGGAGTTGGAGTAGGAGAAACGCATACCTGGCGGATCCTCCGGCTGTGAGGCGAGGATGGCCGCGATCGCTTCCTGCTGACCGGCCGGATCCGTCAGCTGGATGCCCTTGGCCTCCAGCAGATCCTGGTAGTCGGGAATGCCGCTGGTGTGATGCATCAGGTCACCCAGCGTGACACCCCGGGTCCAGGTGGGCGGGTTGTCGAGGAAGTCGGACAGGGGGTCGTTCAGTGCGAGCTGATGCCGCCCGGCCAGCAGAAGAACGGCATCTGCGGTGAATTGCTTGGAATTGGATGCCATGTCGAAGACCGTCTTCGAGGTAATGGCACGCCCGGTCGCCAGGTCGGCCTTCCCTCTCCCCGCCTCCCAGACGACATCACCGCGTTTGCCGACCGCGGCCGCGCAGCCCGGGCCACCGGCGGAAGGCACCAGCTCCTGGAGAACCTCTGCACTGCGCTTCTCGCGGTCGTCACCGGCCGCGTATGCCTGCGGGTCTGCGACACCGGAAAGCGCGACCACAACCATGGCGCCCCCGGCCGTGCACAACGACGCCATCCGATTCACGTAGACCACCTTCTTCCCTCCTATCGAGAGTCCTCCGGCGGCCATGCCCTGGCCAATCGATCAAGAGCCGGAGGATTTCTGCGTGCAGGCGGTCGCGGTGGCCGAGCGA
Source organism: Streptomyces roseifaciens (assembly GCF_001445655.1). Classification (NCBI taxonomy): domain Bacteria; kingdom Bacillati; phylum Actinomycetota; class Actinomycetes; order Kitasatosporales; family Streptomycetaceae; genus Streptomyces; species Streptomyces roseifaciens. The sequence goes on from NZ_LNBE01000003.1 coordinate 2,363,415, forward strand.
CGGGTGACATCGCGGACCAAGCTCGCTCGGCGCAGAGCCCTGGCCATAACCCCTCCAGTTGCCGGGAGCCCGGTAGGGCTTGGGTCGTGACGCGCAGGCAACTCTCGGATGATCAGCGGAAGTTCATCGAGCCCAACCTGCCGATCGGCAGGTTCGGCCCGTATCCCGAGCGGTTGCGGGAGCAGTTCGAGGGGGTGATCCGGCGGTTCCGGTCCAGTCCCAGCGGCGGGAGATGCCTGCCGAGTTCGGCCCGTGGGCCACCGTCCGTGGGCGTTTCCGGGTCCGGCGGGATGCCGGCGTTCTTCTCCGCCTGCGCCTGGTCCTGCGCGGACTGGAGGCCTTTGCCCTTCATGTCGGGCAGGTTTGCGGTCTTGGCGCCGGCGTCGACGGCCTTGGCGGTGTCCTGGACAGCCGGGGGCTTGCTGTCCTGGTCGGTGCTACTGCTGTTGTGTTCGAGTCGCATCCAGTGATGGCTAACAGGCCGGCTGCGGCGAGAGCCGTGATGGTGGTGGTGCGCTTGCGCATGATCCCCCCGACTCATCAAGGCGGCGCAGCTGCTGCAGGACTCTGCAAAGCGTGTTGCGCAACTCGGTGAGCGGGCATCTGCCCCGTATGGCGTGGGTGGAGAAGTGCACCGGGTTTCGGCTCGGGCAGTTTCGGCCGGTAGTTGCGAGCGGTGGGGGAGCGGGAGTGGCGACGGGCGGGCCGCGGGTTGATCGCCCGATGGCCACTGCCTCTTGTCGTGCGGGTGTGCTGGGCGCCGCGGCGTGGAAGAGGGCGTCGTCCCCTCAAGCAGTGGCCGCCCCCTCATCCGAAGACCCGGGCCGGCATGGAGTCGGCATTCCGGCACGACTTCAGTAGCGTGCGTGTACGCACCAGCGATGAGGTTCCTCGATGGCGAGGTCCCTGGCTGCGCGCCGGTTCAGCTCTGCCAGGAGCCCTCTCATGCAGTTGCTGCCACGCTCCGGCCTAGGACTTGTCCGGCCGATCATGCCGTAGAGGCGGCGTTTTCGCCCTGATCTGCCGGCCAGTCCTATTCGCTCGCGTACGCGCGCAGGAAAGTGTCCACGGCCGCTTCCGCCGTGTCGCGCAGCTCGGCGGCCGGGACGCGGCGCGTGCCCAGCCGGGAGCGGGACTCCAGGGGGCCGGTGAGCAGGGCGAAGAAGTGCTCGGCGGCCTGCTCCGGGTCGCATGGGCGCAGGCGGCCGGCCAGTGAGAGGCGGGCCAGTCGGTCGGCGAGTGCCGCGCTGGGGCGGTGCGCGGTGCGCTCCTGCACGATCTCGACCAGGTCGGGGAACTGTGCCACTTGTGCGTAGGTCAGCCGGCGCAGCGCGTGGGCGCGTTCGCCGCAGCAGATGCGCGCCAGCCGGTGCGCCAGGTCCGTCAGCGCAGCCCGCGGATCCTCGTCCGGCGCCCGATCGCGAAGGTGCTCGATCGCCGTGAGGTTCTCCGCCATGAGGGCGTCAGCCGCGGTCTCGACGGTATGGCGGAACAGGGTCTCCTTGTCGTTCAGATGGCTGTAGACGGTCGGCTTGGCGACCCCTGCCTCCTCCGCGATCTCCTGAACGCACGCTTGCGCGTATCCGCGCCGCGCGAAGACGGCGAACGCAGCGTTCAGGATCGCGTTCCGCTTGTCGGCACGCCCGCGTGGGACAGCCTTGGGTCTGCTTGACGCCGCTGAACTCATGCGTTCATTCTAGTGAACTACCAGCGGGGAAGGTTTTCTGAACCCGCGAGTTCAATCAAGGAAGTGGAAGCCCATGATCGTTCACATGCTGCGGTTCGCCTTCAAGGACGGGACGACCGAAGAGCAGAAGGCCCGTGTGCTCACACTGATGCGGCGCACGGCGTCCGTCGAATCGGTCTCCTTCGCAACGGTCGGGCAGAGCCTGGCCGACCCCGCCGACGGCTTCACCCACGCCTACTGCGTGGGCATCAAGGACCTGGCGGCCCTGGAGCGGTACATGCACGACCCGGTCCACCTGGCTGGAGACCCCGAGATCATTCCGCACCTGGCCAGGATCGCCATCGGCCCTGACCTCTCCGACGACATGGACCCGGCGCTGGCCGACGAGATCATGACGATGCACGAGAAGAAGGCCGCCCGGTATCCGCAGTGGGCAGCGCAGCTCGAACCGCTCCTCACCCTCGCCTGAGTCCGTCGGGCCATGTGACTGCCTCGTGCCTAGACCGTTGCTCTGGGCATGGGGCGCGGCGATCCAAATGATGCGGAGTGGGCAACCAGGGACAACGGGCGGCAGCGGCCGTCCGCACTCAGGTGCAGCTTGGTGGTGAAGCCGCCGCGCGAGCGGCCAAGGCCCTCACCTCCCGCACCATCTCCGCCAGACGGGCGGCGAGGCTTGCCACGGCATCTCGTCCTGGAGTTCTGAGGGTTCGGCCCCTTTTGGTGTTTGCTGCGCTGCGCCATCCACGCGCGGCATTGTCCGCCCAATTCGCGGGCTCGGGGCGGGGTTGGTGATCGGGTGTGGCAGGGTATGCCGACGACTCGCGTCGGCCGGGCTTCGCAGGAGTACGGACCGCGTGCGTGTTTCCGGGCGCCGGAATCTTGCGGCGGTGCCTGGGGGGGGCGGACTACCGCGTGCCGGACGGACTGTGCCGTCCGGTTCACACCCAACCCTTCAGGAGTACCACCCGTGAACGGAAAGCGTCGCCGACTGCTGCTGGCTGCCGTCGACCCCATGCTGGAGCCCGGCGAGCAGGTTGAGGTGGCGACCATCGTGAACCTGAGTTCCGTCTCCGTGCGCAGGACCGCGGTCTTCGCGGCAGCATCGGCGATCATGAGCGGTGGCGCCATGACGGTTATCCCGGCGCGGATCCCCATGTACCTGGCCATGACCGACCGCCACATCTTTATTTTCCGGGCGAACCCGACATTCGCTCGTCCGGAGGAACACCTCATGACGATTCCACGCGCCGGTCTCGTCCGGTCGGAGATCAAGGAGCGCCTGCTCAACTCGTCCTTTGTCGTCTCCTCGCCGACCGAAGACCAGGGCTTGAAGATCACTTTCCCGCTGCTCGGCCGCAAGGAGCGCAACGCGATAGCAGCGGTCTTGCCTCTGGCCGCCTGAGCGCCCGGATGACAGTTCCGGAGGGGCGCCGCGCCGGCTGCCCCGCCGGCGGGATGTGTTGCGTAGATCTGCCGACCGACGCGGTCGGCTGGTCACGGGTGCGGGTACGGGGGCGGCGATTCCATTCTGCTCACACAGGGTGACGGGTGCGTGCTGGATCGCCCCTGTTGGTGGCGCCTGCGCCCCGGAGGTGCCGTTGAGTAGATCAGGGGATGCCCGCGAGCTCGCAGCAGTGATCGCTCTTTTCGACGGTCCGGGCGCCGGCTACGTCACCCGCGCTTTGCCGGAGCGTGGACGGCGGCACGCCGGACATGGGGACACGTGCCGGAGCGCACCTGCGACATTGCGAGAGGACTCCTTGCGCCGCATGTGAGCACTGTCGTCACACGTTGAGGTCATCACCGAACTCGACCACGGGCTCATCAGGCACGATGTGCATCGCCGCCTCTTCCGCGGAGGCCGCCCCGCCGTCGATTCCCACGTCCCGGGCGAAGACGTCGTTGCGCCGAGGGGGCATGGCATCGATGGTGGCGGCCAGGCGCCCGGCGCGCTCACCGCCGACCTCCTCGTCGATGGGCTCGCCATCCCCACCAGGCAGATCGCCAATGTCGTCCCCACCCGTCACTGCGATGTCGGGGACCTCCTCGGCGAGCCTCTGGTCGAGGCTTTCACGCTCGTGTTGCTCGCGTGCCGTCGTACCGTGGTGCCCCACGCCGAGCGGCATCTCCGGGGGCGAGTAGCCCGCGTCGAGCACCTGGTCGTAGAGATCGTCGTCGAGCGCGTTCTCCAGGTCCAGGTCACCAGGGTTGTCCCGGCGGTCGGACCGGGCAGGCTGGTAGACCTCGTCACCCATCAGGTCATCGGACATAGTGAGGCAGCCTCCTCCCGCACGGCTCCGCGGCGACGGCCTACCTCCACTCTCCCCTCTACGGCTGTCTCGCGCTCTCCGGGGGCGACAAAAGTCGGATGCCGCTGCCAGCGCCCGGGGCCGACCGTCGCCTCTCCGGGGCTGTCGCGTCAGGTTCCAGGGGGTGGTCGGATGGTTGTTGATGGCCGTCCAGAAACGGGTGCCGGCAGAGACGTCGCCGTACCCCAGAGGCTCCAGCACCCGAGTTCTTCAGGTTGAGGCCGTATCTGCCGTCGTGGAAGTCGCCCGTGCGCCGGCCTGGCCGAAGGCGTTACCCCAGACGCCGTCGGCGGCCGCGCGGCTGGTCATGCGGGTGTCGAGGATCGGGCTGGGGGCGCAACGGTGCCGCACGCCCATCCGGTGTAGAACCCCGGGCGATGTCGGCGGGGCCAGGCTGCCGTCGATCTTCAGGCTCGACAGGGGCAGTGCGGGTTGAGCCCAGGATCCCGACCTGATCGACGTTGCTGCCCGGCCACTGCCCGGCCCTGCCCGCGCCGACTGCCGAACCCGTACAGACCAGCAATCACCCAGGGGCAAGGACTCCGAGCTGTCGTGCCTGCTGCGCGACGGTGTTCCGCATGTCCCTACGGAGCTGCGCCACCGCTTCCGCCAGGGCCACCCTTTCGACGCATGTGCCGAACCCGGCCGTAGCGCGGGTCAGCTGTGCGCCGCCACGCGGACCTGGGCGCCCTGGCGCAACTGAGCATGAGAGCCCCGGTGAGCGCGTGGGTGCTTCGGTCGGGGTGCGCGGCTCTCACATCAACCTCTACTGGCTAGGGGCGTCCAAGTGTTACGTGGTTCAGTGCCGTTTCGGTTCCGGTGATGAGTTCGTCGAGGTAGGCGTGGGCGCTTCGGGGCCGGGTGAGTGCTGCGGCTTGGCCGGACCAGAGGTTGACGTAGTCGGTCAGGCCGTGTGCCGCGGCTGCCGTGCGAAGTGGCCGGGTAAGGGTGTACTGGAGCGGATAGGGTGCCAGTTCGTTCTCGTGGGCCAGGGTCTCACGCGTGAAGCGGTTGGGGATGGCGCGTGCGAGCCGCCCGGAGAAGGCCCGGGTCAGTACGGTCGTGCGTGCGTCGGGGCCGTTGAGTGCAGCTCTGTGGACGGCGCTCGCGCCGGATTCCTCGGTGGCCAGGAAGCCGGTGCCGATCTGCACTCCGTCCGCCCCGAGGGTCAGCGCGGCGGCGATCCCCCGGCCGTCGGCGATGCCGCCGGCGGCCACGACGGGGATCGACACGGCCTGTGCGACCTGCGGGACGAGGGAGAAGGTCCCGACGAGGGACTCGTTCACGGGGCGCAGGAACGAGCCGCGGTGCCCGCCTGCATCGCTGCCCGAGGCGACGACGGCGTCCATGCCGGCTGCCTCGATCGCGAGGGCCTCCTCGACGGTGGTGGCGGTGCCGACGGTCCGGATGCCCCGGCGCCGGGCCTCGTCGAGCACCCGGCTGTCGGGGATGCCCATCACGAAGCTGATCACCGGCGGCTCCGCCGCGAGCAGTGCGTCGATCTGCTCTGCGAAGTCAGGAGCGGGTGGCGGATCGTCCAACCCGTCTGCAGGAAGCCCGAGTTCCTCGAACCAGGGGCGCAGCAGCCCGGCGTAATGGGCTGTCCGGTCACGGTCGGGCGGTACGGCGGCCTCGTCGGGGTGCGGGACCCAGAGGTTGACCGCGAAGGGCCGGGTGGTGGTCCTGCGCAGCTCGTCCACGAGCGCGCCTATGGCGTCCGGGGTGAGGATGTGTCCTCCGTACGAGCCGAGCCCGCCGCCCTCGGACACGGCGGAGGCGAGTGCCACGGACGACAGTCCGCCGCCGAACGGGCCTTGCACGATGGGGACTTCGATGCCCAGCAGCCCGGTGAGGCGGCTGCGGGTCCAAGAGGGCTTTCCGTCGGTCATGACAGTCTTCCTTGGAGTCGGGGGAGGTCTGCGGTCGGGGCTGTCACCGCGCGAGGGCGAGCGCTGTACGGCCGGACACCTGCTCGAGCGCGGTTTCGGCCACCCGGCGCCCGAGGTGCTCGGCGGTCCGCAGATCCGCCCGGGACGGGGCCCGGTCCGGGCCGAGGTCGGACGGTGACTGGGCCATCGCGCCGAGGAAACCGCCGAGGCGGTTGAGGTCCTCGGGGGTTCCGGTCGTGGAGTACTCGCCGCCGGGCGGCAGACCCAGCGAGACCCAGTTCATGCCGTGCTGGGTGGCGAAGAGCGCGAGGGAGACCAACACATTGAGCTTGTCGCCATTGACGCCGGCGGAGTTGGTGAAACCGGCGGCGAGCTTTCCGGCCCAGCCCTGCTCCGCCCAGACCGGGGCGCTGGCCTCGGCGAAGGCCTGGAAGACGGCGGATTGGCTGCCCATATAGGTCGGCGTGCCGAAGATGATCGCATCGGCGGCGGCCAGCGTCTCCCACAGCCGCTCGTCCACGACTGCCACGTCGCACAGCTCGGCCTGCGCTCCGGGCACCGAACCGGCTCCGGCGGCGACCGCACGAGCCTGGCGGGCGGTGTGGCCGTATCCGCTGTGGAAGGCGACGACGATCGTGACGTTCTGAGGCATGGCGAAGTCCTCGCAGGTCAGGTGAGTGGTGGGCGGATTTCCCACCGCATGACGAGGACAGTAGACGACCGGTCAACTAAAAACCACCCCTGATAGTTGACCGGACGTATACTCATCGCCATGGGACGGACGAGCACGGCACGGGAACGACTGCTGGACGCGGCCTGCGGCCTGATGTTGAGCCGTGGTTACGGCACGATCGGCGTCGCCGAGATCTGTGCCCGCGCGGACGTGAAGAAGGGCAGCTTCTACCACTTCTTCGAGTCGAAACAGGCCCTGACGATCGAGGCGATCAACGCCCACTGGGCGGCCCAACGGACCGGCTGGGTGGCGACCCTGCGCGGAGAAGGACCGGCGGAGGACCGGCTGGAGCGGCTCCTCCTCGACCAGGCCGCCGCCCAGCGCACGGCGAAGGCGGAGGGCGGCGCGGTCAACGGCTGCCTCTTCGGCAACCTGGCGCTGGAGCTGAGCACCCAGGACGCGGTCGTCCAGGCCCGGCTGGCAGAGATCTTCGACGAGCAGATCGACCTGGTCCACGCCACACTGACCGACGCTGCGGAGCAGGACGCGATCCCCACCCCATCCGCAACCCGCGCCAACGCCCGCGCGGTTCTCGCTCAGCTGGAAGGCATGGTCATGTTCGCGAAGCTGGCGAACGACCCGTCCGTACTGGACGGGCTGTGGGCACAGACCTCACGGCTGCTGCGCAGCCAGGGGCGTGCAGATGACTGACTCATGGCTCAAGGCGCTGTCGGCGCTGGGCGGCTGATGATGGCGGAGATCCCATTTGTGATCCAGAATGATTGGATGGTCACGCTTGAGACTCCTCGTTTGATCCTGCGTCGCTGGCGCGAGGAAGACGTTGCGCCCATGGCTGCCGTCAATGCCGACCCCGAGGTCATGCGGTGGATCCGTGACGGCAGCGTCCGTGACGAAGACCAGACTCGCGGCGGGGTCCAGGCATGGGAGAGCGAGTGGGAGTCGCAGGGCTTCGGCCTGTTCGCCGTGGAGATCCGGTCCACTGGCGAGCTGGCAGGGTTCACCGGCCTTTCGGTGCCCGACTTCTTGCCGGAGGTACTGCCGGCGGTTGAGGTCGGCTGGCGGCTGGGGCGTTCCCACTGGGGGCAGGGCTTGGCCACCGAGGCCGCTGCGGCCGCTGTGCGGTTCGGGTTCGAAGAGCGAGGGCTGGAGCGGATCGTCAGCATCGCTCAAGTGGGCAACGACGCCTCCGAACGGATCATGACCAAACTGGGGATGCATCCGGTCCGTGAGACCGTCAATCCCACCTGCGGTCGGCGAGTACGGGTGTTCGAGTTGTCGTCGGATCAGTACGGGGCGACCTAGCCCGTGGTCGTCCGGCCCGCAGGCGACACCGCCAGGCGGTTCCTGTTGGAACTCCTCTTTTCACGCGCACCGGCGGTGTGCTGGTGGGCGCGCACGATCGCGGAGTCTGCGTTGAGGTCCCAGGTGATCAGCTCCTTGGCATCCGCCCAGGCCTGCAACGCGGTGAAGATCCGATGCCAGGTGCCGTCCCGCTGACATCGGCGGAACAGGCCGTACATCCGACCCCAGGGTCCGTACTCGGCGGGCATGTCCCGCCACGGGACACCGGTGCGGACCCGGAACCGTATGCCGGCGATCAGCTGTCGCCGGGCTCACGTCAGCGGGCAGCCGGGGCTTCTCGCCCCTCTCGGTAACAACGGCTCCAGCACCGCCCATTGCTCGTCCGTCAGAACTCCAGGTTGGGCGGGGCGACCCACGTGCCTCGCTCCGTCGTGGTGGCAAGGACACCCGCCGAGGGATACAGCAACTGCCCGTCGGCATGACGGTGGAGTGCCACACCGTCTCCATGAGCGAGCAGCCCGCGCTTGTCCTCGATCGCGGTGACGAGGTAGGGCTTCTGGCGAATGGCAGGCACGCTTTCGAGCCTACCGATCGGAGTACGTGCTCCAGGGGCACTGCCTTGCGCGGCCGCTGCAGTGAAGGCAGCCGACACGATCCTCGGCCGACCGCCCCACGAGCTCAGACCACAACTCCAAACCGGCCCTGGGGGAGTTCGGCCCTCACTCCCCGGAGCTGGCCGGGGTCACCGGGGCTGATGTGTGGGGCTAGAGGGCAAGGAAGGACGCAGGGTGAGCGGTGGTGAGACGTATGGGACGCGTCCCGAGGTGGTCAGGCACGCTCTGGGAAGTAGTCGGAGGCGCGGCGATGGTGCTCACCTACGCCGAGGACCGTGCCTTCGCCGCCTTGAGCCTGGGCCGCTTTCCATCCGTCGGCTCGACGCGGCTGGACTGGGACGGCGCCGAGGTGATCGAGCGGCGCGACGGCTTCGACGCCGCGGAACTGCGCAGGACGGTGCGTGCGCACGCCACCGCGGACGAGCTGGCCGTCGTGTTCTGGGACAACTTCGTCGTGCCGACGGTCGCCTTGGACGCTGCGCTGGTGGCCGACCAGGCGGAGGCGGTGCTGGAGTGGGTCGCCCGGTGCTGGATCTTCCTTGCCGCCAGCGCCAGCGCCAGCGGGTTGCTGATCGAATTCCAGGACGGCGAGGGGCTGACGGTGGCGCGGGTGCCCAAGCCGCGTGTCACTCCTGTCCCCCCTGTCCCTGCCGACTACGGGTGCCAGCCACTGTGAATCCCGGGGGTGGGCGCGCGTGCACTACCTGGCCGAGAACTCATCGATTTGGGGCTAAGCCGACGATATCGCCGTCGCGACGGAGCTGGACGCCTCCGAAGTCGTCCCCGTCCTCGCTGACGGAGCGTTCGCTGTCCCGGAGCAGCGCGCCCCATCCCGGGCAGGGAGAGGGCCATCAGCGTCCTGCGCCGCTGGGAGCAACCTTGGTGCCGGAACGATGACGACAGGGGTACATGGTCGGGTATGAGCTTCGAATTCTGGGTCCTGATCTGTGGGGCGGCGCTCTTGCTCGTGGCGGCGGCCGGGGCCGCCGTGTTCCTGGCGGTCCGGCTCTTCCGGGCCCGTCGGCTACTGCAGCAGGCCGGGGTGCCCGAGGGCAGCAAAGTGGTCTTCTGGGGGAGCCCTGCTCTATCTCGTCTCTCCCCTCGACCTCATCCCCGACCCCGTCTATCTGGACGACATCGGCGTCCTGCTCCTGGCCTTGCGCTCGCTGCACAAGACCTCCCGCCGTCCGGTCTCCACGAGGGGGTCCGTGCCACCGTCGTGAGCGTGACGGGAGCCGCGCGCGGGCAGGGGCTGCCGACGGGCGCGGCCGGGTTGTTCGGAGGACCTCCTACACGACGCCGAGCAACGCCTGCTGTGCGACCGCATGGTCGAGCATGGATTCGAGTATCGGACTGCAGTGCGCAATCCGCTGCCCGAGGCCCGGGAGTGACCTCGAGCGCCGACTCGAGGAGATCCGGCGGAACGACCCCAATCAGCGGTACTTCCCCTGCCTGCCTGACCATGGATGCGCTGCGTCGGCTGCGGACCGGGCGGGTGACCGCCGACCCCGCGTTCACCGAGGCCACCCGGGCGTGGGCGCGGTGAATGCGGGCGGCCGGTCATGACTACATCGACCCCGCTGCCCTGCGCAGGGCACTGCCACCCCCTCCGGGCAGGGAACGGGAGGTCGCGCTGGCCGTGGCCGAGGCCACCTGCGCGCAACTCGGGACTGGCCGTCACGACAGGGCGGCTGGGAAGGAAACACACCATGGGAAAGCTGCGCACGACCCTGCCGGGTGCGGCGACCGCCGCCCTGACCACGTCGGACGTTCGCGAGAGAATGCCGCCCATGTATGCCTACCGAGACGCATCGTTCACCTATGAAGGCCTTGACCAATGGCACGCCGAACCGGTTCGCCCCCGTCGGCAGCTGGTGTTGCGGTTCCTCGCCACGGTGGTCGTACTGCCCCTGTGGTGGCTGCTGCTTCTGGTCGCCTTCGTCGTGGTCTTCGTCATCTCCCTCTTCGCGGAGATCTTTACGGTGATCCCGGGCTTCGAGCGCGGTGCCGAGCGCGTGATGGATGCCGCCTTGAGCAAGATCGTGGTCTGGCCCAGCTGGGCTGTGACCTGGCCGGAGCTGCGGCACGAAGGCGACACTGACTTCTACCGTGCGCGGGTCGACGCCTATCTCGACACCCGGACGAAGCGGGCTTCGGCTGCTCAAGGAGAGAAGAAAGCGAAACCGTCTGTCGAGTGCGAGGTGCCCTTGCGCAAGTACCGTGGCGTGGGTGGCGCGTACGTGATCGAGGCGGCGCAGCTCCGCGGGTGGGAACTCAGGCCGTCGGACCCGAAGGACGAGATCCGCCTGTGGTGGTCATCGGTGTCGTAGCCGGGGAAAGGTCTGCATTCTCCGGCGGCGCTTTCTTGAACTACTCACCGGAACTGTGTGTGGGGAGGGCGGCAGCCGGGCCGCTTCGGGGGAGGATCGTTTTGCGGCCCCACGTACCGCCGCTCCTCGTCAGTGCCGCAGAGCGTTCCTCGCGTGCTCTCCGGCCAGCTTTGCGTCCGCCTTGGCCTGCTCGGCCTTGCCCCGGGCCCGCTTGGCGTCGTTGCCTGTGGCGGAGCCGGCGGTCTCCTCGGCCTTGCCCTTGATCTTCTCGGCCGCGTGCTTAGCCTTCTTCTCGGCACTCATCGATGCCTCCAAGATGCGCTCGGCATTCTGATACTCTCGCGCCTTCCTCGTACGGGCCCCGGTAAACGCGCTCGCGGTGGTTGGGGGGCGGGAATTCGAGCAATATCTGCGTACCGGGCGGTATGCGGTGCCCTGGCCCGGGTGGTGGATGCGCGGTGCGTCCTTGCATGACAACGGCGCTGATCCGGTTGCTCGGGAACGCCGGGTTGCGCTGCGACGGCGATCTGCCGGACGAGCTCAACGCCGGCCCATACGCGTAGTCAGGTTGCCGGGGCAGAGGGGCGCAGGCACAGCCGTACGCCGATGCGCAGGATCACCTCGTGGGACCGGGCCCACCGCGGCGTTTGCGCGACGACTTCTTCGTCAGCCGCCATGTACCTGCCGCTTCTCGGTCGTCGGAGCCGGCGAACGACGAGTGGGGCAGCGGCATCGGTTTCCGCGTGACCGTCGTGCACATGTTGCCCCCCGGCCCCTGCTGTGTCCGCCGGAGTGCGGGAAGGCGCCCTGCCCGGCTCACCTCACCTGGCCGTCGTCCGGTTCGGGATCTACTCCGGATGGCGTCAGCGGCGCGGGCGGGAGGGGGTGATCCCGCCGCGAGCGGGTATGCCTGGGGATTTTACGGGCATGAGGTGCGGTCATGAAGAAAAGGAACGGAACGCAGGCGGTTCGCCGGGGCCGGACGGTGCGCGTGGTGTGCGCGGTGGCGGTCACGGCGGCGATGGTGAGCGCGTGCGGTGACGACGGTGACGGGGGAGGGGGCGACGGCGCGGCGACCACCGTGTCCGCGGCGCCCCCGTCCTCGCCGACGGCCTCCCCCTCCGGGGCGCAGACGTCGCCCTCCCCGGGCGGTACCGCGGGGATGACGGATGACCAGGCCGAGCGCAAGACGCTGGTACCCGCGGCGAAGGTCGGGTACGACCAGGCGGCCAAGTCGGCGATCGACAAGGTGCCCGGCAGCAAGCTGGTGGACATCGACCTCAAACGCTCGGCCGGGGGCGCCCCCGAATGGCACGTGAAGGTCGCCGCCACCGACGGCGCGGAGAGCGACGTCGTCGTCGACGCGGTCTCGGGCGGGGTGACCTCGTCCGGCCCGGAGGCGGACCAGGACGCCGAGGACAAGCGGGAGACGGCCGACCGGCTGAACAAGGCCAAGGTCTCCTGGCAGGACGCCGCCTCGACCGCGCTGGGCCGGAAACAGGGCACGATCACGTCCCTCGGCCTGGACGACATGGACAACGGCAGCCTGGTCTGGTCGGTGGACGTCGTGACGACGAACGACTGGAACAAGACGACGTACGACGTGGACGCGGTCGACGGCAGCGTCAAGCGCGAGCACGTCGACCGCGACTGAGCCCGTACCGGTCACCTATCACCTGTCACCGGTTGCCGTCGTTGTCGCCCGGCCCGCGGCCGCCGGCCGGACTGCAACACGCGGCCCGCATGCTGCTCAGTTCCATCCTCCCTCGGGCAGGTCGCGGGACACCGGCACCGATGCCGGCACCGACACCGGAACCGACACTGGCACCGACACCGACACAGGATCCTGCCGCTGCCCCGCGACCTGCTCCGTAGGCCCGGCTGCCCCGGCTGCCCCGGCTGCCCCGGCTGCCCCGGCCGCTCCGGCCGCTCCGGCCGTTCCAGCAGCCGTGCCGCGGGCCCGTCAGCTGCTCGCGTAGACGTCCTCGACGTAGCGGCCCTCGGCGACCGCGGCTCGCCACCACTCCTGTGCAGCGGCGGCATCGCCGCCCGTATGCCGTGCATGGAGCTGCAGGAAGGCGTCCCGCACGCCGGGGGCCATCCGGCTGCCGTCGCCGCAGACGTACACCTTCGCGCCGGCCTGCAGCAGCCGCCACACCTCCGCGCCATCCGCTTCGATCCGGTGCTGGACGAACAGCCGTCCCTCCTCGGGCGCCTTGGAGAAGACGGGGCGCATGGAGACCGCGCCGGCGGCTTCGGCGGCCTCCAGTTCGGCGCGGTGGAGGTAGTCCACGTCCGGGTGGTCGCAGCCGAAGTAGCACAGTGCGGGCGCGAGCGGCGTGCCCTGGCGGGCCAGTGCCAGGCGGTCGGCGACGGCACCCCGGAAGGGGGCCAGGCCCGTACCTGCGGCGACCATGATGACGGGGGTCTGCGCGTCGTGGCGGATGCGGAAGGCGTCCCGGCACGGTTGGACACGTGCGTACACCGTGTCGCCGCTCCGCACACGGTGCAGGTACGACGAGCCGGTGCCTTCGAAGGTGCCGTTGCCGGAGCGTGCGGGGGCGCGGAGCTGCGAGACCATCAGGTCCGCATGACCCGGGCCGGTGGCGGGGGAGGAGGAGATGGAGTAGTGGCGGGTGCGCATCGGGGGCAGCAGGTCGAGCAGCAGCGGCCAGTCCATTCGGCCGCGCAACGCCGGGTATTGCTCGGCGAGGTCGAGCAGCCGGTAGCGGAGGGCTCGGAGTGCCGACGGCTGTTCGGGGCCGGTGGCCAGCCGCCGTAGGGCCGCCTGCTCGGGCGGGCAGGGATTGAGGTCGGCGAGCCGGGCGACCTGTTCGGTGGTGAGCGGGTGCTGCAGTTCCACGTGGTGGGTGAGCAGCTCGCGGACGGTGACCGGGCGATCCAGGTGCAGGCCGGAACGGCTGGAACGGGCGGAACGGGCGGAACGGGCGGAACGGCCGGTGTGCCGGGCGCGGATGCTGAGCACCGTTTCGGGGGCGAGGCCGAGAGCGGCGATGGCGCGTTCGACCAGGACGGGGTCGTTTTCGGGCATGACGGCCAGGTGGTCGGCGGTCCGGTAGGCGACGCCCTCGGGCAGCGCGAGGCGCACGAATCTCTTGGAGCGGCCCAGGGGGTGGGCGAGGTCGGCGAGGTCCCCCGTCGCGGTCACGGTCATCGGGACCAGGCCGTGGCGGGAGGCCAGCGCGTCGAGGGGGCCGCCGATGATCTCGTCGACGTCGTAGGCGTGCCCGGGCGTGCCCTCGATGGAGTCCTCGGGCCCCGTGACGGTGTCCGGGTCTCCGTACGCCGTGAGCAGGGCGCGGCGCAGTGCGGCGGTGAAGCGTGCGAACGATCCGGCGAGGTCGCCCGAGGCGTCGGCTGCGTGCCGTTTCACGAGCCTGGTCGCACCCAGTCCGGCCAGGCGGTCGTCGATGGCGGTGGGCACGTGCTGGTAGGTGGCCGCCCAGTTGCGGTCGCCGACGCCCAGAACGGCGTAGGGCACGGCGTCTGCGGCCCCGGGTTCCGCGCCGGCCAGCCAGGAGGCGAAGGCCTTGGCGTCGTCGGTCGGCTGCCCGTTGTAGGAGGCTGCCACGATGACGAGGGGAGCACCTGCGGGCAGGGCTCCCGCGATCTTGTCGAGGGGTACGGCCTCCGTGGTGAAGCCGAGGTCGACGAATGTGCCGGCGAGGTCCTCGGCGAACTCGCGGCAGGTGCCGAAGTTGGAGCCGTACGCGACGGTCAGCGCGGTGCCCGCCGCGGCCCTGGCGGGCAGGGCACCGGCCTCCGGCTGCTCCTCGGCCCGGTCCGTGCGCGCGCCGCCGCCGGCGAGTCCGGCGAGTCCGCCGAGGGCTTCGCGGGCCCGCTCCCGGTCCTCGGCGGTGCGGTGCGCCAGGGCCAGGGTGAAGCCGTCGGGCTTGAGGGTGAGGGTCTCCTTGACGTCGAGGGTGTAGCCGATGTGGTCGAGGAAGCGGTAGCGGTGGATGAGCAGGGCCAGCAGCATGGTGGCCTCGTGCATGGCGAACTGCCGCCCGATGCAGGCGCGTTCCCCCGTGCCGAAGGGCTTGTACGCGTTCGCGGGGCGGGCGGCCTCGGCGGCGGGCGCGAAGCGGTCCGGGTCGAACTCCTCGACGTTGTCGCCCCACACCGGGTCGCGGTGCAGCATCGGGGTGAGCACGGTCAGCCGTCGGCCGGCCGGGACCGGGTACCTGCCGCCGATGACGGTGTCGGCCACGGGCGCGCGCTCGAAGGCCGCGGCGGTCGGCCAGAGGCGCAGGGTCTCGCTGAGGACCTGCCGTACGTAGCGCAGCCGGCCGACGTCCTCGAACGCGGGCTGCGGATCCGCCTCGTCGCCCCACAGCGCGTCGACCTCGGCCTGCGCCAGACGCAGGGCGACCGGGTTCTTCATCAAGTGGTAGAGGGCGAATGAGAGGGTGCCGGAGGTGGTCTCGTGGCCCGCGATCAGGAAGGTGATGACCTGGTTGCGGACGTTGGCCTCGTCGAGGGGTTCGCCGTCGCCGGGGTGACGCGAGTTCAGCATCAGCCCCAGCAGGTCGTCGTCGGCGCCGCTCTCCCCGGCAGCCCGCCGCTCGGCTATCACCTCGTCGACGACCTGCGCGAGATAGGCGGTGTCCGCACGGAAGGCCCGGTCCTCCTCCGTGGTGTCCTCGCCCGGCGTCCTCCCCAGAGCGGCCTGGCTGTGGCCGAGTGCCCGTACGAGCGCCTGGACGAAGGGGTGGGGCTCGGCGCGGGCGAAGGACTGGAAGTCGTAGCCGAAGCCCGCGAGGCCGATGGTGTCGAGCGTCATCCGGGTCATGTCCGCCGACACGTCCACAGGCTCGTCCTGGGCGAGGTGCGCGTCCCAGGCGTTGATCATCCGCCGCGCAACCTTCAGCATGACCGGGTGGTAGGTGCGCATCGAGCCCATGGCGAAGGCGGGCAACAGGATGTCGTGGGCCTTGGCCCAGTTGGGCTCGTCGTTGTAGGCGGTGAACAGGCCGTCGGCGGCGATCTCGCGGACGTTCTCCAGCGCGGGGCCGATCACCTTGGCGAACCGTGTCTCGTCCGAGAGCTCGTCGACGAGTTCGTACGAGGAGATCAGCACCGTCTCGCGGCTGTGGAAGCGGCGCCGGAAGGCGGGGCCGAACTCACGGGCGTGGGCCATGGCTTGTTGGACGGGCCTGTCGGTCAGACCCGTATCCGACACGTCGACGACGGGCAGGTCATGCATGGGCTCCATGGGCTCCATGGGCTCTCTCCTCTGGCGGGTGATAGTCCGGCCTCCGGTGGGCGATGGTCCCGACCGGTGCGTCCACGATTCCGCCGCGCGCGGGCCGGCCGGCCGCCGGAACTACGATTTCTTGTAGCGTCTTGGCCGTGTCGTGGTGTGCGCGCCGTGGCCCGATGGTGCTAGGCGGGCGGCAGGCCACTCCACGCCTGCCGGTGGCCCGGAAGGGCGAAGGACGGGCGGGGAGCAGGAGAACTGACAGCAGAGGAGCGCGTGACCGTGACCGTGACCGTGTACGACCCGGAGTCGGATCCGGCCGTGTGGCGCACCCGCTTTCTCAACCTGCTCGACCGCACGCCGGTCCCGACCGCGGTCAGCACCGCCGACGGCGTGATCACCGGCGCGAACCCGGCCCTGGCGGCACTGTGGAACCTCACCCCGGGCCGCCTGACGGGCCGCCACCTGCTCGACCTGTTCACCCCCGCCGACCCCCGCAGGCTGAGCAAGTTCGAGAGCGCCATGCGCGGGGGACGGCGCTCGCGCTACCCCTTCCGCGTCTGCTGGACCGCCGCCGGATCGTCGTACGAGGGGGAACTGACCGTCGAGCCGGTGAGCGACCCGGCGGGCGAGCCGCCGCCCCTGCTGGCCATCCTTCGTGCGGACGACCCGCACCCCGCCGTGGACGGCCGGGAGCGAGCCGTCGGCCCGGTCGCGCTCACCGCACTGGAGTCCCGCATCCTCGCCCTGGTCGCCGAGGGCCGCACCACGGCCGTGGTCGCCCGCACCGTCGGGCTCAGCGGCGACGGAGTCAACTACCACCTCGCCCGTCTGTGCCGCCGCCTGGACGCCTCCAACCGCACCGCCCTGGTGGCCCGCGCCTACGTGCTCGGCCTGCTGTCCCCGGCCGCCTGGCCACCCGAGGCGGAGTGAGTGACGCCTCGGACGCCTCGGACGCCTCGGTACTGGGCCGGCGACGGCGGAGGCTCACGGGCCAGCGCCGGAGGGCAGGCGGGCCCGCGCAGTCGGCGGGCACCCCGTATCCGCATGCTTGCGGTGGGTGACATCCGGGGGTGGTGCGTGTGAGGCCGCCCATGAGGCCCGGATCACTTACGAACCCCGTTAGTGAACAGCTGCGGAGAAATACGGGGGAAGGGCGGATAATCGCGGACCGGCAATGAAGGGGCGTAGTAGGTCACAGCCCTTGTCAGGGGTTTTCGTCGCCGCTAACAATTACGGGGTCGCTGGGCGCCGTCGACCGAGAAACGGCGCTTGATTTCTGCGCCGCTTCAGGGCCGGGCGACATCCGCGATTGGAAGGTTCAGCTCACTCATGCGCTCCACCGTCTCCGCTTATGCCCGTCTGCCGAAGATTCACAAGTTCTCCGTTGCCGGTATTGCCGCGACCGGTGCCGCTGTCGTCGCGGTGGCCGTCGCTCCGCACGCTTTCGCCGCTGATGCGGCTCCGGCTGCTGCGGTGAAGCCGGTGGCGTGGAGTGCCGAGGCTTTCGGTGAGACGCAGCAGGCCGAGCTGGACAAGCACGTCGATGCTGCCGCCAAGGCCGGCGCGGAGGCTGCTGCGAAGGTGAAGGTGGACCAGGAGCGCACGGAGAAGCAGGCTGCCAACCGTTCCACCGAGCGCAAGGCCATCGCCGCCAAGCCCGCCACCCCGGCGAAGCCCGCCGCCAAGCCTGCCGCCCCGGCCAAGCCTGCCGCTCCGGCGAAGCCCGCTGCCCCGGCGAAGAAGGCGTATGCCGAGAATCTTGAGGGCTGGATCAGTGAGTCCCTGGACATTCTGCGGGCGAAGGGCATTCCGGCTTCGTACGACGGCATCAAGCGCAACATCATGCGTGAGTCGACCGGTAACCCGCGTGCGATCAACGACTGGGACATCAATGCCGTGAATGGCGTCCCGTCGAAGGGTCTGCTGCAGATGATCGACCCGACGTTCAAGGCGTACCACGTCGAGGGCACGTCCTGGGACATCTACGACCCGGTCGCCAACATCACTGCTGCGTGCAACTACGCCGCCGACAAGTACGGCTCGATGGACAACGTCAACTCCGCTTACTGACCGGCTGACGACCATCGCAGTCGACACAGTCGACACCGTTAACACCGCGAAGGGCGGTGGCCCCCCGCACCGGGGCGCCACCGCCCTTCGCTGTTCTGCACCACCGCCGGCAGGCGGCGCCCCGCGCCCGGGCCCGAGCGCCCGGGCCTCGACAGGAGCCACGCAGATGTCTAAAGATCATCTCGCCTTCCCGTCACCGCTTTCCTCAAGGAGCGCCGTGTCCACAGCATGCCGTCCCGTGCTCTGCCTGCCTGATCACACCGTGACCCTCGACGAAGCCGTCTCCCACATGGGGGAGCTGCACGCAAGCCATCCGAGGATCGGCACGGCCCTGCGATTGATGCGCAACACCTCGGTGGGCACCAGATCGCTCGTCGACCCTTTTGCGGAAGTGACGCGATTCCGGACCTTCGGCGAGCGCATGCGCCGTTACGCCGAAGCCGGTACCGCATTAGGAGTACGGGCCGCAGAGGGCGCGCTGGCGGCCGCCGACACCACCGTGCAGGAAGTGGATCACCTCGTGCTGGTCTCGTGCACCGGGTATCTCCTGCCGGGGCTCGACGCGTACATCGCGGGCCGTCTGGGCCTGCGCAGGGACGTCCGCAGGCTGGCATTCGGCCAGGTGGGCTGCGCCGGCGGTGCCTATGCGCTGGCGCGCGCCCGCGAGCTGTCCGCCGTCCGTCCCGGGTCCGTCACTTTGATCGTCGCGGTCGAACTGTGCTCACTGTCGTACCAGCCCGGCGACGACAGGATCGCCTCGTTCGTCTCGACCGCGCTCTTCGGCGACGCAGCCGCCGCCTGCGTCGTCCGGGACGACCGGCCCGGTCTGCGGCTCGACGCCTCGTACGAGGACCTCGCACCGGACACCCTCGGGCACATCTCCTACGAGGTCGACGAGCTCGGCTTCCACTTCGATACCAACCCCCGGATATCCCGCGTGGTCGCGGACGCGATGCCGGGACTCAGACGCTGGCTCGAGGAGGAGACGCCCGTGCTCGCGCCGCAGCCGGACTTCCTCATCAGCCACACGGGCGGGCCGCGCATCATGTACGAGGTCAGCAAGGGGCTGGGAATTCCGCCGGCCATGTTCAGGCTCAGTGAGAACTCCCTGGCCCTGCGCGGCAACACCGCGAGCGCCGTGGTCTTCGACGTCCTGGAGCAGACCTTCGCCGCCCCACCGCGTCCCGGGGGAGCGGGGCTGGTCATCGCCTTCGGCCCCGGGGTCACCACGGTGGCCGTCACCGGCACCTGGGTCGCGTAGTAGGCGCGTCACGCAGCCGACAGCCTTGCCGGGATGCGCCCGCGATCCTCGCATCCCGGCTCCGGCCCGGGTTCCGGCGCGCACGCGTCCGCCACCGGACGCCGATCCGTTCAGGCTCTCCCGGCAGTCACCTGGTGCCGGGGCCGATCGGTCAGCCGGTGGGGCTGCCACCGGACGTCGGCCGCGCCCCCTGGGGGACGGGCAGGTTGAACACATGGCCCGGGGTGACGATCTTGGTGATCGCCTGACCGAAGAGGGTGCTGGGCTCCGTCAGGCCGTGCAGGATGTCCGTGTTGAGCAGGACGACGAGCGTCGCCCGCTCGTCGGGGAGGTAGATCGTCAGCGATTCGTAGCCGGGAAGCGAGCCGTTGTGACCGATCCAGCCCTGGACGTTGAAGATTCCCAGGCCGTACCCGACGCCCGAAATGGGCGTCGGAAGGGTCTTCAGACGCTCCGCCTGCGTCTTGGGACGCAGCAGGGAGCCGGTAGCGACGACACGCGCCCAGGTCCGCAGGTCCCGCAGGTCGGAGCTCATCGCTCCGGCGGCCCAGGCCCAGGACGGATTCCAGTGCGTGGCGTCCTCGACCGCGCCCGAGGCCGTCTGGTCGGTGTATCCGTGGGCGTGGGGCCTGGGGAACTCGGCGCCCGTCGGGAACAGGGTGTGGCGCAGCCCCGCCGGCTTCAGGACCCTCTCATGGATGAACTTGTGGAGTGGACGGCCGCCGGCCTTCTCCACGACAAGGCCCAGCAGGATCAGATTGGTGTTGGAGTACTCGAACTTCTCACCGGGCTGGAACTGCACCGGATGCTTGAAGGAGTAGCCGAGCAACTCCTGAGGAGAGAAGGGCCGGTACGGGTCGGACAGGAAGGCCTTGGAGAAGCCCGCATCCTCCGAGTAGTTGAACAGGCCGCTACGCATGTCCGCGAGGTCGCGCAGGGTGATGCGGTGGCCGTTGGGGACGCCCTTGACGTACCGGCCGATCGGGTCGTCCAGCTTCACCTTGCCGTCGTCGACCAGTTCGAGCAGGGCGGTCACGGTGAAGGTCTTGGTCTCGCTGCCGATCCGCATATGGAGACCGGGGCTCATGGGGGTTCTGTTGGCCTTGTCGGCGACGCCGAAGGCCCGTACGTAATTCCCCTTGCCGGGAGCCGAAAGGCCCACGATGACCCCGGGCACGGAGGTTTCGCGCATCACTTGCCGGATCGCCGTGTCCAGACGTGCGGCGACAGCGGGGCTGAGCTTCGGGAATCGGGTGCCGGTGTCCGGAGAGGAGGCGAGGGACGCGGAGGATGCGGCGTGGAGGCGGAGGGGAGAGAAGGAGGAATCCGCGGCGATCGCGCCCGGCGCGGTCACCGGTACCGCCAGCAGCCCGGCGGCGGCCAGACCCGCGCACGTTCTGCGCCAACGCGTGTGCAGGCACCTCATGTCAGGCCTCCTGGCGGACGAGGACAAGTCCTTGGTCAGCCTAGGTCCGCTCGTATGTTCTCGCACCGCGACGCATGCTCGCGACGGCGTCACCTCTCCGCCCCCGCTTTCGAACGGGCGCTCGGTGCCGCGCCCCGCCCCCTAGCGTTCCGCGCAAGCGCTGGCGGCACGGCGCGCGCAGCGGTCTCGCCCTCCTCGTACGTGTGCGCCCGCGCCCGCGCTTCGTGAATGACGTCGCCGATCTGGCGTACGGCCTCGCGGGTACGGCCCGTCGCCGCGAGTGCCTCACCGTACGTACAGCGTGCGCAGCAGCACGTGCCGGGGCCGCCAGGGGCGGCGCGGTGAGGGCCAGGCCCCGGGAGGCGTGGTCGACGGCCGCGTCGCGGATGCCGACGGCGAGGAGGCGCTACGTAAGGCGTTGATGGGCGAGGGCGACCATGGCGGTGCGACCGGCTTGCTGGGCCAGGGTGAGGGCTTGGTCGAGAAAGTCCCGTGGCCGTCCCCGGTCGCCGTGGCGCATGAGTGCGACAGCGAGATTGGACCAGAGGCCGCTGCAGGAGGACCAGACGCCAGGCACGGTCGGGCATCCCCACCGAGGCGGTGGCCTCGACGGCGCCGCGCATCGTCTCCCGTTCGGCGGAGTACCAGGCGAGGGCATCCCTGCGGTCGGCGAACGTACGGACCGCGACCGGTCGCCGGGCCCCGGCAGGCAGGGCGCAGCACGGCTCGTTGCCGTGTTTTGCGGCGGCGCACGCCGCGTGGAGCGTGTGCAGCCAGTGGTCGAGCAGCCGCAGCAGGACCTCGGGTTCGTACCCCGGGGACAGGCTGCGGGCGTAGAGCCGCACCAGGTCGTGCAGCACGCTGGAGTGCGGGCTCGTCTCGGCGACCCGTTGGGGGCGGCCGCCTGGCTGCGGCAGGCAGCCGGCGAGCGCGGCGGCCCGCGCCGAGGCCGTGGAACATCTACCGGGCCCGTTCGGGCAGGTGCTGCACGTCCAGGCCCAGCGATCGTCGACATGTCCGCAACGAACTCGTCGACCCGCTCGGTCTCCGCCGCTGGCGCTTCGGCAACGGCAGGCTTCTCGGACGCGGACGGTCACGAAGACAGAAGCACTGCGACCGGTTCCTCGTGGGCCGTCTCGTCGTCGATGAGCAGCACGTGGCGCACTGACTCCTCGGCCCTCAGCGCGGACGCCAGGCTCAGCGCGGCTCGGGTGCCGGGGGCGTCGAAGGCCGTGACGTCATGCCGTGCGTCCAGGGCACGGGCTATCCGCGCCGACTGCCACAGGGCCTGCCCCCGGCGAGGGCCGCCGCGCGCGGTGATGTAGATGACCGCATCGAGTTCGACGGCATCGAGGCAGGCATCCGACAAGGCGCGGTCGGCGGCATGCACCGCACGATCGAGTGTCTCGTCACGGGAGTAGTCGGGCGAGGCTGTGCGAGCCGGAAGGAGCGGGTGGGGATGACGCCGTATGGCCGTGTCGTCCATCGGTGACGTGAGTCCCCTCTGATTGTTGTGTGTTCTCGGTCTCCGGCCCAACTCTGCCGCCAGGTGCCTGCTCGGCAAGGTGCTCGGCCGTCGTGTTGATGCGTTTCAGATGGATGTCAGGGGAATCCGTATGTTCTTTTAGCGGAAGCGCGTTGCCACCGGACAGCGCGGGATCATGTCGCGAGGATGAACGCCAGGAGATACATGACGACGACTGAGATGTACAGGGAAGCCTGGTAGCGGGCCGGGTACTCGTAGGTGTTCCTCTTCACGCCCCGGCGCCATTCGTCGCGAATCGCCGCTGGACGTTGCCTCTCCGGGATGGGTCCCAGACGGGATTCATGTCGCGATATAGCGTTAGTCTTCCATCGCGCCGCTGCCTGCGTCGTGCGGATACGTTCGACAGGCCCAGGAGGGAAGCATGTCGGGAGAGTCCCTCATGCCGCAGCGCCGGCAGCAGTGTGCGGAACTGGCGCGGGCTCAGCCCGGTGAACGGTGCTGTCCGGGACGGCGCAGACGCCGTGATCACACCAGTCACAGCGAGATCATCTCACCCATGCCCCGCAGTACGGACGGGATAGCCCGGGCGTGAGGGAGCGCAGGCGCAGCGCCGATGGGCTGGGGCAGTGTCATGGCCTGCGCACACGGGCCTCTGTGTTCTTGAGAGTCAGATCGCGGGCGAGGTGCGCGCGACGCAGACCGTGTTTACGCAGGTAGCGAAGATCCTCGTCGGTGTCGTACATGAGTTGAGTGTGGAAATAGTTCACGTGCTCCAGCACCGCGAACAGCGCGAACGCGAGCCCCGGCCAGCTGCCGCTCCCCCCGACGACAGGTTTGTCGACTACTGCCCAGCCGGTGAACAGCACTCCGGCAATCAGCACCGGAACGTTGAGTACGCGGACAGAGGTGAAGGCCCTCGCGCCGGGAAGGGGTGCCCCCGCAACCATGAGCTGGCGGAGCTTGGCCAGCCAGTATCCGGCTCCCTGTACGAGGAGGAGTGCGAACAACGCGAAGCCCACGACGTTCGCCGGCGTCACCGGAAAACCGGTGACGCCGAACCAGATTACGGCCTGGAGAGGGATGTTGAGCAGTTCCAGCAGCGCCAGTGATCGCAGCCGCCGCTGGACCCAGACTCGAGAGCGATGGTTCATCCGAAGATCATGTCAGTGCCCGCCCGGGATGACCATGGAATCCTTCCCGGAGTGCAGCGTAACCGTTCATGGTTATGGGTGGAGCGTCCATGACACCACACGCAATGTCGCTGGACTGCGCAACTGCAGCATCTCCGGACGGGCGAGCGGATGCACGGCAACCGACTACGACCCGCATCGACTCAAAGATCATCTATGGGACAACCCTTGAACTGGGCGACGCTCGGGTATTGCGGGAGCGGCAGCTGCTGATGTGGGCCTGGCCGGCTCGACTGCTGGGTCTGGTTGGGTTTGCTGCGGGCGAGCCTGTAGGACTCGGTTCCAGTTTCGATCAAGGTGGTGTTGAAGGTGAGCCTGTCCACCGTTGCCTGATTCAAGGCTGTGGTGGAGCGCTGCTCCGCAGTGGTGGCCTTCAGCGGTGTCGTCCCCGGGCGGTGCCCGCCGACGCGCTGACCGCCAGCGGCTCCGGTCTCGACCCTCGCATCTCCCCGGGCTACGCCTACGAGCAGGCCAGACGCGTGGCCAGGGTCCGCCAGCTGCCGCCGGGCGCAGGTCCGGGCCCTGGCCAGTCGGCACGTCCGGAGCCGGGACCTCGATTTCCTGGGGCAGGAACAGGTCAACATCGTCGAGCTCGACCAGAACCTCGCCATGTCCGGGGCCGGGCGATGACGAGGCCTCACGCCTCATAGCCGGTACGGGCGGCGGGGGAGCCGGACCTTCGTGATACTTTCCGCGAGCGTTGGTGAGTTGTTTATGCTCAGGGGGGCAGCGTGACTGATCAGTTCGCCGGCAGTTCTGACGCTTGGGAGCGGGTCCGCTCGGAGGCCGAGGGCGCGGCGTTGGGGGAGCATCGCGCGGTGTACTGGCCGTTGACGTGTTACCCGCCGGGTAAACAGCGGCGGGTAGGTGTGGTTGGCATCGTCTGCCTGGCCCTGTCGGTGGCCCTTGTGAACACGTCGCTTTGGATCCTCACGGCCTTCACCGCCCCGTTCGCGGTGGTCTGCGCCCTGGGGTGGCTCATCGCGGTGCGTACCGACCGGCGGAACGCCGGTGTGCGGCTCGACCTGTTCGCGCACGGCCTGGTCTTCACCGGGCCCCGCGTTTCTCTGCACGTCTATCGCTGGGACGCGGTGTCCGTCCTGGAATGGATTCGTGATCCCACCCGTAACAGCCTGTACTACGGCCGGACATGGATCTACAAGTTGACCGCTCCCGGTGGCCGGAGCGTCAGGATCAGAGGCGGCATGACGGAGGGAGGCGGCATCGCGGACGTCGAGCGATGGGGCCCGGCGATCCTGCAGGCCGTCACCGAGGCGCAGTTGCCCGGGGCGCTCGCCGCCCTCGAACAGGGACGGACGCTGGAGTTCGGCGACCTGGCGGTGAGCCGGGACGCACTGACGGCCGTGGGGGTGCCCATACCGTGGACCCGGATCGGCGACATCACGTACAAGGGGGACGACCTCGTCTTCAAGGCCGTGGGGAGCCGGCGGGTGCTGGTCAAGGCGAGTGTCCTCCGCATTCCGAACCGGCCCCTGCTCGAGGTGCTCATCCGGCACCTGCGCGACTCCACGCGGCAGTCGTAGCGGCGACGGCCATGGCGCCCTTGTCCGCGCGCCTGAGGCCAGGTCTCCTCCCGAGGGGGTCGCTAGTGCTGTGACCGCGTAGGTTCGCGAGGTTGGTGGTTGAGGCGCTTGGACGTGCGGTGATGTCCGTTCCGACCGCTGGGGGTGTCGTGGCCGAGCCTGTGCGGGTACGCAGACTGACCGACCAGGAAGGGCAGAAGCTGCAGCAGATCGTGCGCCGGGGCAGCACCAGCTCGGTGCGCTTCCGGCGGGCGATGATGCTGCTGGCGTCCGTCGGCGGGAACCGTGTTCCCGTGATCGCCCAGCTGGTCCAGGCCGACGAGGACACAGTGCGGGAGGTGATCCACCAGTTCAACAACATCGGCCTGGCCTGCCTGGACCCTCGATGGGCGGGAGGCCGTCCCCGCCTGCTCAGCGATGACGAGGAGGACTTCGTCATCCAGACGGCCACCACCCGCCCCAGCAAGCTCGGCCAGCTCTTCACCCGCTGGTCGATCCGTAAACTCGCCGCCTACCTGACCCGCGTCCACGGACGCGTCATCCGCATCGGCCGTAAAGCCTTACGATGCCTGCTGTCGCGCCGCGGCATCACCTTCCAGCGCACCAAGACATGGAAGGAGTCCCCCGACCCCGACCGCGACGCCAAATTCGACCGGACCGAGCAGGTACTGGAACACTTCCCGGACCGGGGTTTCGCCTTCGACGAGTTCGGCCCCCTTGGGATCCGCCCCACCGCGGGCTCCTGCTGGGCGAAGCAGCGCAAGCCCGACCGGCTCCCGGCGACCTACCACCGCATCCACGGCGTCACCTGCTTCCACGGCTGCTACTCCGCTGGCGACGACCGGCTATGGGGCGTCAACCGGCGCCGCAAGGGCACCGTCAGCACCCTGGCCGCGCTGAAGTCGATCGAGCCGCCCGACCCGACGGCGCACCGATCCACATCATCCTGGACAACCTCTCCGCCCATACCGGTCAGGACATCCACCGCTGGGCGAAGAAGAACAAGGTCGAGCTGTGCTTCACCCCCGACCTACGCCTCCTGGGCCAACCCGATCGAGGCCCACTTCGGCCCGCTGCGGCAGTTCACGCTGGCCAACTCAAACCACCGCAGCCACCCTGCGCAGACCCAGGCCCTGCACCGCTACCTGCGCCGGCGCAACGCCAACGCCCGCCACCCCGACGTGCTCGCCGCTCAACACCGCGAACGCGCCCGCATCCGCAATGAGAAAAGGCATCCGCTGGGGCAGGCGCCCACTCGATGCCGCAGCGTGACCATCGCGGCAGGCGTCCCGGTCACAGCTCAGTGTTATGCCGTGAACCTTCCCATCAAGCGGGTGGAACCCGGCGGGCAGGAACCTCGAAGACGAGTTCACGACCGTCCTCCTCATCCCACTGCTCTCCGACTTCAACGAAGCCGAAGCCCGAGATCGTGGCCAGGGATGCCACGTTGTCGGGGCTGATCGTCGCCCGCACAGTCGTGACTGCGGCTTCGGCCGTTGCCCGGCGGAGCAACTCGATCAGCGCGGCTCGGGCATATCCCTGACGACGGAAATCGGGAGCGACGGAGTAGCCGATCTCGACCATGCCGACCTCATCAGGCGGTCCGTGGAACCCGGCATGTCCGACGACGAGACTGCTGTCGCCGACGACCGCTTGTCGCACCATCCACCGTGCCTGGCCGGGATCGGCGGCCATCTGGTCGAGCCGGAACCGCCATAACCACCGTGCTCTCTCGGTCACGAAGTACTTGGTCAACGAAACCCCGGCCACCCTGCTGGCTTCGGTCAGGTCACCATCGAGCAAGGCGGACATCGCCCCGCCGGACAGCTCGACAAAACGTACGCACCTCGGGCTCCGCGTGAACGGTCCCCCGTAATCGGCTTCATCTGTCACCTACGGATGCTCACTGACTGGCCCAAAGGACGGCCAACGATTTCGAAGCAGTCCAACAACTACCCCGCGACGTCATCCACCCCCACGACCCTATTCCCGGTGAACCTTCCTGGTCACAGCACTGGATGAGCAGCATCCTGGCCAGCACGGCTACCGTCTGCCGGTGGCCTGACGGCCCGGCGTCACTTCAGGTGTCGGGTGAAGAACTGGGCCGCTGCGTCCCCCGCGAACTGCGGGACGCCGGTGTGCCCGCCCATATTGGCGTGCAGTGTCTTCTCCTTGGAGCCGAAGGCGTCGAACAGGTCCAGGGCCGTCTGCCGGTCGTTCCCTTCGTCGTCCCACTGCAGCAGGACGTGCAGAGGAATGGTGACCTGGCGGGCCTCCTCGAACATGGCGCGAGGGACGAAACTCCCGGCGAACAGAACAGCGGCCGAGATGCGCGGCTCGACCACCGCCAGCCGGGTCCCGATGGAGATCACTCCCCCCGAGTACCCGACCGGGCCGCCGATCTCGGGCAGCGGCAGGAGGGCGTCCAGGGCGGCCTGCCATTCCGGGACCGCCTTGTCGACCAGGGGGAGGATGAGGGCGTCGATGATCTCGTCGCTGACCGGCTCGCCGGCCTCCATAGCCCGGCGCAGGTCGGCGAGGGCCTGCTCGGCGGCGGGCCAACGGGGCCGGTCGCCGATTCCGGGGAGCTCGATGGTGGCCGTGGCGAAGCCGTCCGCCGCGGAGTGCCGGGCTCGGGCCAACAGCCGGGGGTACGTCTTGCGCAGCCCTAGAGGAGGAGGGCTGAGCAGGATCAGCGGCGCCGGTGCGGATGCGGATGCGGACCCGGGTGTCCACAGAATGCCAGGGATCTCGCCGAGGATGAATTCGCGCTCGAGGACAGCATCGTCGAGACGCTGTTCAGAAGTAAATTGCATGGTCGTGCCTTTCGGGAGTGCCAATGAACGGCGCTCCCGGACGACCTATCGCCCGACCGTGACCCCGGAGGGGAGCACCCATGTCGATACTGCGTTCACGGGTACCACCTCCTCCCTCTCTTGCACGGCCTCCGGAAAGGTAGCAGTGGCTGCCGTGGTTCCGCCAACGGGTTTTTGCGGAGGCTCTGTGGCCGAACACCACGGCGTCGGAGTCACGCCTGCCACTGGTCGGGAAGTGCACATCTGCCACCGATTCGAGCACCGAAAAGCCGGCAACCAACCGCTGACGACGCGTCCTGGAGCATGCGAATGCCGGTCTCCAGGGAGACCCCCCCCGCACTGACGCCCTTCACAACCTCGTCGAGGATCGCGGCTCGGTCGGTGGGCGTGTGGGGGCCGAACACGAGGCGGGCCGGGGCGCTGCTCGCCCGCCGGTCACCCCTCGGCCTGCCCGGCTTGGTGCAGGCGCTGCACCATCTTCAGCAGCAGGCTGTACTTGTGAGCACGCGCCAGGCGCATCGAGTCGACAAGGGAGTCCAGCGGGCCGAGGCTGAGCTGAAGGGCGTAGCCGCTGGGCACGTCGGACGGGGTGATTGTGTTGAGGCTGACCGCGGGCGTCGTTGATGGCGACGGAGTGGGTCCCGGTGTCGGGGAAGCGGGAGAGGAGGGAGGAGACGTCCTGGGGGTGCGGCTGCTGGTGTCCGAGATCGGGATGATGTCACTCACCTACCTTCAGGACCCGCTGCCGCCGGAGGAAACAGAAGAGTTGAAGCGCACCATATTGAACGCGGCAGCCGAAGCGGGGGTGACGATCACCGCCGTCGTCCCGCGCACGCTCCCGGATGAGTAGAACCGGGGTGCCGGGTGGTCGCTCCACATGAGCGACATCCGACCAAGGGGCCCGGCGCGCGCGGTCCGCCACGTCCTCCCGTACTTGCGCTCCACAGCGCGCATCGACATGCCGGCACGCTGCTCACAGTGCACCGTCACGTACAACTCGGTCTTGGACTGCGATGCCCGCATCCGAGACCCCAGAGGGAGAAGCACGCCGATCCCCCCACGGCAAGCTCGCCAGCGCCTGGGTTGGGGGGAGTGCCGGTCAGATGTCAGGCGCTCACCCTGCGGGCGTGTGCCCGTTCCCGCTTGCCATGAGTTCGTCGAAGGCCGCGAAGACGTCTGTCGCGTGGAGGGTGATGAGGTCCTCCCGGGTCAGGGGCTGGCCGTTGCGGGTGGAGGCCGAGAGGCGGAGATCGCGCTGGGCGGCGGCTTTATGGCACAGGTTGCGGATGAAACGTCCGTTGCCGAGCGTGTCGACCCTGTCCGCCGCAGCGTCGAGGCTTTGTTCCAGGGCGCTCTCGCCTTCGGGGGAGAGTACGTCGCCGTTGTCGTCCAGCAGCACGGTGGCGATCTGCCGCAGTTCCTCCGGCGCGTACGAGGGGAAGTCGACGTGCGTGGTGAAGCGTGAGGCCAGTCCGGGGTTGGCGGCCAGAAGAGTCTCCATTTCCCGCCGGTAGCCGGCCAGGACCACGACCAGGCGCTCGCGGTCGTCCTCGGCACGCTTCAGGAGGACCTGCAGTGCCTCGTTGCCGAACGCGTCACCGCCGTTGTACCCGTCGTTGACCAGGGCGTAGGCCTCGTCGATGAAAAGCACCCCGTCCAGGGCGGAGTCGATGACCGCCGATGTCTTCAGCGCGGTGGAGCCGAGGTGTTCACCGACCAGGTCGACACGCTGCGTCTCGACGACGTGGCCGCGCTCCAGCAGGCCGAGCCCTGCGAAGACCTTGCCGACGATGCGGGCCACCGTGGTCTTCCCGGTGCCGGGCGGGCCCGCGAAGACGAAATGCTGTGGCCGGGTGCGGGTGGGTATGCCCTGCTCCGCGCGGAGCTTGGCCATCTCCAGCTGGGCGATCAGGGTGTGGACCTGGTGCTTGACCGACTTGAGGCCGATCATCGCGTCGAGCTCGGCCCGCGCCTGGGCGAGCAGGTCCGTGCGCTCCTGTGCCGCCACGGCGGTGGAGCCGGCCCCGGCCCGGACCACCTGGGCCCGCTCCTCCACGTCGTAGAGCGTGGGCCAGTACCGGAAGGAGTACTGGTAGTCCTTGAGGGCCTCCTCCTGCGCTCCCAGGCCCTCGTGGGCCCGGCCGCTCCAGTAGGCAAGCTCGGCGTCGAAGGGGCTGCCCACCTCGGCCTCCTCCGAGAGCCGGTCCAGGGTGTTGAGGGCCTCGTGCCAGACCTTCTGCGCAATGAGCGCCTGCGCGACGTAGAGCTGCGCCTCAGCGCTGAGCATGGGATCGTCGATGCCGGTCGAGCAGGACAGCACCCAGTCCCAGTCCTCCGAGAGGTAGGCGTGACGTGTGGCGACGAAGCGCGTCTCGTCGCAGTCCAGCTCCGCCTCCGCCAGTGTCTGCCAGGCCTCGTCGAGGGCACCGGCGTCCAGGAGAGCGCTCTGGGTGGCCAGCCACAGGTCGCGGCCCGTCTCCAGGGCGAAGCTGACGAACACGCCGATCGGAAACTGGGACGCCAGGGATATGTTGTGTTTGGCCCGCAGGGCCCCGAACTTCGCCGCGTGCTGGTCCATGGCGGCCAGGGCCTCGTCCTGACGCTGACCCGTCGCGTGCAGGCCGAGCCAGGCGTCGGCCGCGGTCGGGTCGTCGCGCACCGCATCCGCGAAGCGCACCGCCGCCCGGTCGGTGTGCCCTTGCCCGAGCAGGCCGACGGCGTCCAGCCAGGCCCGCTCCGCGCGCCTCGCCGCCAGCCAGGACGTGGTTCCACGCGACACGGTTCTGTCCCCCTGTGACTGCTTGGCGGCCTGCTCCGGAGCAGGAACAGGGTCGGCCGATGTGATCATCTATGGAGGGTCGATGGTACTGCGCGCCCTCAGTGACGCTCCGCGGTGACCTCCATGGCGGGCCGACATCCATGAAGCATTCCTCGAACTCGCCTGCCGCCTTATCGCCCATCGGCAACTGAAGTCATTGTGTTGGCCGCTGCCAGGCGGTGTCCGACGGGCGGTGTCCGACAGGCCGTGTTCGGCAGGCCGGGTCGTGGCCCGTACTTTGCTTATGCCGTTCCGGGCCGTGCGAGCGCAGCGACCTGGGCTGATCAGGGGAACCTCCGGGGGTGCCGGGCCACGCGGGGTCGCAATTCCGGTCTCGCCTCGGAGGGACTGCCAGCATGGGGCGTCCGGGCGGTTTCCCTGCCCGGAAAGGCTCAGTGATCGGAAGCGCGCAATGCCCGGTGCGGACAGGCCCTCCACCTCGGCATCCTCTCCTGCGCCGGTCCCTGGGGAGATTCAGGCCGTGCTGGGCAAACGCCTGGACGATGTGGCCAAGATCCTGGCCGGTGCCCTGGTGGCGGTGGCCGGCCTCATGACCACGCTGGGGCTCAACAGCCATTTCGTGTTCGTTGCCCTCAACAACAGGTCATGGCCCATCTACGTGGCCTCGTTGTGTGCCATCGTCGCCATCGTCTGCAGCATCGCCGCCCTGCTCATCCGGCCCACTGACCGCGGAGTCCTCTGGGAGACGGGCGTGCTCGTCCTCGGCGTGATCTTCTACATGGCTTCATTGAGCATCGCCGTCGTCGGAGCCGCCCAGGCCGCAGGGGGGAATGGCCGCCCGACCATCACCGACGTCAGGCTCGAAGGCCCGCGCTCCGGCACCAGACTGCACTTCGCTGTCCATGCCGACGGCGTACGGAAGTGGTCACACATCGAGGTGTCCGTGAGTCCTCAGCCCCCTGGGAAGTCCGGGGATCTCTATTGGAGTGTGCTCCGGCCGGACGACCAAGGAACTGTCGCCCAGCAGATCGATATTCCGCTTTCGCCTCCGGCAGGGACATCCGTGGTGGCGATTTCCGCAGTCAACCCCGACGAGTCCGAAGCGGGCGCGTGCGAAGCCGACACGCAGCACGGGCCGGCATGCACGGAGCTTCACCTCGGCTGAAGGCTGTACCGGCGCCGCATCCAGGCTCGTCACCGACCCACTGGATCGCCTGTAACGGCTCTGTCCGGTGTGCAGACAGTACGGGCACTTGGACGCCGAAGTCGACGCGACCGTGCGCCGTCGGCAGACACCGCGCTCCCGGGCCGGACCACGGCCGTCCGCGTACCCCGGGCAGGACTGCGGAGCTACGGGCGACGCCGCTTCCGCTGCCGCCGCTACCGGTCACGGCCTCCCCCCGGTTGGACAGGACACGGTGAGCTCCGCGGTTTCCTGCGACGTGACCAGCCTCCTCCGGAACGCGGGTGTGGTGGGGGAGTGGGGCAGTGCGGGAGGCCGAGCCGCGGGCAGCGTTGATGTCGGATGCCACAACGCGGGGTCAGGAGCTCCTAGCGTGGTGGTCCAGCAAGCGGGTGAGCAGCTGCACGAGCTGGTCGCGTTCGGCCGGGCTCAGTGGTGCGAGTAGTTCGTCGTGGAGGTCGTCCAGGACCTTGTCGAGACGGGGTAGGCGACGGCGGCCTCGGGCGGAGATCGTGATGATGTTGCGGCGCCGGTCGTCGGGATCCGGCGCCCGCTCGACGAGGTCACGCTCGGCCAGTTCGTTGAGCACGCCGACCATGTCGCTGCGGTAGATGCCGGTGCGCCGGCTCAGCGTCGCTTGGCTGCCCGGCCCGTACTCCTGCAGCGAGGCGAGCACGGCGTAGTGCCACTTGCGGGCGTCGACTTGTGCCAGCCCCTCGTTGATCAGCTTGTCCGACCGTGCGGTCAGTTGCGACAACAGCCGGCTCGCCTGTCGGCGCAGCCTGTCGGGCGTCTTGCGTGCGCCGTCGTCGGGCAAGTCCGCGGCTTCGGCTCTGGTCATGGCGCCCATTCTACCCATTGCGTTAGTCCGACTAACGATGTACGGTCACCCACACCGAAAACGTTAGTGACATAAACGTTAATTCGGTGAACTCCAAGGAAGGAAGATCCGCTATTCCCGCCAAGATGTTGCAGATTCCCACCACGGACGGCCACGCCGACGCCTTCGCTGCCTTCCCCGACCACGGCGAGCGGCACCCAGGGGTGCTGATGTACGCGGACGGCCTCGGCCTGCGGCCCGTGCTGCGGGAGATGGCCCGCGAACTGGCCGGGCACGGGTACTACGTGCTCGTCCCCAACCTCTTCTACCGGCACGGCCAGGCACCGGTGATCGAACTTCCCGAGTTCATCGGAGAAGAGGCGCGGCCCGCGGTCTTCGCCGAGCTGATGCCCTTGATCGAGGCGCACACCGCCGAACGGGTCCTGCGCGACGCCGACGCCTACCTCCAGTTCCTCACCGCCCAGCCCGAGGTCAGCGCCGGACCGGTCGCGGTGACCGGCTACTGCATAGGCGGTCTCCTGGCGATGCGCACCGCCGCGGCCCACCCCGGCCAGGTGGCCGCCGTCGCCGGATTCCACGGCCCCGTGGGCGCCGACGGGGCCGACAGGCGCAGCCTCCTCTCCACGCTCACCGCCCAGGTCCACCTCGGCCACGCCGAAACCGACCTGACGCCCGAGGCCCTTGGCGAGCTCAACCAGGCCTTGGACGCCGCTGGTGTCGACTACACCTCCGAGATCTACCCCGGCACCATCCACGGCTTCACCATGTCCGACACCGACGCCTTCAACCCAGCCGCACTGCAGCGCCACTGGGACCGTCTGCTCCCCCTCCTCGACCGCACCCTGGGCAACAGCTACAGCTGAGGCTCCGGCCCGGAAACCAAACCTGAAGCACACGGCTCCGCAGCCTGTGGCTCATACGCGCTGAGGTAGCGTCCCGGCACATGACGGCCGGCGATGACGAGAAGCAAGAGAAGTACGAGGCGGAGGGCAAGGCTGCCGGCCGGGTGCGGCTCGTGGAGGACCTGGTCGCTCAGGTGCCCGGGTTCGAGGACGCGTACGAGTGTCACGTCTTCAACGAGGAGGGGGTGCTCGCGCACCTGTTCTTCTGGGACGTCGTGCAGGACACCGTCCGCTCGTACCTGGGGGAGGGGGACCCGGACGGTCCCGACTGGCGTCGGGTCCTCGGCTTCCTGGAGGGGGAGACGCGGCGTCGCATGCCGGGGGCGATCGAGGTCATTGTGACGTCGTTCCTCTACGACCTCCCCTACAAGGGGGAGCCCGGTACGGGATCGAGGCGCACCTCGGGCCGGTCATGAAGGAGAGGTATCTGCAGCTTCGGCCCTGGTACGAGGCGGAGGCCTCGGGCGCTCCAGGGGGGCCGGCTGGCCCCCGCACACCCCCGGCCGACGACCCGCTTCCCACGAGGGAGGCGGCCCGTCTCCCCGAGTGTCAGCACGGCTGCTGCAGCCACGAGCCGAGAACGGCGTAGTCGCCATCAGTCAGACCATGACGGGGATCGACACGATGCAGCAGAGCGTGTCCCTGGTGATGGGCGGCGACCCAGACCCGATCAGCCTCGGTGATTTCGTCGTCGACCCAGGCGAATGGGTGGTTGGCGGCCCATTCGACGAGGGCGCGGGTCTTCCAGTGCAATCCGTTGCGCTCGTCCTGATCATCGATGTCCGACGGCTCTGGCCAGATCACCACTGCCAGTTGCGGCAGACCGATACGGGGGGCGATGCACTCATTCGCGTCCGTCATCCATGTCGTGGCCCAGACCACCTCGCACGGGAGTGCCGCCAGCCGGGGCCCGTGTTCAGGATTGATCCTGGTCAGGAGCGGATTGGCACCAGCATCAAGCGGTTCAAGACCTGTCGCATAGGTCGGATACTGCTGAGGCTCCGCGCCGAACGGGATGAGGGGGCCATCGACATCGAGAAATAGCAGCGGACGCTGCGCAGAGCCAGTCATGACAGCACAATAGCGACAGATCCAAACGAGGTCCTCGTCGATGACGAGGGCCCTGTAACCACCCGCAGCGCCCGCCGACCCGGACGTGCACTCGCAGCGAGGCTCCCCTGGTCTGAGGCCTCGGCGCGCGACACGGTGACGCCGAGGGCGTCATGAGCTGCGGAAGGCTTCGGGGTAGGCGAATTCGCCGTGCACGCAGGGTTGGTAGGCGGCCAGGGTACGGACCTGACAGAGGTCGCCCCAGTCCGGTTCCGGACCGACGATGCCGAAGTCTGTGCTCGGCCGCCGCCGCGGGCGAAAGCCGAAGCGGCCGTAGAAGTCGCGGTCCTGCTCCCAGCACCTGCGCTTCCCCGATGGGACGGACGCTCGGTAACCGTCACCGCAGGCGCGCAGGCGCGCAGGCGGGTGCGGGCCAGGTCAGGTGCACTGCCCCGGGCAGATCGCGTGCGACAGAGGCGGCCAGTGCTGCACGGGCGGTTCGGGACGGAGGAACGTGCGGGCTGTCGAGCCATTCGGCGAGGTCGTCGTCCCAGGCTGCCATGCGGTAAAGCGCCTCATTCAGGGCGGCGGCGTCCTCGGTGAGCAGCGCGTCCGCCAGCGCGAGGGTATCGGCACGGGCGGTGCCCGGCAGCGCCGGAATGCCGGGCAGGCGGAGCCGGGACGAACGCAGCGGTCTGCGCAGGGCAGAAGGCGGCCAGTGAGGCGAGCACACAGCGAGCGGCACCGCTCTCGAGGTCCCACTGCGGGAGAAGAGCCGGGATCCGTGCGATGACCGCCTCACTCACCGCTGCGAGGTGGCTGAGGGCGACCTGGCCGTCTCGCAGCGCATCCCAGTCGGCGGTGCGGACAGCCGTGGTGTCAAGCTTGGCGGCAAAGTCAAGCAGCAAAAGAAGAAAGCTCGCACGGGCGCCCGGCGACACGGCCTGGGAGCGGGCCAGTTCGGTGATGAACGGGACGATCGACACTATGCCGCCGTCCGGGGCCAGGGACGGCATGTGATGGGCCGTGGACACGAGGTCCGTGAGGAACAGCCGGGTGCCGTCGGGTTCGGCAAACTCCTGGACGAGGTCGTCATCCGTGAGGAACGCCAGAGGCGGGGGGTGCCGCGTCGGAGGTGCCGCACATCCGGTGCGCGACGGCTACCGCCTCGGCTATCTCCTCCCTCGGGTCGCCGAAGTGCAGACCCTCCCACGCCGGTGCCCTGCCCGGCTGTGGTAGACCGACCGACCGACCGGCACAGGGACAGGCAGCGCCGTACGGGCCGTGGCGTCCTCGTGGACCAGGCCGTCGAGAGCAGAGGCAGGCACCCCGCCCGCGTCCCACACAGCACCCGCTGCACACCCACAACCATGCCCGCCATCGTGCCGCGGCGATAGGGTCGAACATCCAGTAGTACTGGTGAGCGGGCGCGCCATCAATGGCTGATGCCGCTCGCCCGACCACGTCGCACGAGGGGGGAACACACCATGGACGCACGGTTCGGACGGTGGAGACGAGGCGCCGGCACTCTGGCCGCATTGCTCACCCTGACCACGGTCGCAGCCACCGGCTGCGCATCGGACCGCGCGTCGGACCCGGTACCCGGCACCGCAAGCGCGCCCACAGCCCCGTCGCCGAAGGCGACGCCCTCCGCGCCGGCGGCCACGCCGACCGCGGCGGGCTCCCAGCCCAGTGCACCCGGCGGATCCTCGGGGGTGCGCTACGCCCCGGACTTCTGCAAAGAGAACCCCATCGACGGCGACGCGCACCAAGTACTCCAGGTGAACGGCGGCGAACGACTGCCGAACGGGCTCCGCACGGTGGCAGCCCGCCAGACGCAGCTCAAGTGCGGGCCCGACGTCGACAACGGCGGCTACTTCGAGATGCAAGAGCCCCTCGGGCCCTACTACGTCGCCCAGAACCCCACCATCCGGCTGCTGACCCTTAACGAGGCGACGAACCGCCTAGAGCTGAAGTCCGCCGACTGGGACACGCTGCTGAAGGTCCTCCAGGGATGCGAGAAGGCGCAAGCACCCGCGCCGTACCAGTGCAGCCCCTTCTTCTACGTCACGATCGACAACAAGAACGGCGGTGTCATCACCGACTTCACCGCCATATTCCAGTCCTGAGCCGACCCGGCCCAGCGGCATCGTGGGTCACACGACTGCCGGAGCGACCATCGTCAAACGCAGGTGAGGACCCCGCCTCGACGTGACGGCGAGACCACAACACCAACCCGTTCGAAGGCCCTGCCCGAAGAAGAGGGCGGGGCCACCGGCGGGTGAGGCGGCCGGTACGGGCCTTCGCTTCGCGCCGCCCGGCCGCCCTTGCTCCTGGGCCCTGCCACCCTTCGGCGACCGGCCCCCTGCGCCGGCGGCACGCGGTCAGCGGCGGAGATTGATCCGGTACACGCGCCGCAGGTACGGATGCTCCGCCAGGCACCAGAGCCGGCCCGCGTCGTAGCTGAGGTCCTCGGGCCCGATGGCGAGCGTTCCGTGCTTCTTCGGGGCGCCCTTGCGGCCCTTGTGCAGCCACAGCTGTCCCGCCTTCGGGGCGCGGTCCTTGCTCGCCTCGCTGTCTCTGGGGCCCTTGGCGCCACGGATGTTGGCGGCGTAGTAGGCGTCGTCGCCCACGGCGACCGCCCCTTGGACGTAGGGCTTGGACAGCCAGTTCTCCTCGGACAGCCCGTCGACCAGATAGCCGGTCGGGGCCAGGCTCCAGCGCACGACCCGTCCCCTGGGGCCGTCGTCCCGGAATTCGCTGACGACCAGGGAGTGGGGTTCGTTGCGGCGTGTGCGGTCCAGTGACAGCTGCGAGTGCCGCAGCCTGCCGCCGCCGCGGTTCTCGTACAGGTGGTGCAGCGGGAGGACGTAGTCGTAGCCGAACGCCTTGCCCTTGTCCGCGCCCTCCACCTTGACCATCCGCGTGAGGTCGAAGGCGCTCACCCCGCCCTGTTTGAACGGAGCGAGCCGGCCGGGCAGGTTGGCGACGTAGAGGAAGTTCCCGATCCAGGCGACGCCGCCCGCGTGCATGATCACCGGCTGGAAGGTGGCAGTGTCCGAGCCGTGCAGCTGGCTGGGCTCCACCAGCAGCACATGCTCGTAGCGCGGCCGCTTCGGGTCACCGGTCACGTCGATGAAGCTGATCCGGGCGCCCCGGTTCTCGTAGTTCTTGTAGCCGTACCAGCTGACGGCGACGACCTTCCGGCCTTCCACGGTGCCGCCGTAACCGTCGACGCTGGTGCTGATCCCCTGCGGATACCACTGGGTGGTCTTGCCGTCCAGCTGGCCGTGCGGGTCTTTGGTGTCCGGGTCCCATGAGAAGCCGTAGTCGAAGCCGGTCGGCTCCACGCCCCTGCCGGGCCCGTCACGCCAGTTGCCCACGGAGCCACCGGTGCGTGTCGCCTGGCGCAGCACGTCCCTGACCAGGTCCGCGCGGGGCAGGCGGCGGCGCAGGGTATCGGCCGCGGCGGACCAGTTGCGGTGGTACTCCGAGGGGCTGAGCCGCATCGTCAGGGCGAAGTCGCCGGGCGCTGCCTGTGCCGTGGACGGTACGAGCAGACCGCCGGCGGTGGCGGCCAGGGGTGCCGCCGCCATGCCGCGCAGAATCGTTCTTCGTGTGGTGTCCATGACGAAGCACCGTAGGGGCGGAGCCCGATATTCGGTACGGGCATGACATCGGCGACCGCAGGAGATGACGGCCGCCACGGGCCGGGTCATGGCTTGGGATATAGCGCATGGCTCCGCAGGGCGCGTAAATCAGCTGGTTGATCTCCGTGGCGTCGCTCGTCTGCCAGGTGTCGTTGAGCGGCCCGGTGAAGTGGCGGTTCACATAGGCGGTCTGCGACAACTCGGACGCCCCGTAACGGGGTATTCGTGGCCGAGTCCCACGTGCACGACTGGGCGGAGACTCACGTGAGGTGGACTTCGGCTTTTGTAGGTCGCCGGGCGCGGCAGGCAGCCCCGTGGCGGCGGTGAACCAGTCCTCGCACGCAATCAGCAGCTCCTGGACCTCGGGCTCGTCGTTCTCGCCGTCCAGCGGGCGCAGGGTGATGGCGCGCTCTCCCACCCGGATATTCTGGGATTC
The DNA here is from genome assembly GCF_001445655.1 of Streptomyces roseifaciens. Lineage (NCBI taxonomy): Bacteria > Bacillati > Actinomycetota > Actinomycetes > Kitasatosporales > Streptomycetaceae > Streptomyces > Streptomyces roseifaciens. The sequence goes on from NZ_LNBE01000003.1 coordinate 2,402,098, forward strand.
GCTCTCGGACACGACTCTCCCTGTGGCGGTTTGCAGTCACCAGGCTACGAACCGTTCGCGTACCGCGAGGATTCGTATGGCCGGTGTCGAAGGAAGAACGCGTGGATCGTGGCCGACCGAAGCAAGTGGCGGGGCATACATACTGGTCGAGCACCACAAGATCGCCGCGCTGGATCTCCGGCAGGCCCGCTCGGTGTACGCGAGGCACTGCCCACCATCTGGCCCTCAGTATCTTCACGAATCGTCTTCACGGGTATTTAGCGGACCGGGTGTAGGGGCCGTCGGAGGGACCAGGCACACTCTTTGTGTCGCAGTCTCGTACACCAAGAGGATGTTCCACGCATGATTACGCTCAAAAAGGAAGACGGCCCGGCGGACCTGGACGGAGTGACGCATCTGTCCATCGGGGTGTCCTGGGACCCCACCGGCGGGAGCAGCGGCGGCGTGATGGGCGTGCTCCGCCGCAAGACCGGCACCGACCTCGACCTGATAGCCATCGCGATGCAGGGCGCGGACCCGGTCCGCCTGGCGGGCCTGGACTCCCTCGATCCGATGGGTAACGGCTCCGTGGTGCACAGCGGTGACAACCAGACCGGGCGCGGGGACGGCGACGACGAAACGGTGACGGTCGAGTTCGCCCGGGTTCCGGAGAACATCACGTCGATTGTTTTCGTCGCCGCCGCGTACAAGAAGGGCAGCTCCTTCCAGAAGGCGCGCAACATCAGCTTCAAGGTGTACGACGCGAGTGGGGGCAGTTCTCAGCAGGTTGCCGACATCTGGCCGAGCCTGCTCAGCAGTGACAACGGCTGTGCCGTGGCCAAGGCGGTGCGTGCCGGTGGCAGCTGGAAGCTTGAGGTGATCAATGTGACGGGGAAGATCAAGCAGGGCGACGAGCACGCCCTGATGCGCTTCGCCATCAGCAAGTAATACGGGCGGGCTTCATGCGGCCCGGAGGCCTGCCGGGCATCCGGGCCGCGTTCCTTACCCCTCGGGCCTGGCCGTCACCTTCGCCTGGCCGTCGTTCGAGGCCGGCGTACGGATCCAGCGCCGTGATCCCGATGCTGCCGGTCCGTCGGTGCCGCCGCCCGGGGGGCTTTCGTAAGGTGACCGGGGTGGGTGCCGACCCCCGTGCGGCACCCTGTAGTGCTGGGGCGTTTATGCGCCGGTGCGGGGCGGCAGCCAGTGGTGGGCGGTGAAGTCGCCCTTTTCCAGGGTTTCGAAGGGAGCGCTGCTCACGCACTTGCCGACACTGTTGACCGGGAGGCCGTCCATGGCCCAGCTGTAGCCGAGCCGGTCCTTCTTTCCGCCCTTGCCACCGTCGAGGATGGTGAAGCCGAATCGTTTGCCTTTCAGTTCGGCAGCAGAAGGCATCGGTATGCCCGGTGCGACCTTGACCTGGGCGTCGGTGACGACCCCGGTCGCCACGGCGACCGGTCCGCCGGTCAGCAGGCAATCGATGCGCCCCTTGAACCGCACGTCGAATTCCTTGCCGAACCGGTGGCTGACATCGAAGGTCCCACGGGCTTTGTCCGCGAACCCGTGCGCGTCGATGGCGAAGTGGACGTCGTCGCCCGGATTCCGCTGCAGCTTGGCAGAGCCGACGACGGAGGGCTCGTCCTTGGTTTGTGCTGCGGCTGTCCCGCTGGTCGTCGTGACGCCGGCCACGACGGCTGCGCACATGCCCAGGGAGACGGCAACGGTGGCAAGGGAACGGCGGCGTATCTGGGGCATTGATCCTCCTGATGGAAAGAGGAGCGGCTGGGTCCGGGAGGCCCCGCGTTTGGCATGACCCCCGGCCGCTCACATTCAGGCTGCCGTCTCTCGCACCTCAACCGCGTCATCTCTCGGACGGTTTCCTCTCCGCCGCACGGTGGAACAGCGTTCCTCCTTCACGGCGACACCGCTCTCCCATCTCAGCGGTATGGAAGCCCGGGTGACGTCGGCGTGGCCGGAGGAGTCGACGGTGATGGGCACGGCACTCCGGTGCGCGCGCCTGCGGGGATGGCCTTCTTGCTGACCGGGTCGACTACGGACGCCGCTTTGGGTACCTGGACACCCTGACGGGGCCCGCCGGGCCCAGTCAGGCGGGCCCAGTCCGGTGGGGTGGCCGGTGGCGACGACCGGGTGCCCGCCCGTTTCGCCCGGCCTGTGGTGAACGGCTTCGGCCGGACGTCGGCTCGCGGGCCTGGTTCTGATCGGCGGTGTGCCGCTCCAGGCAGTGGTGTCAGGCCCTGATGGGTGGGTGTGCGGTGGGGGAGTTGTCTCGGGCGCCGGGTGCCTTGCCCGGCTGGCTCGTGTGTTTGGGGTGTGTGGGGTTGCTGTTTCAACCCGTCTCGTACGCGGTTCTGGCCTCGACGATCTCCGGTAGGTGCCTGCGGGACCAGTCGCAGGCGGTGTCCAGCGGCCCGAGCAGTGAGCGGCCGAGCGCGGTCAGTTCGTACACCACGCGGGGCGGGTTCTCGTCGTGGACGGTCCGGGTCAGGAAGCCGTTGCGTTCCATTGAGCGGAGGGTCTCGGTGAGCACCTTGGGGGTGATCCAGTGCAGCGGGACGCGCAGCTCGGAGAACCGGCGCGGGCCGCTCTCCAGGCAGCGCAATACCATCCCGGTCCACTTGTCGCCGACACGGAACGGCTGCGCCCGGTCGGAGCAATCAGGATCGTCGAACATCTCTGCGTTCAATGGTGTGCTCACCTGCCCGACGCTAGCCCAGTACCTTTGCAGTAACCAGGCACCCCCGTCCTAGTGTCACCGGCATGAGCAACGACATCATCATTTTCGGAGCAGGCGGACGGGTCGGCCGAGCGGCGGTGGCGGAGGCGGTGACCCGCGGTCACCGAGTGACAGCGGTGGTCCGTGACCCCGCGAAGTACCAGGACCTGGGCGGCGACCGCGTCGCCGTCGTACAGGGAGATGTGACCGATCCGCGGTCGGTGGCGGCCCTGGCCGCAGGCCATGGCGCGGCACTCAACGCATCGGTGCGCCTCGACATCGGTTCGGAGGAGTACTTCACCGCGGCGGCGAGCGCGTTGATCGCGGGATTGGCGGAGGCAGGAGTACGGAGGTTGCTGACTATGGGCATCGCAACCACACTGGAGACGGCCCCGGGCGTACGGATCATGGACGGGCCGGAGTTCCCCGAGGCGTGGCGGGCCTTTGCACAGGGGCATGTGGCGGAATACGAGCTTCTCTCCACGGCCGGCCCGGACCTCGACTGGCTGATGGTCGTGCCGCCGCTGGATCTGAACGCGGACGCCGAATCCACCGGCAGTTACCGGACGGCGGTCGGAACGGTACTGGACGGTCCGGGCCGGATCTCGCACGCGGACCTCGCGATCGCCGTGCTGGACGAGATCGAGACGCCGCGCCACAGCCGCGTGCAGTTGGCAGTAACGACGGCTGCTGCCCGCAAGTCTTGACGATAGGTTCAAGTATGTCCTCGTGTTGCCGGTCTGCCCGTGCCCCTTGCGGCCATGGGCGGACCGGACAGGGCGGGGGTTGCCGTCCCCGATGAGAAGTTCGGCGTGGCCGCCGGTCGGCAGCAGCACGGCTTTCCATGCCGGCAGCCTGCGGTGGGCGACGCGGAACCGGCGGGGCTCGGCGAACATCGTCGCCTCGGGACCGGAGGCGAAGACGAGGCGGCGATCGTTTAGTTCAAGTGCCCAGGCACGAGGTGAACGGATCACCGTGCCGTGCACGCCATCGCTGCCGCCGGGTTGACGGTGTTCCTGGTCCTCACGGGGGTCATGCACTTCTGCTCCCCGGCTACTTCCGCATGCTGGTACCCGTATGGCTCCACCGGGAGCGGCTCGCGCCTCGTGGCCGTCAGTGGGGCGGCGGAGGTCATGGTGGGTGCGGGTTAGGGCCTCTCTTCTGGATCACCGTGCTGACCATAAGAAGATGCCTGTGAGGTGGAGTCCGGCCAGGTAGATGGTGGCGGTCTTCTCGTATCGGGTTGCGATGCCGCACCATTGTTTGAGGCGATTGATGCCGTGTTCGACGGTGTTGCGTTTTGTGTACGCCTCGCGGTCGAACCCAGGGGGCCTGCCGCCCTGGCTGCCGCGCCGTTTGCGGTGTGCACGCTGGTCGGCGGGGGTCGGGATCACTGCTCGGATCCCACGCTTGCGCAGGTGATCGCGGATGGCCCGGGTTGAGTACGCCTTATCGGCCAGGACTGTGACCGGCCGTGTCCGGGGGCGTCCCGTGGGCCGGGGAACACGTAGTGCGGCCATGACCCGTTCGAAGGCCGGTGCGTCTCCGGCCTGGCCCGGGGTGAGGACAAAGGCCAAGGGGTGGCATCGGCCATCCGTAGCCATATGGATCTTCGTCGTCAACCTGCCACGGGACCGGCCGAGGGCATGGTCTGCCGACTCGCTGCCGGGGCCCCCTTTTACGGGCCCCGGCAGCGTGCTGGTGGGCACGCACGATGGTGGAGTCCACCGCGATCACCCAGTCCAGATTGCCTTCGGCATCAGCCTGGGCAAGCAGAGCCGTGAAGACCCGTTCCCAGGTGCCGTCGATCGCCCAGTTCCGTAGGCGGGTGTACGCGCTCTTCCATGAGCCATACCGTTCGGGCAAGTGAGCCCACTGCGAACCGGTCTGGAACTTCCAGGCGATCGCATCGATCATCTGACGGTGGTCACGCCACCGGCCACCCCGCTTGGGCGTCCGGTCGGGCAGTAGCGGCTCGATCCGCAGCCACTGCGCATCAGTCAACGGCACGCTGGTCCAACGACCAGGCCCTCCGAAGGGAATTGTCTTAGCCGGCGCCTCCCCATCCGGATCCGGTGCCGACCGTGATGCTGAACTGGCGGCCGGCCTCCGTGTACTCCTCGTCGCCCAGGAACACCGCGCTGCCGCCGGCCATGAGTTCCTGAACCGCGGACGGGCCGAGGTTCATCGCCGCATCGGTTACCGCTTCGCCCTGCTCGTCGGTCCATGCCGATGCCAGCAGGCGATGGGATGCGGAGTAGAACTCCACCTTTCTTCCGATGACGGGGATGCCTCTGGTGTCGGTCAAGTGCGCGTACAAACCCGTGAGCTGCATCGTCAGGGGGTTGAAATGCGCTTGGCTGACCACCATTTTGGTGGCCCTGCGATGCTCGGGGTCATGATGGATGGCCCCATGCCCATCGCCATGGGTCGCCTCGGCGGCGTAAGGGGAGGAGGGCGAAAGGGCGACGGCGTGCGCGGGGATGGACGTGCCGAGAGCTGCCCCAACCAGGAGGGCAGCAGCGGCAACACGGCGTGTTGTCATACCCCTGCTAACGCCGCACAGCCCTCAACGGTGCATCTTGTCATCCTTTCCGACTACGCCAGCCAAGGGCTCCCTTGACCCGGAAAACTTCCCGTATCCGAGACGGTGATCCAAAGGAGAGGCCCTAGTCCTGTGGCCGGGAAGGTTCACCGGCTTGCCGGGCGTAGGGGAGGCGTAGGCGTACAGGAATTGAGAAGGTGATCTGTATCCTCTTCGCACGCCGTTCGGGAGGAAGCATGGGGCAGGCTGGACGACGGCTGAGATTCACTGCGTGGGCCATGGGGTCGGCTGACCTGATCCTGCTGGTGGGGGCAGCGGTGCTCCTCAGGATCGGAAGCCGCTGGCCGAGCCGTATGTCAAGAGTGGTGATCCATCCGGTATGGCTCCCCGGTACGACGTGGTGATCCCGGAGGGACGGCTCTTCCTGCTCGGCGACTACCGCGCAAACTCCAACGACTCCCGCTATTTCCTCAGCGAACAGTCAGACACGGTTGAGGCAAGCACGGTTCAGGCACGGGCCCTCCATGACCGCACGGGCCTCCTCGGTCTGATGCTGGCGGCGCTGCTCGGGGGCTCCTGACGGTCACCGCGCTGGTGTTGAGGAACGTTGCTCGAGCCGTACGGCGGCGCAGCAGGCCGGCGCCTGTGCTGCCGGCGTGCGCCTGATTCGGCGGGCCCGGGACGCGGGCGGCGCGGAAGCCCGTCACCCTCCAGGAGCGTTGTCAGTGGGCCGGGCGAAGGTGAGGTCATGCTTGCGATCGCAGTGGATACGGAAACCGGGCAGCGGCACCTCAAGGCAACAGACCGGGAGCTCGACGGGCTCGTGCGCCGTATCGGCAGGGACGGCGACAGGTTCCTCGTCGTCCAGCGGGTCCCCGACCTGCCCGACGTGTTCGTCCAGGTGTGGCACGAGACCGGTGACGTCTACACCCTGGAACACCGCGACGGCGCCCCCGACCGGCACTTCCGGGCGACCCTCGACGCGCCGGAGCCCGTGATCGCTGCGATGACCGGCTGGGCGCGCGGAGAGGACGGCTGGGACGCAGGCCTGGAGTGGATTCCTCTCGCCTTCGATGCACGGCCGCCCGTTCCTCCGCTGGAACTCGGCGACGAGGACCGAGCCTTGCTGGAGGGACGGCTCCGCGAAATCCTGGCCGGCGGCTACACCACTCGGGCCGAGCTGGCCGAGACCGCCGAGGACTACCTGATCGATGGAGACGACCGGCCCGTCTCGCCCGCGCAGGCCCGGCAGCTCGCCGACCGCATGTGGCTCGAGCGGGTGGAGGAGCAGACTTCTTGGCAGGGCGAGACCGACCCGGAGCGCCTCACCCGGGCCTTCACGGCACTGGAGGCCGCGGGCATCACGGCCCGCGAGCACTTCACCTGCTGCCGCACCTGCGGGAACACGGAGATCGGTGGGGAGGGCCCGACGGACGCCCGCGGGTTCGTCTACTTCCACACCCAGTGCACGGACGCGGCTGCCGCCGGCCACGGACTGACCCTGCTGTACGGCGGATTCGACGACTCCTCGGAGACCACGGCGACGATCGGCCGCGAGGTCGCCGCCGCGCTGACCGCAGCCGGGCTCCCGGTGGAGTGGGACGGCGACCCGAGCCAGGCCCTCACCGTCACACCCCTGGACTGGCGCAAGCGCCTCGTGGGATAGGCCCGTCGCGGAGGCCGGCCGTCGGCGATGACACACCGGGGGCACGGGACAACACAGCTAGAGCCAGTAGTGGCCGAACGCCGCCACGAAGACAGCAAGCCAGAGGGAGCCCCTGACCAGCACCCCGAACCCCGGGAGGAGGATGTGGGCGAGGTCCTCCCCTCCCGCGATCGAGGCGGTGCGCTCCGGTTTGGCGGAGTCGTAGTGGATGACCGTGCGGTAGCCGCGCTGGATGCCCTGCGAAACGTCCTCGGACAACCGGATGCGCCGGCCGTCGATCAGCCCGACAGCCGTTATCACCGTCGAGGTTTGCCCCCGTCGCGAATGAACTTTGCGCCCGGTGTGGGTCTGTGGCCCCATGCCCAGGCGGTCCACGCAGGCTGGCGTGGGCTGGAAGTGATCAAGAGTAGAGGGCGTGCGGCGGCGGGACCATCTTGCCCCCGCTGGCCGCCTGCTGGCCAGGACGCCGCGCCCTGGCATCCCGACGGTCGGCATCACTCGAGGCGGTCGTCGCTTGCTCGCGAGGAGAACCGGGCAAGGGTGGCCCACGCCATGGTGCCGTTGTGCAGGCGCTCCTTGTATCGGTGGCATGTCGTGTCACCGGCCGTCCACTCCGCCACCCGCGGGGCGAGGGTAGGTGAGGCGCTGCCGACGGCGCAGCCAGCCGTGGATGCCTGCCGTGCGGGGCCTCAAGCCGCGAAGTGGCGTACTCGCGCTGTGTATTGGCGGCCCGGTGTGGGGCGAGTGTGTCGCTGAGAGACATCCCCGCTGCACTCGAGGCGGCTCTGTCACCGATCGGTCAGGGACATGTCTTGGGACTGTTTCAGGGCTCTTTTCAAGATCATCTTGCTGATAGTTTCCCGTCTTGCCGGGTCCAAGATCATCGGTACTCGGTTCGACCATTGTTGAGGAGCAACAAGTGAATTCTGTAATTCGGGGGAAGAGCGCGGGCAAGCGTGCTGCTGCCGTGGCGGGCCTGCTGGTCGCGGCCACGCTCGGTGGTGCGGCTCTGGCGGCGCCGGCGTACGCCGACGACGTCTACGGCCACTGCAAGGGCGAGGGCGTGCGCATCCGCGCTGCCGCGAGCACGTCCAGCTCGGTCGTCGGCCTCTGCTACAGCGACCACCGCCTGGCGCACCGTGACGTCTCGGGCGACGGTCAGTGGGACAAGGTCTACGACGTGAACACCGGCGTGTCCGGCTGGATCTCGCACGGTTACTGGAGCTGGTAAACAGCAGTCGGGGGTCGCGGGGGGTCCCTACCCCGCGGCCCCCGGGGCCCTCTTCTTGGGCGTGGCGGCGGTCACTGCACATGAGAGAGCAGTACGCGCTCGTCGAAGTGCACCGGCGCACTGGCGCACCGGCACACCTGGGGCAACGGCCTGTCCCTGTGCTCCACCTGCCAGGAGGGCCGGGCCGCCGAGCAGTTAGCGCGGGATACACGGCAGCCGGATCCGGCGACGGCGGCACTCGAGCCCGATCCCGAGTCCGATCCCGAGCCCGAGACCGGGCCCGGGCCTGAGCCGGGTCTGGAGCGGCCGCAGCGCCGGCTGGGCAGTTGGGGCTGCCGCCGGTAGCTGGTCGTCGCGGCTGAACCGCTTCCCGATCAGCCCTCGTGACCGGTCCGCCGGTTCCCTCCATCGCTCCCTCCCCGCCGTTATCGCCTGCCAGAGGCATCGGGGCAGCCGGCCCACGCAGGCCAGGGGGAATGACTCGAAAACCCTTCTGCGTCTTCATGCCAGGCATGGAAGCCGACCGGAGTACGACGCATCACGAGGGTCAGGGTGAGGGTGAGGGTGGCCGACTGGCCGCCCAGCAGGCTGTGTGCGTCGTTTGAAAAGTGGCTCTGTCTCACATTCCGTGCCAGAGCCACGGAGGGTCGCCACATCCGCGATCATGAACGGCCTCGCGCCGCTAGGCGGACCCGCTGCGGAGTAGGTCGAAGTTCACGCGGCCGAAAATTTGCCGTTTCAGCATCTCGGTCTTGTTGTTGTGGCCCTCGACCGGGCCGGAGCTGTAGTGCATGCTCAGTCCGGCGACGACCGCGTCGAAGTCCGGGCCGAGGCCGGCAGCGAAGGTATGAAGGGCGGGTAGGTCGTCGGCTTGGAACCGGGCGATCCAGCTGTGGACCTGGTGGACCTGGCGGTTGTTCATGAGCTCGGCGAAGGCCCGCACGTGTCCGGCGGCCCGGTCGAGTTCGGGGCAGCGGGCGAGGATGTCCTTGAGCTGCTGGGCCTGGTCGGTACTCAGGCTGCCGGGGGTGGCGGTGATCCAACTGGTGACGTCCCGCTCCGACGGCTGCTTGCGGGGTGCCTGGTCGCGAGGGAAGGCTTCGCGGAGCCGGCGGACGTACTGGCGGACGATGGTGCTGCCGCCCCGGTAGCCGCGGCCGCCGCGCAGGGCGAACTCGTCGACCCCGAGCACCCGCGGCGTCACGGGTTCAGGATCATCGGGCAGGGCCCGAGCAAGCCGCAGGAGCATCGAGTGGCTCACGGCGGCCGTCAGCCTCTTCGTCATGCGGGCTCCGGCCCGGGCCGGCCAGCATCAGCGCGACATGCCGACGAACTGACTGGAGGCCGGAACTCCGGCGCCCGTAGCGGAACCAGGTCGCGATGGGCAACTGGCCGGTGATCCGCAAGAGGCGACCTGGTGACCTTCCTCAGCAGTCCGCGGCGGCCAAATCTGTCACGCCATCTCGTAAAGTGACGGCCATGGCATGCCGAATCAGTGAACTCGTCATCGACGCTGCGGACCCCGACCGGCTGGCCGCATTCTGGAGCGACGTCCTCGGCTACATCGAACTTGATCGGGAGGGCGACGGAAGCATCGAGATCGGCCCGCCCGACGCCGGGTTCGGCGGCCCGCAGCCCACCCTCGTCTTCAGCCCGGCCAGTGACCCCCGGACGGGAAAGCTCCGGCTGCACATCGATGTCAACGCCACCGACCGCGACCAGGATGCTGAGCTGGAACGACTGCTCGCTCTCGGCGCAAGGCCCGTAGACATCGGCCAGGCCGGCACCGAAAGCTGGCACGTCCTGGCCGACCCCGAGGGCAACGAGTTCTGCCTCCTGCGCACCCGGCTCAAGCCCCTGTGACACCTGTGACAATGGTGTCCTTGGTGCGAGGCCTGGTACGCGGCTTCGGCGGGCACCCCTGGCGCTGCTCTTCCCCGGGGACTTCCCAGGCGCACCCGCTGGGGGATGCGCTTGGCAGGGTGGGGTGCACCGGTCCAAGCGCATGCAGACACCGCCCACCGTCTCGGCGACGTTCACCGCCGTCGGAAGTCTCCCTTGAGGCTGGCCGAGTGTTGTCAGCTTGGGATTCGTCCTTGTGCGAGGCGGCCTTGACGCGGCCCTGTGGTTGGCGGTGGTGTCTCGCGGCGACGGGTCGAGAGGGCGCGGGCGATGCAGGCTGTAATGGCGGGGGCGACCGCGGTCATCTCCGGGCGCCAGCCTGGGACGGCGTTCACCTCGCAGATGGTGAAGGTGTCCCCGGAGGTGAACAACAGGTCCACCCCGGCGATGTCCAGGCCCAGGGCGCAGGCTGCGCGGACGGCCAGCTCTTCTGCCTGCGGGTAGCGGCCCGCGCAGAGCGTGGCGGAGCCGCCCTTGGCGATGTTGGCGGTGAGGGTGCCGTTGGGGGAGGTGTGCAGTACGGCGGCCACCGGTTCGCTGTCGACCACGACCACGCGCAGGGTACGGCCGTGCGAATTGGCGATGTGCTCCTGGAAGAGGAACGGCGCCTCCTGTGTGAGGCTGCCGGCCACTTCGCTGAGCAGATGGGGGTCGGGGGCCAGGAAGACCTGCCCGCCCTTGGCGCCGCTGACGGACTTCACTACGCACGGCGTGCCCAGGTGGGGGCTGCGCACGACGCCTTCCAAGGGGGCGGTGGCGTAGGAGACGGTGTCGGGCACCGGCAGCCCGGCCAGGGCGAGTTCTTGCAGCTGCCAGACCTTGTTACGGGACTTGAGCTGGGCGTCGACCGTGTTGAGGAGGGTGCTGCCCATGCGCTCAAGATGCCGCAACAAGGTCACCTCGCGGTCGTTGCGCATGGGGCCGGCCACCTGGCGAACGCACACCACCTCAGGGGCAGGTAGGTCCGCGCCGCCCAGGGTTCGCAACACCAACCGCCCGCCCTGGATGCCGAAGAGCAGCTCGTCGGTGTGCCAGACCGCGAAGCGGGGGCCGTACGTATCGGCAAGGGCTGCTGCCAGTTCGCGAGTGGACCGGCGCAGTACGGCCGGCCGCTGCCGCACCAGCATCCACACATCGGCGGGTGCCGGGATCGTCGGCAGGACACGGGGTGGTGTGACCACTCTGGCTCCTCACCTCTTTGCCGCCCACTGCCTGCGGGCTGTCGAGGGAGCCAGTCTCTCAGTTCCGTGATCGAGGTGTCACGGCGGGTGGAACACGGTGCCGGCCCGCTGGGCACGATGACACCGAGCACCGACGACGGCCACGACGGCATCATCCATAAGCGCCCTGCACTTGGGGCCATCCCGGCCCCATAGTCACCTTTGCGGGTGATAAGACGCATGCCTCCGCAAGTCGTGGGGAGGGTGAGGGGCATGTTCACAGTGCCCCAACAACCCGCCCCACCCGTCACGTTGATCTCCTCGCCCGGTTGATCCGCGCATGCACCCCCGTACGTGGGCCGCCGGGCGACTGGTTGCCTCGGTTCTTCTCGCCGGCTGCCTTCTATCCGGCTGCGCGCAATCGGAGGCTCCCCGTCGTCCGGCCGAGGACGACGTGGTCAAGGCGGCCACTCAAGTACTCACCGACTCCTGCCTCACCCGTCAGGGCCTGAAGCCCTCGTACCCGGGACGGAGTACATCGTCTCCCGCGCCCGGGGAGGCGAAGGCCGCCGAGGCGCTCTTCGGTTCGGGGCGGCCGGAACTGTCCGTTTCCCTGCCGACCGGCTATGTCGTGAGCGCGCACACGGACGGCTGTCTGGCCGCCGCGCAGCAGCGCCTGTACGGCGATCAGCCCCGGTGGTTCCGGGTGTCGACGATCGTCAACAACCTCGGGCCGGAAGCCCGTCACACCCGCCGCTCCCTGGACGAGGTCCGCGCGAAGCACCGTGCCGAGATCGCGGACTGGACGCGGTTGCGCACGCACGCCCTGGCCGAAGCGACGGCACTGCTCGACGACCCATCAACGAAGGGAAAACCACGCCCATGAAGCGTCTCACCGCTCTCCTCGCCGCTGCTCTGATCTCCACCGGCGCTGTTACGGCCACCGCCTCATCCGCGTCGGCGGCGGAGTGCCGTCGTGGATACTTCTGCGTCTGGACACACGCCAACTTCGACGGCATGAAGATCGACCACAGTGGTGACGACCGCTGGTGGGAGGGCAACATGTCGAACCAGGACTCATCGTGGGCGAACCACGGAGTCTCCGGCCCGGGGGTCCCCGACCACGTGAAGATCTACGACGGCCGTGAGCTGACCGGCGGGGTCACGCTCTGCCTCGGGCCAGGGCAGGAGGTGAGCTACAGCGGACGGGCGAACGACCGAGGCAGCTCCCACACCTGGGCGAAGGGCTGCTGAGACCTCCGCGCACAAACAGCTGCGCACCGCGGGCGGCACGTGCCCGCGGTGCGCACTTCGTACGGCCTGCTGTATGTGCTCGAGCGCGGAAGCCCGTCGACGAGTTCACGCACGCCCACGAACACATGGTGCCGGAGGTGCGCGGCGAGTCGCGCTCCCGGGGAGGAGCGGTCCCGGAGTGGGGTTGTGTCAGCGGTCCTGGGGTTGGTCGTCTTCCTGGCCCTCCGGTTCCGGGGCCTCCAGGCGTTCTGGGCAGTCGGGGTTGTGGCAGCGGCGGGGAGTCCACACGGGAACGAGGATGCCGAATGTCCTGTGCCGCCTCTTGATCGTCACGCTCAGGGGCTGGTTGCAGGCCGGGCAGAGAATTTCTCCCTGAGGACCGGTCTCATGCTGGACTTTACTCATTCTTTAACCATAGATCCTGTGGTCGGAATGGGGCGGGGAGGAGCTGTGGGAGCAGTAGGCGTTGGGTCAACGCGCAGGACGGGGCGGATCGCCCGGCTCCTGGTCCTGCCCTACGCGTGTAGTGCCGTGGGGCCTGGTGGGGTCGTCGGGTGGTGTCGCGTCGGGCGCGGACGCTGTCTCTTCGGTGGTTGTGTGGGGTGTGGAGGGGCGGCGCAGGCTGAGGACGACGGATCCGGCCAGGACGACGACGATGACCGCGAGGCTGATGGGTGAGGGGATTTCCGGGATGTCGGGGCTGATCGTCTTGTGGGATGCCTGGAGGATGAGCTTGACGCCGATGAAGGCGAGGATGATCGCAAGGCCCTTGCTCAGGTAGTGGAAGCGGTCCAGGAGGCCGGCGAGCATGAAGTACAGGGCTCGCAGGCCGAGGATGGCGAAGGCGTTGCTGGTGTAGACGATGAAGGCGTCGTCGCTGACGGCGAGGACGGCGGGGACGCTGTCGACGGCGAAGATCAGGTCGGCGGCCTCGATCGCGGCGACCACCGCGAGCAGGGGCGTGGCCATGCGCTTGCCGGCTTCCTTGACGAAGAACTTCATGCCGGCGTACTCGTCCCTGACTGGCATGATCTTGCGGAGCAGCCGCACGGCGAAGCTCTTGCCCGGGTCGAAGCTCTCCTCCTCGTCCTTGAGAAGTTTGTAGGTGCTGTAGAAGAGGACGGCGGCGAAGGCGTACAGCACCGCAGTGAAGCGGCTGACCACGGCGACGCCGAGAGACAGGAAGATCGCGCGGAAGACCAGGGCACCGATGACGCCGAAGAACAGCACGCGGTGCTGGTAGGCGCGGGGCACCTTGAAGTAGGCGAAGATCACGGCGAAGACGAACAGATTGTCGACCGACAGGCTCTTTTCCAGCAGCCACGCGGTGGTGTACTCCGTCCCGGCTGTCGTGCCGAGGACGAGGAAGACGACGGCGCCGAAGACCAGCGCGAGGCCCACCCACAGGCCGCTCCAGGCCGCGGCCTCCTTGAAGCCGATGACGTGCGCCGAGCGGTGGGCCAGCAGGTCCACCGCCAGCGACACGACCACCGTCGCGGCGAACGCCCCCCAGAGCCAGAACGGAACCTCAAGCACGCTGGTCACTTCCCTGACAGCCCGCGCTCACGCGCGGACCTTATAAGGAGTCTGCGGTATTTTGCGCCACTGGGCGACCCAGGAACGCGAACCTTTGGCCTTGCCCTTCGCCGCCCGCCGACCGGCATGCATCCGCCGGTTCACCGGCGAACGGGAGCGCATCCTGGAGCCCGGATTTCGGCAATGCCGATCGCAGTGCGTCTGCTGTGCAGTGCACGGTGTGAGCGCGTCGACAGGCGGGCTTCACGGGATGGTGCGACGGCGGCCAGAGCCCCCTGGAAGGGCTTGCACATCAGACCGGAAGCGGTGAATGCGGTCTCACCGGCATGTGGAGGGACCACGTCGCGGGACTTTCTGATCATGACGCGGTCACCACCTTCGGGTGCCTGACCCGCACCACTTCCGTTCCCTTTACGTTGTGGCGCGCCGCCCAGGTTTCCAGGGCGGTGCGGCAGGCGTGGTCGAGGTGGCGGACCTGTGAGAGGTCGAGTTCGATCGGGCGGTCCTGCGGCAGGGCCTCCAGGGTTTCCAGGAGGCGGGGCAGGCGCAGGAAGGTGGCGTGGCCCGCGACGGCGACGACGACGCGTCCATCGGCCGGCTCGCGAATGTCGAGATGGAGGGTGGAGGTGTCCCAGGCCGACTTGACGACGGCGAGGAACAGACCCAGCACCACACCTTCGAACATGCTGGTGGTGACGATGGCGATGGCCGTGATCCCCAGAATGACGGCCTCGCCGCGGTGCTCGCGCCATAGTGGGGCGAGCTCCTTGAAGGGCACGAGCTTGCAACCGGCGTGGATCAGGACGCCTGCGAGGGCGGCCAGCGGGATGATCCCGATCGCTGCCGGGAGTAGCACGGCGAACAGCAGCAGCCACGCACCGTGCAGGATGCGGGAGCGCTTGGTCTTCGCGCCGGCCTGGACGTTGGCGGAGCTGCGGACGATGACGGCGGTCATGGGCAGGGCGCCCAGGAGGCCGCAGGCGGTGTTGCCGACGCCCTGCGCCATGAGTTCTTTGTCGTAGTGGGTCCGCGGGCCGTCGTGCATGCGGTCGACCGCGGCGGCACTGAAGAGGGACTCCGCCGAGGCGATGAGGGTGAAGGCCAGGACCGTGCCGAGGACGCCGATGCCGCCGAGAGCGGTGAGGTCGTTCAGGGCCGGCGGCTGGATGGCGTCGACCAGGCCCTTTACTTCCACGTTGGCGATGTCGAGGCCGCCCAGGGCCGTGACGGCCGTGGCCAGGGCTACGGCCACGAGCGGGCCGGGGAGCGCCTGGGCCTTCGCCGGGACCTTCTTCCACAGAACCAGGATGACTATGGTGCCCGCGCCGACCGCGAAGGCGGTCAGGGTGGCGCGGTCCGTGGCGATGTCCGCGATCAGGCCAGGGATGCCGACGATCTTGTCCACGCCGGAGCGGGGTTGCTTGATGCCCGCCATGGTGTAGAGCTGGCCGAAGAAGAGGACGAGTCCGATGCCGGCGAGCATGCCCTGCACGACAGCCACGGAGATCGCCCGGAACCAGCGGCCGAAGCGCACGGCGCCCAGGGCTATCTGGGCCAGGCCGGTGGCCAGGACGATCGCCCCGAGGGCGCCGAGGCCGAATTCCTGGACCGCTTCGAAGACCAGGACGGTCAGCCCGGCTGCGGGGCCGCTGACCTGGAGGCTGCTGCCGGGCATGGCGCCGACGACAAGGCCACCGACGATGCCCGTGATCAGCCCGAGTTCGGCGGGCACGCCCGAGGCGACGGCCACACCCACGCACAAGGGCAGGGCCACCAGGAACACGACGAGGGAAGCCAGGACGTCACGCCGCAGGCCTACAGGGTCTTTGAGAGTGGGAAGCATGGTGAGGTCCTCGCATGACGGAAAGCGGAGGCCAGGGCGGCCCGTGAGAGGGGCGGACACAGGTCACGCGATGGCCCTCACCACCTCCAGGACGCAGAACTCCTCAGCCCGCTCAGCCACGTGCGTAGTGAAGGAACGCGCGTTGTCTGCCAGGGACTTCACGGACTTCATGGACTTCATGGTGGCCTACCTCCTGTGCCCACCCGAGTGCGGAAGAGCGTGGCGTGTTCAAGGTCATCATTGACGTGCATCAGTAACCGGAAAGGCATGACAACAAGCGCTTGCCGTGCATTCGTTGACGTGAGCAGCCAGTCGGCACTGCTCGCTACTACAGGGCCGAGCGGACCGCCAGCACAGGATGAGCAGGCTGTGAACATGGAACGACTGGGGGAGATCGCACTCGTCGGCGTCCGGCGTCCGGCGTCCGGTGGAAACCGCCGCGGTTCCATCAGCGATACACCCCCGAGTGACGTGGTCCGTCGGTCATACGTCATACGTGCCACTGCCTCAGGGCGGACGCGTCAACAGCCGGGCTGGCTCAGGCGCCTTTGACCACCCCTTTACCAGGAGATTACCTGATGGCCTCAGGTAATGGGGTGGTCAAGTAATGCTCTCGAAAGGGTAATTGGCGTAATGGGTGCAGTACACGCCCCCGGCGCACGCCCTTGAGGCGCGGAGGATGTAACGCGCCCGCGCTTGGCCGGGGGCACCTCGCATCCGGGAGGGTCTGACAGGGCATCCTGCCCTGCGCCGCGGTAGGGCCTGCGCACCGCATCACGCGGGCATCGAAGGCACCCTTCGCGCCGGGAAGGCCGCTGACCAGAGATCGCGGTGTGCTGGGCGGCCAGGTTCGACGGTGGTCGTCCCGAACTGCATTCTCGGTTCATGCCCGTTGTCTGATCCTGGTCAGGCCGACTGTGCCACAACGAAGCAGGTCAACTCCACGCGAACGGCACGTAGGATGCCGATGATCGGGCGGGATGGAAAGGCCCGGCGAGAGGGGGGCGGCAATGGGCGACATGCCGGGCGCACGTGAGGAGCTGGACCGGCTGGGGCGAGCCCTGCGCGCGCAGCTGGTCGAACTGATCAACGACCTGACCCCCGGCAGCGACCTGCGCCTGCTGTTTCTCGACGCACCGAGGATCGTCGACTGGCACGAACCGCTCCGCTATCAATACTCGACCAGCTCTTTCAATGGGGAGCGTCCCGCGCATGTCAGTGCCGCCGAATCCGTGTCTCGCGCGGCAGCGCTGCTCGGCTCGGCAGGCTGGGAGGTCGCCATATCGCAGGAGGGCGTCGGTGGCGGGGCCCGGCCGGGCCCGCGTCCGGGGTCCGTGGTCATCGGCCGCCGCGACGGCTGCCGCATCGAGATCAGGGTGAGCGACCATAGATCCATCGTGTACTTCGACGGGCGGACACCGGCGATGGCCTTGTACGAGCCGGAGGAATTCCAGTGGCCGGAGCCGGCGCGCACAGCCGAGACCGTCACGCCCGGATATGTGCTGTGCTACGAGTGCGACGGTCTGGGGTGGTGTCCCGGATGCGGGGGACGTGGCTGGGTGTACGACAAGGTCCGCGGGCGGAAAAACTGCTCCGTATGCCACCGTGACCGCGTCTGCCTGATCTGCAGGGGCGCGGCGCAGCTCGCGATCTCTCTGTTGTCGCCGTACCAGCGGGGCTACTACCCCGAATTGGGCTAGCTTGATTTTCAGCGTCGAGGCCGCATTCGATCCTTGCCGTTAAAGATCAAGGTAAGTGCCGGTGCCCCGAAGCCGGGTAACCGGCACTCAGGTGTGCTGGCCGTCGACGAGTGTCTCCTCCTGGCGCTTGCCGTCGGGTGCTTCGGAGGCGTGCAGGGGTGTCAGCCCTTCGGAGTCGGCGATGACGACAGCGGCGCGGGTGCCGGCGGCTTCCGTGAGTTCGTCGTGCTCCTGAGAGGCCCTAAGGCGTGTCTGGTGAATCTTGGTCCGGCGGTGCCCCGACGGCGTCAGGCGGGAGCGCGGCACGATCGATCGGAATGGGATCTTTCGGTAGCCATCAGGGCATTCGGTTGGCAGGCTTGAGCCATGAACTCCCAGCTCAATGACGTGCCCGGCCATTCCTGGCTCGGGGACCCGATCGATGCCCGATCCCTGTTCGCCCCTGAGCAGGCTGCGCTGATGACCACGCTGCGAGGCCTGGCGTCCGCCGACTGGGATCAGGAGGCGGTGCCGGGCTGGACCGTCCGCGATCTCGCCGCACACATCCTGGGCGACTTCTACGGACGCCTCGCCCGGGACAGGGACGGCCACCAGGACGGCCCCGCCTTCGCGCCGGGCGAGACGCTGGAGACGTTCATCCACCGCATCAATCATGAGTGGGTCGATGCCCACCGTCGGGTGAGCCCA
The DNA here is from genome assembly GCF_001445655.1 of Streptomyces roseifaciens. Taxonomy (NCBI): domain Bacteria; kingdom Bacillati; phylum Actinomycetota; class Actinomycetes; order Kitasatosporales; family Streptomycetaceae; genus Streptomyces; species Streptomyces roseifaciens. The sequence continues at coordinate 2,420,332 of NZ_LNBE01000003.1, forward strand.
GCCGCACTCGCCGACACCCTTGACCTGGTGGGCGGGCAGGTCGCCCGGTTCTTCGAGGCCACCGACCCCGATGCCCCGTCGCTGGGAGTGTCCTGGGCCGGCGTCGAACCGGCGCCAATGTGGTTGGACAGCGCGCGCGACTTCACCGAGTTCTGGACCCATCGCCAGCAGATCCGTCACGCCACCGGCCGGGACACCGACGCCGATCCACGATTCCTGTCCGTGGTCCTGGACACGTTCATGCGAGCCCTGCCCCACACCCTGCGCACGGTCACCGCGCCGGCCGGCACTCAGGTCCAGGTGTGGATCGAGGGCCCGGCCGGCGGCGTCTGGACGGCGACGTCCACCGGGGACGGCTGGTCGCTCGCCGAGCCGGTTGACGAACATCCGGCCGCGGTCGTGCGCTTGGATGCGGAGACCGCCTGGCGCTTGTGCACTCGCGGCATCCAGCCGGACACCGCCCTGGCTCGTGTCCGTATCGACGGCGACCGTCAACTGGCCGAAGCAGTCTGCCAGATCGTGTCGATCGTCTACTGACCGCAGCCGCGATAGGCCGGTCCGGCCGGGGCAATCCGGTGAGCGTCAGCCACGAAGCCACAGCCGGATCGCGGCCATCAGCGCGCTGCCGTGGAACACGTAGGCGCGCTTCTCGTCGCGGGTGACCACGGCCCGGAAGCCCTTGATCGCGTTCATGGTCCGCTCCGCTTCATTGCGGTGGCGGTAGATCTCTTTGCCGAAGCTTGTGGGCCGGCCGCCCGCGCTGCCCCGGCGTTGGCGGTTGGCCCGCTGGTTGGTCGGTTCGGGGATGGTGTGCTTGAGCGCGAGCGGACGCCGTCCGCCCTCGCTCGCCAGATGAATCTTGCAGGTGAAGTCGCCTCGCGATCGGTCCAGCGCCTCATCGTTCCGGTGCCGTGTCGGACGAGTCCGCTTCCCAGGGACGTGGGGAGCATGCTTGCGGGCTCCGGCGGCATGCTGATGGGCGCGCCAGACTGTGGAGTCCACGCTGACCAGCGACCAGTCGATGCACCCCTCGGCATCGGCATCGGCATCGGCCTGGGCCTGGACGGCACGGTCATCCGTGAATTCCTGGCGCGGGTGGCCGGAGGCGACGCGGAACACATCGCCGCCTTGTTCGCGGACCGGATCGACTGGCGCATCGCCCCCAACCCGGCCGCCCCCTGGATCCGTCCCCGCACAACCCGCGCGGACGGATGCCGGTCACTTTCGCGACTTGGCCGCCGGAGTCATCCCGGAAGCCGCGCGGCGCGGATACGCAGCGGGCTCGAACCGACACGGTCATCGCGGACGGCGTCCACGGCGTGATTAGGGGTCTCCTGGCCGGCAGCGTACGGGCGCCACCGGCAAGACCTACAGCTCGCCCTTCGCTGTTCACTTCATCGTCGAGAACGACCTGATCACTGGCTTCCATGTCTGCGAGGACAGCCTCGCCATCGCAGAAGCCCGCACCCCGTACACCGACCCATCGGACAGGCCCTAGCCCAACACCCGGCCGGCTTGCTGCCGTCCAGCTGGCCGGGTCCTCGGCGTTCCTTGCGTAGCGCAGCCACGCGCTGAGAGCTGATGCAGTTCGATTGCCACTTGCGCGGGCCCCGTGGCATGCTGCCGGGCCACAGGCCACAGGCCACAGGCCACAGGCCACAGGCCACAGGCCAACGGCCAACGGCTCACCTCCGTGTCGTGAGCCGCGCCACCGCCGCGTCGTACCGTGCCTGGAGTCCCGCGTCCGCCGATACCCGCAGCAGCACGCCGAGCGCTCGTACCGCCCCGTCGTCGTAGCCGGTGTTCTCCGCCTCCTGCGCTGCCATGCCGAGCCGCCGGATGCCCTCGGGCTCGTCACCGAGCCCCAGCAGCGCCTCTCCCGTCGTCGTGAGGAGCAGCACCCGGGACGCGACCACGGTGCCGGGAAGGTCCTCGAAGGCGAGGGCTGCGGTCGCCGTGTCGAAGGCTGCCTGCCATTGCCCGGTGTCCAGCCGGTACCGGGCGAGGTGATACAGGGCCAGCCGTTCGGTGTACCGGTCGTCGGCCTTGCGGGCCAGTTCCACCGCCCGTGCACAGCCTTCCGCGGCCTCCTCCGGGTCTCCCAGCGCGGCCTGCGCCCAGGACAGGACGACCAAGGCGGTCGCCTCGCCGCGCAGGTCGCCTGCGCGAGCGGAGAGCGCGGGGGCGGGCTCCACACACGTCCGCGCCTCGTCGCTGCGCCCTTCCTCGGTCAGTACCCAGCCGAGCAGGGCCCGTACCCGCGACTCGGCGGCCGGATCGGCCTCGGCCCGTGCCGCCTCGAGTGCGGTCTCCAGGAGCGGGGTCCAGTCGTCCAGCACCCATCGCGCCATGAGCGGCCACAACAGCATGCCGATCCGCCAGGTCCTGCTGTGCAGTCCGGCCGTGTGCGCGGCGGCCGCCGCCAGTATGAGGTCGTCCCGCTCGGCCGTGTACCAGGCCATGGCGTCGTCCCGGTCCGTGAACGTCCTCACGGCCACGGGCGCGAGGAAGTCCGGAGGCAACGGGACGCAGGCCTCGTTGCCGGGTTCGGCCACGGTCGCCGCCGCGAGGGCGGTGGCGATGTAATGGTCGAGCACGCGCGTGAGGGCATCGGGCCGGGCGTCCAGAGTCCGCGCGTAGAGCCGTACCAGATCGTGCAGTGTCCAGCGTCCCGGCGCGGTTTCCGTGACGAGGTGCGAAGCGACCAGGCGTTCCATCGTGACCTCTGCGGTGGCCGGGTCCGTTCGTGTCAGGGCTGCCGTCGCGTACCGGTCGAAGTGCGTACCGGGGTGGCGGCCGAGACAGGCGAAGTGACGGGCGACGTGCTCGGGGAGCTGTCGCACGGTCAGTCGCAGGGCCGCGCGTACGCCGGTGTCCTCGACGTCCAGCAGGCTCAGCCTGCGGGTCGAATCGAACATCTCGGCGTTCATCTCGCTCAACGCCCAGCCCGGCCGGTGCGCCAGCCTGGCTCCCGCCACCCGCAGTGCGAGGGGCAGCCCGCCGCACAGCTCGGCCAGCCGTCGCGCGGCCGCCGGCTCCGCAAGCACCCGCTCCGCACCGAGCACCCCGGAGAGAAGTGCGGTGCCGTCCTCCGGCGTGAGTACGTCCACGGGAACGGGCCGGGCGGCGTCGGTGACGATCAGCCCCGGCAGCCGGTACCGGCTGGTCACGACGGTGACGCACCGGGGACCGCCCGGCAGGAGCGGTCTGACCTGCTCGGAGTCGCGCGCGTTGTCCAGGACGACGAGGAGCTCCCGGTCGGCGGCGAGCGATCTGAACAGCGCGGCCGCGCCGTTCGCCGACTCCGGCATCCGGAGCGGCGCGACACCCAGAGCCAGGAGGAACTCGCGCAGTACTTCGGCGAGGGTCGGCTCGCCCGTATCGCCGAAGCCACGCAGGTCGGCGTAGAGCCGGCCGCCGGGAAAGCCGGCGCGATTGAGGTGGGCCCACTGCACCACCAGCGCGGTCTTCCCGACCCCTGCGGGCCCGGTGACCAGGCAGACGGGCGCCTCGCCCTCGGCGGCCCGGGACAGGGCAACCAGCTCCTGTGCCCGCCCGTGAAAGCCGCGCGGTGCCCGCGGCAGCAGGTCGGCCGGGCCGGGGCGGAAGGTGGCCGGCGTTACGGGCGGGAGCGGCACGGCGTGCACCGTGGCAGCCCGGGACGAGGCCGCTGTCTCAAGCGCCGCGTCGTCGACCTCCTCACGCAGAGCCATCGCGTAGGCGTCCGCCAGCTCACGGCCCGGGCCGATCCCCAGCTCGTCGGCGAGCAGGCGCCGGGTGCGGTGGAAGCAGTCGAGCGCCTCCGACCGGCGACCCGCCCTATGAAGCGCCGTCACGAGGGCGGCGGACAGCGATTCACGCAGTGGGTGGGCAACCGCCTCGGCGTGCAGGACAGCGGCGGCCCGGCCATGCTCGCCCAACTGCGCGTAGCCCGCGGCCAGCTGCTCCACCGCGGCCAGCCGGAGCTCCTCCAGCGCCTGCGCGGCGACCTGCAGCGGTGGGCTCGGACAGACGTCGGCCAGCGCGGGCCCCTGCCACAGCGACAACGCCTCCCGGTACAGCGTCACCGCCGCGGCCGGGCCGCGCTGCTCACGGGCCTGAGCCACCAGATCCTCGAAGCGGTGCGCGTCCAGCCGGGCTGTCGGCATGCGCAGGACATAGGCCGTGCCCTGGGTGATCAACTCGACGCCGTATGCCCCGGCGTCGGCACTGATCAGCAGGGCCCGCAGCCGCGACACATGGCCCTGGATGACGCCGCGGGCGTGCAGCGGCGGTTCCTGTTCCCACAGAGCGGCCGTCAGATGGTCGACCGGCACTGGGTAATTGGGGCGCAACAGCAGGGCGGCCAGCAGGCTGCGCCGTTTGGCAGGGCCGAGCGGCAGACCGCCGGCCTCGGTGATGACTGACACCGCTCCCAGCAACCGGAATTCCATCTGCCCCATGCCTCCCAGCAAAAGAACTCAGGATAACGGTGCGGTTCCGGCCTCGAGGACCTGCTGACCAGTGGATGGCTACGCCTGGTGGCGTACGCCGCGTCCGATCAAACCGGAGCCAGCGTCTGCGCCGGTTTGATTGGACGCGGCGTAGCGGCTTTCTTGCTCTCTGCATCCTCCGGAGGGGCGTCGGAAGCCTGTCGGCGCTGTCCGTGGTCTGTCGGGGTCATGTCGCCGGAGGTTGCGACCTTGGGCGGGTTGGTGCTCCCCATGGGCATGCTGCCCCCGACCGCAAGGAACCCGTCAACGTGTCTTTCGCATCCCAGAGCCGGGCGTGGGACGTTCACCGGTTGCCGCTCGCCGAGGGCAAGACCTTCCTGGTCACCGGGGGGTAATGCCGGGATCGGTTACTTCGCTGCCGAGCACCTGGCCACCACCGGCGCCGTCGTCGTGCTCGGCAGCCGGGACGCCGCGAAGGCCGATGGCGCCATGGCCTCGATCCGCTCGCGCGTCCCCGGCGCGCACGTGCTGCACCTTCAACTGGACCTCGCCGACCTGTCGTCCCTGAAGAGCGCCGTGGACAGGCTGGACCTCGATCGTCTCGATGCGGTGGTCTACAACGCAGGGGTCGCGCTCAACGACCCGCCGCGTCGGGAGCCCGAGGACGGCCATGAGCTGATGTTCGGCACCAACCACCTCGGCCACTTCGCGCTCACCCAGTGGCTGGCCCCCTTGCTGTCCGCGGCGTCGGCGGGCCGCATCGTGACGGTGGGAGGCTTCGCGGCGCGGTCCGAGCGACTGGACCTGGGCGGCGACCTGCAGTCGGTCCGGGACTACCGGCACAAGCGCACCTACGGCTGATCGAAGCTGGCGCAGATGTACTTCGGCTTCGAACTCGATCGCCGCCTGCGTGCCGCCGGCAGCACGGTGCTCAGTGTGGTGGCCCACCCCGGCGGCGCACTGGACTCCCTCACCCCGTCCCGCCCGCCGGTACACGTGAGAACCTCCGGCGAGCGGTTGCGCGCCGTGCCCGCCGGACTCTTGGTGCAGGGCAAGGACGCCGGGGCATGGCCCGTCGTCCGTGCCGTTCTCGACTCGGAGGTACGGGGAGGGCAGCTGTGGGGGTCGAGAGTCTTCGGCCTGCGTGGCATACCCCGGCGCGAGCCCGTCCCCTCGCATATGGCCGACCTGGCCGTCGCCGCTGACCTGTGGGCCGCCAGCGGTGAGCTGGTCGGCGCCGATCCGCGTCTCGGCTTCCGGTAGGCGTGGAGCCGCGCCCAGGGCGGCCATCCGGTGCCCGAAGCCGTATTCAGTCCGGACAACCGGGATGCTCGGTCAAAGCAGTTGCCTGCAGCGCGACCGAGGCCGCCGACATCACCGCAGGCCGGGAGGACATCCACGTCTACGCCGCAGCGCATGCGATCAGCCTCCTGCACGGCGAGCGCGGCGCCGTGCAGGGAGAAGCGCGCTTCCATGGGGTGCTGGCCGACCAGCCCGCGGGGTACTGCCCCAGGCGGAGGCAGCGGCTGATCTGTGCTGCAGCGGCAACAACGGGTGCGCTACCTGCACGTGACGCCCCGTGCCGGTCGAAGGTCGGCCCAGGGCGTCTTTCTACTGCTTTCTACTGCCTCACCACTTGTCGATTCCCATGGTCTTCGCCGCGCTGTGAATCGCGTTGTAGTGCGGGATCGACATGTCGGACTTCTTGTCCTTCGGCGGCAGGTTTCGGTCGGTCTGCCGGAATTCGTCGCGGGCGGCGGCCAGCAGGCTGGTGCCGTAGCTGACGGGCACGTCGTCCTTCCCGTGGATGGGGTGGGACTTGGCCGCCGTCTGGCTGCCGGCGTTGGCCAGGGTGCTGCGGGCCTGGTTGTACGCGGCCGGCTTGATCGTCTTCGGGTTCGGTGCCACGGCGTGTGCGCCGGCCACGACATGAGCGTCGCTGACACCGACGGCGGCGGAAGCGGGGGCAACAGCGATGGCGATGGCTCCGGCCGCAACTGCCGCGGTGAGCCCGGTCCGAACGAGGAGCTTCATGGGAGAGCCTTCCCTATTCGATAGAGGGTTCGGATGTTGCGAGGGGAGCCTGCCCGGTACGGATCATGTAATAAACGATCAAATCCAGCCCTGCTTGCTTGGTCTGCCGGTCAAGTGCTTCGGCATGCGTGAGTGAGGGGCGGGAGCTGCGTGCCGGGTCGGGCTGGGTCGGGGAGGGGGTGCTCTGCGTGTCCCTGCCGGACTGCACTCGACGAGTGGCACATCCGTACGACGCTGATCATGTCTACGACAAGCCGACGCCGGGTCGCCTTGGCCGCGACGGCCTTGATGACGCTGTTCGGTGCGGGTGCGGGTGCGAAAGGTTGCGCGTCCGGTGGAGAGGCGGCGGAGGACGCGCCGAAGGCGCAAGCGTCCTCGCAGTGGAGGGCGGAGGGAAGTCTGGTCGATATCTTGGTGGCGGGGCGATCGGTCACGGACACGAAACCGTCCGGTATCGACAGAGCCCCCTACCAGCGCACGTATAGGGACGGAGAGCTGTACTCGGCGGTGACGGGATACCGGTCGCTGATGTACGGGGCGACGGGGCTCGAGAGTATCTACAAGGACGTACGAGGCGCGGTGGAGACCACCGTCGACCCGGCCCTGCAGCGCGCGGCGGCGGAAGGCCTGCGGGGGTACAAGGGGAGCGGCGGCGGCTTTGGACGCGGAGACGATGAACTGTGACGGGAACGACGACAGGAACAGGAACTGGTTCGCCGTCTGGACGCTCGAACCGCACAGCGACGGATCGTTCGGCCTGCGCCACTACCACACCGACCAGGTGATGGACGTCGAGCACGCCAGCACCCACCAGGGTGCGAGGATCATGGTGCACCCCGAGCACCACAGGGACAACCAGCGGTTCTACATCAAACGGGCACTGAGCAGACCCCACCTGTGGGTGGGGTGTTCCATCTGCAATTTCGGCACCGCGGGCAAGACGTGGTGGCGCACGCTGAGCGTGCGCGCGCCGCGGAACGAGTACCGCATGCCCGACGGCGCCAGGCTGGTCGTCGGCTACACCACGCAGGACCATGTCGTCGGGTGGGTCCCGCCCGGCGCCCATGCCGGACTGTGGAATCCGGGCAACGCCGGCCAGAGCTGGACTGAGCCGGGGCGCGGGCTCACCGTCGATCCGTACCACACCGGGTTCATCAACTCCGAGAACGGCTGGATCGACTTCCGCAACGGCGGCAAGAAGCCCGGAACCACCCGAACAGCCCCTTCCTGCCGAGCAGCCAGAACGTCAACCACTACGCGTACTACATCGACCCGAGCGGCCGCGTCGGCCCGGTCGCCGACGCGCGATTCCGCGATCACCTCGTCCAGTGCACCGAGGACATCCCCACCAACGGCCCGCGCCTGGAATAGCCGGAACGGCTGGAACAGGGGGCTCCGGCCCTGCGGCATGGTGGGATTCTTCTGGACGCTCAGCCACACGACGTGGGAGTTCTAGGCGTTGAGGCTGGTTCTGTGTTCCGTGAGATGCCCGTTGTGCGCGTATGCGCGCATACGCGCTTCGGTGAGCAGTTTCTGCGACTCGCCCTCGGGCGTCAGCGCAGCCTCGTCCTGCGTCCTGCATCCTGCGTCCGCCAGGCCGATTGCCGGCGCCGTCGATGCCGGCGGTCTGCGGTGTCGCGATCGCGCCGCAGCAGACCGTGAGGGCGCCGGTGACCGCAGGTCAGTTGGTGATCTCGGTGTCTTCGAAGTAGGAGTCGAGCACTGTGTCCAGCTCCGTCGCCCACTGCTTGAGTTGGTTCCGGTTTGGTGCCTCGATGTGGACGTCGTAGCTGCGGCGGCTGGTGGTGTACACGCTGACGGTGAGTCGGCGGCCGAAGCGGGGGGTGTTCGTCTCTACCGCGCCGATCTCCGACCAGTCGAACTCGGCCGTCTCGTCGTCCAGCCGGAACGTGACGCCGGTGCTGTCGACGGTGATCGAGCCGCGTCGGTCGGATACTTCGAATACCGGGCCGTCGGTCACCGGTCGCGGTTCCACGTCGGCGACAGTCACCTCCGGTTCCGCCTGCGGTTCTGAAGCATCGACGACATCCGGTACGGCGTCCGCTGGTACCGTCGTACGCTCCTTTGCCTCGGCAGGGCGTGGCGGGGTCAAGCCGGGGACGAACGCCGGATCGGTTCCGGCGGCGTGCACGGGCGGGGTGTTCTGGCCTCTACGGTGCTCCACGGCGGGCAGTATGGCCGATGAAGCTGTGCAAGTGGTAGCCGGGCGTCGCGATGGCTTCAAACCTTTGACTTCTCCGACGACCTGCGCGAGGCGCAGCAGCTCCACCAGGCCCGGGCCGAGCTGAGGGCTTTCCTCACCGACCCGCAGCTTCCCTGACCCGTTGGGACAGCGTGATGGACAGCTCGCAGGTCACCAGGCCCGCCCCCTGCTCGACGTCTCCCATACCGGTGTCCCCGTCCGCCGGCACCCCTTGGCGATCGCCCGTGCCCGCACCGGCTGCCACCTCCGCACCACCGCCCCCACCCCGCCCCGGCCGAGGGGCTGCTGCGCCATGGCCCGGGGCGGGGGTGGCCTCAGGTGCGCGGGGATGACACCGACCGCTGGAAGATCGAACGTCTGCGCCACTTCTACAACAACAGTGGCCTTCGGCCCACGGTCAGTCACCACGGAAGTTGCTTCCGGATCAAAGGCTCTCTCCGAGCGCGCCACAACCCGGGCTTGTGAAGCCCTCCATGAGCCTGGAGCCAGTGCCTGCCCGATATGCGGAGCCCGGGTCACGCTCGGGCTGGTCTCCGGAGCCACGGGCCACGCCTGCGAGGTCGCCGCTTTACTCGCGGACTTCCACGACGCCCACCCCTCTGTGGAGGTGGCACTCACCGAGGACACCGCGGAGCGGATGCAGGCCGCGCTCCTGGCCGGTGAGCTCGACTGTCGGCGGCCAGTTAGATTTCCCCGCCCACAGCCGCGTGGTGGGGAGTCATCTGGCTGCCGGGAACTCTCACTGTCAGTGACGAAAGTCAGCGTCCCGACCGTCCGGCCCAGCCACTGTTGGTGGCGACGCCGTGCGCGCATCACTCCCTCTGGGCGCTCGCTGCGCTCGCAGCGCTCGGGCGTCGCGCGGCCCTTGGGGCCCGACATCGTCGGTCGTGGGATGAGGCCCACGACCGTGTCACGCGAGAGTGTCGAAGATCCCGGCCACCTCACAGGGGCGTGGCTGGATGCCCATGTGGCAGGTGTGCACGGTGTGGACCTGGAAAGGGTTCTCCGGGGTCAGCGCGTCCGCCTCGGCGATCATCCGGTCCTGCACGGCGAGCGGGATCGCCCGGTCCTGGGAGAAGCGGATGTAGGTGCGGGGGATCCGTCCCCAGGTGTCCGCCCGGCCGCGGGCGTCGGCGGTGAGGACCTGTGCGGAGTCGGCGGGTTCGAGAAGGTTCAGAGCAGCCCGGAACTGCTCGTCGGTCGCGTCGGCCATCAGGCTCTCCTTGGCCGCGAGCAGGAACTGAGGGTCGGCCGAGCGCCAGTTGACCAGGGACGAGGCAACATCCTTGATGCCCAGGGTCTCCAGGTAGTCGGCGACGCTCGGCAGCTCGACGCAGCACCACGCCGAGGCGTACACGATCCGGCTGACCAGATCGGGCACTGCGTTGCCCACGCCTGTGATGGTCGCCCCGCCCCCGCTGGTCCCCACCAGGACCACCGGTCCGTACTCCGCGACCTGGCGGACCGCCTCTACGACGTGGTCGACGTTGTCCTCCAAGGTCACGTCGGCCAGCGGCGAGGGCTGTGCCGAGAACGCCTCCAGGTCCTGAGGTGCCTGGTAGGAGAGAGGGAAGGGAGCGCCCATGCCATGGCCCGGCAGATCAACGGCCAGCGCCCGGTGGCCGAGCAGAGCGAGCTGCTGGAGGACCGGCGACCAGGAGTAGGAGTTGCTGTGCATGCCGTGGACAAGAACGAAGGTCGGCCGGCCGTCTCGGCGTGGTGTCCTTCGATGGCGTTCCTGATGCACGGGGGATTCTTCCAGCGGGGAAAAGGGGCCGATCACTCTGGCAGCGGCCGGCCGGGAGACCGGATGTCACGGCTTCGCCCAGAACATGGCCTCCATGGTGAAGGTCGGGTTGAACGGTGTGGGGCCGAGGCCCTCCTCGCACCTGCCTGACGCACTTCGCGATCTTGCCATCCCGGCCCCGGCCCCGTCATCACCCAGGCAACGGGCTGCCACGACAAGAACATCCCCGGCATCGACCGACGAGGCTTGAAGATCGATTACTGGACAAGCCTCATCGATGCCGCGCCATCGGGGACGAGCGATCCGACTCGCTATTGTGACGTTCCGTGTCCGGCGCACCAGAGATGGGGAGCTGAACTGGCCGCCGATGGGGGCCGCCAGTGGGGAGTTGCCGGCCATGCAGGGGGAGAAGATCTTGGCCGCTGTCACTGTAGGCCCGGTCGGCAAGAACTGCAGCAGGTCGCGTTCTGGGCCTTCCGGGCCCGGGCCGGGGGCCCGGATGCGGTCCATGACGGCTTCCAAGGCGGGTGCGTCCCCGACCTGGCCTGCCGTCACGAGGAGAGCGAGGGGGGCGGCTCGGTCGTCGCCAGTCAGGTGGACTTTTGCGCTCAAGCCGCCGCCCCCAGAGCGGTTCAGTGTTCCGTTCTACGGATGCTGCCAAGAGCGGATGGAGTGGGAGGGGAGTCGGTCACGACCCTGTGTGTGACAGGTGCGCGGTTGGCGCAGGCGCCCCGCGATGCTTGATGTTGACGGCCGAGGCCTTGGCCAGTACCACAGGGTTCAAGAATTGCAGCGGACTGATCAGGCGGGATGCAAACAGATGTATATGCCGCGCCACCGATTCATCGCGCGCTGCCGCCGAGAACATCAGCCGCTCCAAGGGATTGAACGGACGTGCCTTGGCGAAGTCGGCGGCCAGGTACTGGTGACCTCGCAGCCGGCGCCGGTGTCTGCGTGCGTACACCACGAGCGACCTATTGAGGTCGCCTCGACCGGTTGCGGCCGAGGCGACCGCCTCTGCCAACCATTGCGCGGACTGCAGAGCCCACCCGCATCCCACTCCCCACAGGGGATCGCCGGTCAGGGCGGCGTCGCCGATGAGCGCGACGCCCGGTGCGGTCGGCTTGCGGCTGTGGAGCGGGTAGTTGACAGTACCGATGATCTTCGTAATACGGTCGGCGGAGTCGATGGGCGGCGCCTCGGGTAAGGCGCGGACGAATTCGAAGAAGCTGCCCTCCAGGTCTTCCCGGAAGGCCGGCAGCCGATTCTTGCCCGGGAGCAACGCAAGGACCGTCACCCCGTCGTCGTTCGGGAACGCGTAGGCCATGTCGGGCTCGAGAAACCAGGTGTGACCGATCCCGTCGTGCAGCGGAAGATTGCGGAAGTGCGCGAGATAGCCGAACCGCGCGTTCTCATACAGCCGGGCAGGCACACCGGCGAACTTCGCTACGGCCGAGTCCTTTCCATCGGCGCCGACCACCAGGCGGGCCCGGATCTCACGCTCGCCCTGTGGTGTCGACGCGCGAACCCCCAAGGTTTGCCCGGCTTCCCGGACCAGCCCGGTCACATGATGACCGAGCAGCAGATCCACGCCAGGGGTCTCCGCCGCGTGGGACCTGATCAACGGATCGAGGGTGCTGCGCCGAATGTTGTACGCGTACGGCAACTCGGGGCCCGTCGGCGCCGCCCTCGGCTCGATCCAACCCCAGCGGGTGTACAAGCGGGCCTTGTTGCGGACGGCTCCCGCCTTCTCGAGAGCGGGGACGAGGCCGAGTTCGTCCAGCACCGGGTAGGCGCTGGCCTGGAGGGAATGGGTGCAAAGGATCTTGTACGCTTCGGGATCCGAGCGGCGTTCCAGCAGTGCGACGCGGACGCCGCGTCGAGCGAGCAAGATGGCCGCGGCGCTGCCGGCGAGGCTGGCTCCGCTGATGACGACGTCGTAGTCGTAGCCGTATCCCGTGCTCTCAGGTCTGGTCATGCGCTGATCGCTCCCTTCGGGGTGTGGTGCCGTTCGTGGGAGTGGTGCAGTGCCACTGCTGTCAGGTGCATGAACAGTTGTCAAGAGTTGTGGATCGGGTGATGCATGATCAGGTTGCGGTGGCCTCCTCCGTGCGTTCGATCGGGGCGCCGTTCTCGAGCCTCGCGCTGGAGCGGAACAGCGCGGTCAGGAACCCGGTGATCGCCCGTCAGCGTTCCTGGGCGGACCCGGCCGGCTTGAACGCCATCGCCAGGGCGGCAGCCGGGCTGCCTGCAGCGCGGGTGACTTGGTCCGATGCTTCACGGTCGAGGAGGTCGAGGAGATCGAGTCGATGGCGGGGTGCCCGTGAATACCTCGGCCAGGGCCCGCCACGGCTCCCTCGCCTCATCGCCGACGATCAGGTCCGGGTCGCGCAGGCTCCGAACCCGACGCTTTCTGGAGAGCCGTGCGGGTGCTGACCGACCGAGGCTCTGCCGCCGCAGGCCGCCAGGCCGCCAGGCCGCCAGGGCACTGGCGGTGCATGGCGGCCGACTGCAAGCCCGGGGAGCACGCCGCATGACCGCGCACCGGACACCGCGGACGCCCTGCACACGCCTGACCCAACGGCAGGGTCGCCGAGAGCGCGGCAGGACCCGGCTCGCGCCACGCAAGGCCCCGCCTACTCCTCACTCCATGCACCCTGTTGCTCACACTGTGCGACTGCTTGAATGCCCTGTGCGCCCTGCGTGTGACGCACTGCTGCATCGCAGAGTGAGCCCGGTTGTCACCGAAGGAGACTGGCATGCATCTGTGCGTTGGGAAGAACCGGCGAGTGGCGATCATGATCTCCGCACTCATGATCGCGGCAAGCAGTCTCACTCAGGGAGCAGCTTCAACCGCACGGGCTGCGTCGCCGACCTCGGTTGGGACCCCGGTGAAATCTGCGGCCGCAGCAATGGAGGCCTGTCGTGGGGAGGGATCGGTCCCCCTCGGGGCCGGCTGGATCCACATCAGGGCCAACATCTCCGTCGCGGGGTATCCGGGGTACAGGCAGCACTACCAGGGATTCGTTTCGAACGGAGGTGACGCCACCTCCATCGCCGTTCAGGTCAAGGGATGGGAGGGTAGTCAGGTGAAGTGGTACGGGCTTGGCGCGACGGATAACAAGTTCGAGGGGTTTGTGTCTTGGGGGTACAGCCTGGCCACGCCCGAGATCAGGGTACTGAACACCGGCTTCAAGTTTGACCCATTCGTTCGGTTTAACTGCTGATGGAGCGCACACTCCGGTGAAAGTCCCGGTGTAACCCGGCGCCCACCCGACGCGATAGTCGGGCCTGGCATGCCCTCCGTCACCTCAAAAGCCGAATCAGCTCGCCGCAACCGGCGGATCGTGCATGAAAGTTTGCGGCTGGCTATGGCTATGGCTATCGCCGAGATATGGGTTAAAGGGGCAATGAGATGATCTTGAGGTCCTGAGCGCCCAGCGGAGTAATATCGACCGCGACGCACCTGACCTACGATGTCTTGCGGTGATGTGATGACCACTGTCAACGCCAATGAGATCGCCTTGGGCATCGAGTCGTTCGGTGATGACGACGCGCCACTTGTCCTGCTCGCGGGCGGGACGACGATGCTCTCCTGGCCCGACGGGCTGTGCGAGCGCCTCGCCGCCGGCGGGCGCCATGTGGTGCGCTACGACCTGCGCGACAGCGGGGAGTCGACGACGAGGGATCCGGAGGCGCCCAACTACACCCTGCGTGGCCTCGCCGCCGACGCGGCGGCCCTTGCTGAAGCGCTCGGCGGGGGCCCTGCTCACCTCGCTGGGATCGGCGTCGGAGGGATGGTTGCCCAGGTGGCCGTGCTCGACCATCCGGGCGTGTTCTCGGCGCTCACCCTGGTCGGCACCCGCGCGGTTGCCCCTGGCCCGCCCGACGATGACCTCCCCGACCACGACCAGGCGACGATGAGCCGGCTGTTCACGCGTCCGATGCCCGATTGGACCGACCGCGAGGCGGTTGCGGAGTTCGCCGCTGCCGGCGCGGAGATCCTCGGCGACGACCCCGCTGCCGCGCGCGCAATCGCTGCGCGCATCTGGGACCGCACGCCCGGCACCGCACCTCCGGTCCAGATGGCCAACCAGATGGGCATGGTGTTTTCCAGGCTCGACTGCAAACCCCGCTGGCGCGAGCGCCTGCCCGAGATCAAGGTCCCCACGCTCGTCGTCCACGGCCGCCGCAACCGGTTCTTCCCCGTCGGCAACGGCGAGGCGATCGCGCGTGAAATCCCCGGGGCACGGCTGCTCGTCCTCGAGGAGGCCGCCACTGCGATCCCCGATGCGGCGTTCGGCGAGGTCACCGAGGCGATGCTCACGCTCGGATAGAGGACGGCGGGTGCCGCGCCAGTCCGGCCTCCACGCAGCAATGGACGTCGGAGCCTGCGACACCGGGGGACGGTGAGGACTACGGAGGGGTTCACCGGGGCCGGGGCACTCGGCGACGGCTGCATCGCCGTGGTCAGCCCAGGTCGTACCGGATGCCGGTGAGGTTCTCGGAGAGGTTCCACAGGCGCCTGGCGACGCCGGGCCCTGGGCGGCCTGGTCGGGCTGGACGACGGTGGGGTGGCTGCGGAGTTCACCGCGGCCGTCGGGGCCGATGAACTGGCCGCCCCGGACGTCCGGGGCGGTCGCGGCGCAGAGCTGGTTCCAGACACCCTTGTCGACGGGCTGGGCCATCAGCGGGTTGGCGAGCCTGGCGAAGACGAAGCGGAGCACACCGGTCGGGCCGCTGGACTGGAGGTTGGTGCTGGAGTATCCGGGGTGGGCGAGGATGCTGCGGATGGTGGAGCCGGTGGCGCGCAGTCGGCAGTCGAGTTCCAGGCTCTCGGCGGGGCAAAGGTGGTCCTGGCCACAGTCACCGACGCCGGCGCCATGTCCGCCACCGTCGACGGCCTCGGACGGCGCGGCGAACTGATCATCGTGGGTGTCTCGCCCGAGCAGCTCCAGGTCAGCGGCCTGCAGCTGATGAACGGCGACCGGAAGATCTACGCGCACTCCTCCGGCGCTGCCCTAGACACCCAGGACACCCTGCGCTTCGCCGCGCAGACCGGCGTACGGGCCTGGACCGAGGAGGTCTCGCTGGAGGAGATCGCCGCCGCCGTGGAGCGGATGACCAGCGGCAAGGCCCGCTTCCGCATGGTCGTCACCACCGGCCACTGATCCTCCCCTCGTACGACGGAGCACGAACGATGACCGACCGCGCCGAACTCGGCCGCTTCCTGCGCGCCCGTCGCGAAGCCCTGCGTCCGGCCGGCGTCGGGCTCGTGCCCGGCGGCCGCCGCCCCCGGGCTGGGCCGGGAGGAGGCGGCCGTGATCGCGAACATCTCCACCGACTACTACGAACGCCTCGAACAGGCTCGTGGCGTCAACCCCTCCGAAACGCTGCTCGCCTCCGGGTGTGAGTAGTTGTGGTACAGGAAGTGCCGCTGAGATTGATCATGGTCCGGCTAGTACACCGGCCGGGGGCTCCGCAGGAGTTCGATGAAGGCCCGCAAAGCGGACTCTGTGGCTGGCTACAGTCCGCTCGTGCCGGTGGAGTTTTTGACTGACGAACAGGCGGAGGCGTACGGCGCCTTCACCGGGGTGCCCACGCGTCCGGAGCTGGAGCGCTTCTTCTTCCTGGACGACGCGGACCGTGATCTGATCGCGCTGCGTCGGTCGGGCGGGCACCGGCTGGGCATGGCGGTGCAGATCGGGACGGTCCGTTACATCGGCCGGTTCCTCGGGGACGATCCGCTGGCGGTGCCGTGGGAGGTCGTGGAGTACCTGGCCGGGCAGCTCGGCATCGAGGACACCTCGTGCGTGAAGCGGTATGCGGAACGGCGCAGGACGCCGTACGAGCACGCGCGGGAGATCCAGGAGCGGTTCCAGTACCGCGACTTCGGCGACCGGCAGTGGGGGCGGGAGTTCCGGGCCTTCCTGTACGGGCGGGCGTGGACGCACGCCGAGGGGCCGGTGGCGCTGTTCGACCACGCGGTGACCTGGCTGCGCCGGCACCGGGTGCTGCTGCCGGGTGTCTCGGTGCTGGCCCGGCAGGTGTCGGAGGCCCGCACGGTGGCCGAGCGGCGCCTGTACCAGTCGGTGGCGCGGGCCGCCCACCGCGTGGATTCGCAGCTCGCGCCGGCGCTGAAGACGCTGCTGGTCGTACCCGAGGGCAAGCGGGTCTCGGAGCTGGAGCGGCTGCGTACGCCGCCAGTGAAGTCGACGGGCACCGCGATGGTGCGGGCAATGGAACGGGTCGAGGAGATCTCTGCCTTCGGTCTGGGGCGGGTGAACCTTTCTTCGGTACCGGTGAACCGGCTGAACACGCTCGCCCGGTACGGGCAGCTGAGCAAGGCGCAGACGATCGAGCGGGCTCCCGAGCCGCGACAGACCGCCCTGTTGACGGCGGTGGTGCGCCAGCTGGAGGCGCAGGCGGTCGGTGACGCGCTGGATCTGTTCGCGGTGCTGATGGCGGACCGACTGATCAGCCCGGCCCGCCAGGCGTCGGAGAGGGACCGCCTGGCGATGCTGCCGCAGCCGGAGAAGGCGGCCCGCATCCTGGCGAAGGCATCGAAGATCCTGACCGAGGAGCTGGACCTGGTCGCCGAGGCTGGGACGGACCTGGACGTCGAGGCTGGGACGGACCTGGACGTCGGCGCGCTGTGGGCGGCGGTGGAGGAGGCCGTGCCGCGTACGGCGGTGGCCGGGGCGGTCGCGACGGTGGAGGCCCTGGTGCCGGAGGACGACGGGTCGGCCGAGGCGGCGATGGGGGAGAAGCTGGCTCTGCGCTACAACACCGTCCGGCCGTTCCTGTCCCTGCTGGGCGAGTCGGACGCGCTCGGCGCTGCCCCGGCCGGGCGGCGGGTGCTCGCCGCGGTGCGCCGGTTGCCCGCGCTGTCCCGCCGCCGGGTCAAGGACCGGCCGCTGCTGCCCCGCGAGGTCGACGGCGAGTTGGTGCCGACGATGTGGAAGCGGGCGGTGTTCTCCAACTCGAAGCTGCCGCAGGGCGCGGTCGACCGTGACGCGTACGTGGTGTGCGTGCTGGAGCAGCTGCACCGCGCGCTGAACCGGCGGGACGTGTTCGCCTCGCCGTCGAACCGGTGGGCGGACCCGCGCGCGAGGCTGCTGGACGGGCCGCGGTGGGAGGCGATGAAGGCGGACGTGCTAGCGGGCCTGTCCCTGTCCGAGGACGCCGTCGAGCACCTGGACCAGCTGATCCGGGGCCTGGATGCCGCGTGGCGGCAGATGGCCGACCGGCTGGAGGAGGCCGGGGATGAGGCGAAGGTGGAGGTCGTCGTCCCTGAGGGTGGCGGCCGGGCCGAGTTGTCGGTGGACAAGTTGGGTGCGGTGGGTGAGCCGGAGTCGCTGACCTGGCTGAAGCAGACCACGGAGGTGATGCTTCCCAGGATCGATCTGCCGGACCTGTTGTTCGAGGTCCACTCCTGGACCGGCTTTCTGGACTCCTTCAAGCACGTGTCCGACCGGCCCACCCGCATGGAGGGGCTGCTCGTCTCCCTGGTGGCACTGCTGGTGGCGGAGAGCTGCAACATCGGCCTGACCCCGGTCATCGGTCATCGACGCCACCAACACCAACAAGGCGCTGACCCGCTCGCGGCTGTCCCACGTGGATCAGAACTACCTGCGCGCGGACACTATCGCCGCGGCGAACGCCGCGCTGATCACCGCGCAGTTCCGTATCGAGCTGGCCCAGATATGGGGCGGTGGGCTGCTTGCCTCCGTCGACGGGCTGCGCTTCGTCTTCCCCGTCAAGAGCGTCAACACCGCTCCCTCGCCCAAATATTACGGATACAAGCGGGGGCTGACCTGGCTGAATGCCGTCAATGACCAGGTCGCGGGGATCGGCGCGATGGTCGTGCGCGGTACCCCGCGCGACAGCCTGTTCACCCTGGACACCTTCCTCAACCTCAACGGCGGCGTGCGCCCCGAGATGCTCGCGACGGACAACGCCTCGTACTCCGACATGGCCTTCGGCCTGTACAAGATGCTCGGCTTCCGCTTCGCTCCGCGCTTCCGCGACCTCTCGGATCAGCGGTTCTGGCGTGCTGACCTGCCCGACGGTGAGGCGCCGGCGGCCGGGTACGGGCCGTTGGAGGCCGTCGCCTGCAACAGGTGAACCTCAAGCGGATCGCCACGCACTGGCCGGACATGCTCCGCGTCGCCGGGTCGCTCATCACGAACCAGGTCCGGGCCTACGACCTGCTGCGGATGTTCGGCCGCGAGGGCCACCCGACCCCGCTGGGTACCGCGTTCGCCGAGTACGGGCGCATCGACAAGACCATGCACCTGCTCGCTCTGGTCGACCCGGTCGACGACACCTACCGCCGGCTGATGAACCGGCAGCTGACCGTGCAGGAGTCGCGCCACCGGCTGGCCCGCGCGATCTGCCACGGCGGCCGCGGCCAGATCCGCCAGGCGTACCGCGAGGGCCAGGAGGACCTGTTGACCGAACTACCGGGGTGTGAGCCGACGAGCCCCCGGAGATCGACGCACGGTGACGGGAGCATGCACCAGTCCGGTCGGCTTGCCTCGGAAGCCGTGCCGCACGACCGTCCTGATGTGCTGTCATCACGAGCTGTTGGAGACCACAGCAGCTCGTGGAGGCTCAGGTGCAAGAGGGCATGCAGTTACGGGACGTCACGGCGGTCACGGTGCCGAGGGTCGGCCGGGTCGAGGAGACCGGCGATCCGTCGCTGCCGTACCGGCTGCTCGACCGGGACGGGATCGAGGTGGCGGCAGTCACCGAGTTCCTGCTCGACATGCTCGCCGACGATGACAGCCCGGCTTCGCTCCGCTCCTACGCGTACGAGCTGCTGGCCTGGTTCCGGTTCCTGTGGGCCCTCGACGTTCCGTGGGACCGGGCCGGCCGGGCGGAGGCCCGGGATTTCGCCCTGTGGCTGAGGGTGGTCAAGAAGCCGCCGAGACCCTGGCGTCCGGACGCCCCGGCGCCCGGGTCGGTCAATCCGGTGACCGGCAAGCGGTACGCGGGCGAGAACTACGCGGCACGCACCCGGAGGCACGCGCGGGCAGTTGTCCGCAGCTTTTACGAGTACCACCGCGACATGCACGGACGGCCACTGCTCAACCCGTTCCCGAAGACCAAGCGCGCCGATGACGAGCACCTCAACGCCCACCACAACCCGCTGCATGCCTTCAAGCACCCTGCCCGCCGGGCCCCCTACCAGCCGAAGGAGCCCCGGCGAACCCCGCGTGGCATCCCCGACCAGGCGTTCAACGAACTGTTCGCGGCCCTGCCCTCGCACCGCGACCGCGCGCTGGTCGCCTTCTACATTTCGGCCGGCCCCCGCGCCTCAGAACTCCTCGGCGTCAGCCGGGACCGGGTCAGCCCCGGTGACCAGACGATCGGTGTCATCCGCAAGGGCTCCCGGGCCCTGCAATGGATCCCCGCCTCCAGCGACGCGTTCGTATGGCTGCGGCTCTACCAGCAGCAGATTCGCCCGCAGGCCATCGACGGGCCGGAGGAGCCGCTGTGGTGGACTCTGCGGTGCCCGATCAGGCCGTTGAGCTACGACGCGGCCCGCATGGTGTTCACCCGGGCCAACGAGACGCTGGGAGCGAACTGGACCCTGCATGACCTGCGGCACAGCGCGGCCAAACGTATGGTGCGCGACCCCAAGCTCTCGCTCACCGACGTCCAATGGGTCCTTGGCCATCTCCACATCAGCACCACGGAGCAGTACCTCAAGGCTCGGGAATTGCATCAGACGGGCGAGAAGTCGCAGGTCGCCAGCTCGGGGAGAGGGCCTGATGGACTCCAACGCTACTACGAAGCGGCCTCCTGATCAGGAAGTTTGCCAGACGGAACCCATCTGATGCAGGATTTGCCCTCCAGAAGGGAGGGTCTGGAGTGGTGCAAGAGCGAAGGGTGGCCCTGGCCGGTGCAGCTCATCTGGAGCTTGTCTCCGGGGTGATCCAGCTGCGTCCGGAGGACGCGATGGTCGATGCGATGCTGCGGGGCTGGCGGGCCCAGCAGATGTCCCGGGGTTTGAAGGAAGGCACGATCGCCGGGCGGGAACGGCTGATCCGGCGCTTCCATGAATTCACCAACGAGTACCCGTGGTCGTGGCTGCCGGGCCACATGGACGAGTGGTCGGCCTCGCTGACGGGCGAGAAGCACCTGGCACCGTCCACGATCCGCAGCTACCAAGGCGACGTTCGGCAGTTCACAGAGTTCCTCGTCGACGGCCGCTACGGCTGGGGGCCGGCCTGCGAGGACGCCTTCGGCACCCATCCAGTGGCGATCTGCCACGAGTGGAACACCATCGCCCATCTCAACGACTACGAGGGCGACCCGGAGGCCAGGCCGTTCACCCGGGAGGAGCTGCAGCGGTTTCTCGACTACGCCGACGATCAGGTCGAACGCGCGGTGAAGTCCAAGCGCAAGGGCGCCCTTGCTGCCTACCGCGACGCCACACTGTTCAAGGTCATCTACGGGTGGGGTCTGCGTCGGACGGAGACTTCGAAGCTGGATGTCGTCGACTTCGGCCGCAACGCGAAGGCGCGACAGTTCGGCCGGTACGGCACGCTCAACGTCCGCTACGGCAAGGCGAAGAAGGGCCAGCCGCCACGGCGCCGGAACGTGCTGTCGGTGATGGACTGGGCGGTGGACGCGGTCCAGGACTATGTGGAGAACGTGCGGCCGCGGTTCGGCTGTGAGGACCACCCGGCGTTGTGGGTGACTGAGCGGGGAGGACGAGTCAAGCCCTCCGAGATCAACGCCCGGTTTGTGGCCTACCGGGACGCGTTGAAGCTCCCGAGGGAGCTCGTCCCCCACTCAATTCGCCACTCGTACGTCACGCATCTGACCGAGGACGGGGTTGACCGTCGGTTCATCCAGCAGCAAGTCGGCCACGAGTGCGACAGCTCCACCGCCATCTACACCCACGTCAGCGATGACTTCATGAACACTGCCCTGAGCAAGGCACTTGCCCCGGCGTTCGCCGGGACGTGACGAGGAAGGACCCGACGATGGCCGCCAAGCTCGACTACCAGTGGCACCTGCGCAAGATCATGGCGGACCGCGGGATGTTTTCCACGACCGATCTGATCGCTCCGCTGGAGGAACGCGGCATCACACTGTCCTCCAGCCAGGTCTACCGGCTCGTCGTGGATCGGCCCGAGCGGCTCAGCCTGAAGATCCTCATGGCCCTGCTGGACATCCTGGACTGCACGATGGACGACCTCATCGAGCCGATCGCAACGGCCGGCGCCGTGAAGAAGCCGAAGAAGGTGGCGGCAGGCGGGGCACCCGCCGCCGACGGAGTCGGTGACCTGCGGCCCAAGCGGGCCCGGATCGCACCGGTGGACCGTTGAACGGGTACGCGGAGGAGGTTCTGGCCGATCCGGTCGGCATGGTCGTGCGGCTGGTCGGGAACGTTGAGCGGCACCTGCACGCCGACCGCGTTCGCGAGATCGTCTGCACGGTGATGCGTGAACGAGCCGGTCGTCGACGCCTCGCCCAGGCCCTGCATGACGATCCGTCGCTGCTGCGGACCGGACGGCCTCCGGCCCCTTTCTGCGTCGCGCGGTTGCTGATGGCTCTTCGCGAAGCAGGCGCCCAGGACATCGCGCTTCCCCGCTGCGGTGAGTGCGGCCGCGGACGCCCCTACGTGGGCAGCCGCACCGGCGGCCGGTGGGGATGCTCGCCCTGCTTCGACAAACCGGCCGTCTGCGCGGGCTGCCGCCAGCAGCGACGCGTCGTCAGCCGGGACCGCCACGGCGACCCTCGTTGCGCAAAGTGCCCGGACACAAACGGCGATCCACTCGCCGAACTCACCAGACTCGTCAACGCCGTCGATCCCGTGCTGACCGCCGACACTGTTCGATCAGCCCTCGAACGCGCCACCGTCCGAACGGCTGGCCAGCGCCGCCTCGCCTGGGCGGTCATCGCCCAGCCCGACCTGCTGACCGGCGCCGGCTACGACGCCCCGACCCCCGCCGTCCTGCGGTTCATCAGCGAACTCGTCCAAGCAGGGGCCACGACGGTGGTCAACCCGGCCTGCTTCCGCTGCCAGGAGGTCAAGACACTGTCGAAGCTGCTGGACGGCAAACGGGTCTGCCGCAACTGCTTCGCCCGCAACTCGGCCGTGCCCTGCATCCGCTGCGGAGCTATCCGCGAGCCCGCCGCCCGGGATGCCGAAGGGCACCCGCTCTGCCCTAACTGCCTCGTCAGCGACCCCGTCAACCTGGAGGAATGCTGCGGCTGCGGGCGCCGCCAGACAGTCGCCGTCCGCCTTCCCGATGGACCCCGTTGCGCCAACTGCCGACCAAGGAACGCTACCCAGTGCGGCATCTGCGGACGGACAGCGGTCTGTGAGATTTCCCGGGTCACGGGCAACCCCTGGTGCAACCGGTGCCAGCTGCGGTGGACACCTTGCAGCAGCTGCGGCACCGTCGACCACGTCCGCGGCGGTACCTGGGACGCGCCTTTGTGCGCGAAGTGCACCAACCCGGATCCGGACTTCTGGGGCCGCTGCCCGGTCTGCCGCACCACATGGCAGCTCAGTACCCGCCCCTGCCAGCGATGCGCCCTCGACCAGTTGGTACGCGACCTCCTTGGCGACAACACCGGCACAGTCCGCCAGGACCTCGTCCCCCTCTACGAGGCACTGTCCGGAGCCGAACGGCCCACCAGCACCATGTTCTGGCTATCGGGCTCGAAGGTCAGCATCCTGCTCCAGCAGATCGGGCGCGACGAACGACCCGTCACGCACGAGACGCTCGACGAGCTGCCCGCGAGCAAGGTTCTCGCACATCTCCGCAGCGTCATGGTCGCCACCGGTGCACTGCCGGCCCGCGACGAACGCCTCGTCGCCCTGGAGGGCTGGATCACCTCGGCAGTCCAGGCCCGCACAGACCCCACCGAACGCCGGATCCTGCACGGATACGCAAGCTGGCATCACCTGCGGCGGCTTCGACGACGCCTCGGCAAGGAACACACCACCCATCTCCAAGCCCTGAACGTCCGCTGCCACGTCACCGCAGCGGCCAACTTCCTCGACTGGCTGACCGGCAATGGCCTGACGCTCAGCGACTGCACCCAGCCTGACCTGGAGCGATGGACCTCTGACGCCGATGAGAGTTACCGGGACGAGACCGGCCACTTCGTCCGCTGGTCGGTACAGCACCGGCACGCCCGCGGCCTGACCTACGGCACTGTCCGCTGGACGGGCCCCCTCAGCACCATCGACAGCGAGAAGCGCTGGTCAGATGCCCGACGGCTTCTCCACGACGACACCCTGCCCATCCCGGACCGCGTCGCCGGACTGCTGCTGGTCCTCTACGCGCAGAAGATCGCCAGCATCAGCCGGCTCACTGTCGACGACGTTCACCTCGACAACGACACCGTCGCGATCACGTTCGGCACCTCGCCGGTCGTCCTACCCGAGCCGCTGGCCGCACTCGTCCGCGAGCTCGTCGCGACCCGCCGAGGCAAAGCCAAGATCGGAACCCCCGAGGACGTCCCCTGGCTGTTTCCCGGCGGCCGCCCAGGACACCCCCTCGGCGATGACCGGATCAGCCAACGTCTCCACAAGATCGGGATCCGGCCCCGGCAGGACCGCTCCACCGCACTGTTTACCCTCGCCGCCGAACTGCCCGCCGCCATCCTCGCCCGGGTACTCGGCGTCCACATCCAAGTCGCCGTCCAATGGCAGAAGGCGTCAGCCGGCGACTGGGCCTCTTACGCCGCCGATGTCAGCCGCCGTGTCCCGGAGAACCAATGAAGCTACCCATCACCATCCACCAAGCACGGCTCGGATCCACGGAGTTCAAGGTCATCCGACCAGCCCGGCCCCTGGTCCACGCAGTGCTCATCGACCACGATCGGCACCTGGATACCTACCTCGATCAGGACGCCGCCCAGCGAATCGGTGGGCTATGGAAGCTCGCCGCCTCTTCACCGCGCTCGCTGGTCCACCTGCCGATGCGGGGGAACCGTGGCCCCTCCCGCGAGCTGCCAGAAGACGGCACACGGCAGCTTGATCTCGTGCTGCTGCACCACTCGCTCCAGTTCGCACCCTCACGCTGGAAGGAAATACGAGGACGGCTCGGCCCAGGGCGGCCGCAGACCGTGACGCTGCCTGGCGCAGGACACACCGACGAAGCCGTGACTGACCACGAGGCACGGCACTACCAGGAGAACCGGGATCTGTTTCACCAGCATCTCCACGCCGAGACCCTGTTCATGACCGGCAGCGCGAAGGTGTTCAGGGACACCGCCCGGCACTTCTTCGACGTCGCCCGAAACGGCCCCGGATACGTCCCCGTCCATCCGAGCTACCCGCGCTTCTGCACCGAACTCCACTCCAACGACGGCATTCTCGGTGACGCGCGCGAGATCCACATCGAGTACTGCGACCAGTGGGACGCATGACCCCGACCGACAGGACCCCACCGACCATGACGTTCAACGATCACCTCCAGCATCTCGTCGAGAGGGCCCTCACATCCATCCCGGCCGCCGACGCCGGCGACATCTACGCTGTCTCCTTCCTCATCGACAACGAGGACGACGACCCTCGTCAGCCAACCTTGACGATCGGCTACAACACTGAAACTCAGGCCCAACGCAGCATCCAGGACGCCTCTGACCAGGCAGAAGCCCGCTGGAACTACGCTTTCTGGATCCAGAACGAGCTGACTGTGGTCGGCGACCTGACCAGCGACCCCGCCGGAGCCACAGCTCGCCAGGAGTGGATCAGCGACCTCGGACTTTGGTACGCCGAGCCGACCGACCTCGCCGACTGGGATGCAGTCATCGGGCCACTCGCCGCGCAGATCGAGGCCCGCTTCAGCCAGACCTGCTGCCAGCTCGCCCGAACCCTCCATACGACCGGCGTCATCGAAAGATCTGTCGGCCGAACCGTGCCGGTGATCGTCCACGAGCTGGAGTACTACGAGGCGATCGCCCGGCAGACCCAGGCCGCCAACCCTCCCGGCCTCGCCGACGAGTTCACCTCATGGGTCCGCAACGGCTGAGGCATTCGGACAGTTCCAATACCCGACTCCACCATTAGGGACCAGCGATTCCGGTTTCCGGGCCGAGGTTGAAAGCGAGCAGGCGATCGCGCGCGGCGAGGTCTACGTGGAGATGATCGACTCCCACCAGCACGCGGGACTGACCGGTCCGTCTGCCGAAGAGGCAGCCCGTCGACTCACAGACTTCGGCGAGCGCGCGCAGTTTCAGGGCCAGGTCGCGCTGGACAGACACCGTCTCAAAAGGATCATGAAGCGTCACGACCCGGCGATCTATCCCGGCGAATACATCACCTGCGTCAACGATCCGGCCAAGGCCCTCTGCGAGAAAGCCCGCCGCGGCAACAGCGAAGGACTTCCCTCGCACGGCGGCTGCCTGCCGTTGGCCTGCCGAAACGTCGCACTGACCGCCGAGAACATCGCCGCCTGGCAACGCGAGATCGTCCGCATCGACGGCCGCATCGCCTCGCGGCCGACGCTGCCACCCCGCCTTCGCCAGCTCCTTGAGAGCAGACGGGCCGAGATCGTCGAGTTCCTGACGGCGAACGGGCAGGAGGCTGTTCCGGCATGACTCGCAACGTCCCCGACCTGCCCGAGGCCCTGGTCCGCAAGCACCTTCAGGAGGTGCTGGACACCTGCCGCGAGACCAACAAGCAGCCCAGTGTCCTCATGCTGGCCCGCCGCCTTGACCTGACCAACACCACCTTCCGCCGCCGTTACCCCGACATCGCCCGAGAGATCGCTGATCACCGGGCCACCCCCGCCGCCCCTCGCACTGGTCCGACCGCGCACGACAGACTCGTCGCCCGGAACGCGAAGCTCCGGCGGCGCAACCGCGAGCTGACCACTCAACTCGCCCTCGCTGCTGCCCAGATCCAGAACCTCGCCCTGCGCAACGAACGGCTCCAGGAGGCGCTGGAGGAAGCGTCGAACGTCACGAGCATCAACAGCAGGGCCTCACGTCGTTGAACAAGAAGCCGCAAGATCCTGTGCTATGCCGCCGACCGCCATCGGGGCCAGGACGGAGGAGCGGTCAACGGTCAGCCCTCAACCGTGTCCACAACCTCGCCTGGCACATCGCCCGCCGCCCCGGCGGACTGATCGCCCTCGCTATCCAATACGGCCACCTGCGCACCGTCCTGGACGCCCGCGCCTCCAGCGCCTACGGCTCCCGCCGCCGTCACGGCATCCACCGCGAACTCGACGTCGAAACCGCCCTCGCTGCCTCGCACACCGCAGCCAACCTGCGTGACCGCGCCGCCGCCGGCGAGAAGATCTCCGGACCTGCGGCCCGCCGGGCCCTCACCGCTGCCGCTATGACGCCACGCTTCGAGGGCCGGATCGTCCCCGCGACGTTCGCGAAGAAGGCCGCGGCGTTCCTCACCCGGGACGGCGTCGTGCTCTACGACAACCCCGACGCGTATCTGATCTGCGCGTTCAAGCGGGACAACGCATTGTGCGACCCCGGACCCGGCGCGAGCGCGCCGAGGCAGTACGACTGCCGGCCCGGCTGCGGCAACACCGTCCGCACCGACACCCACGCCCGCCTCCTGCGGGCACGGGCGAATGAGATCGACCAGCTGGCCGCCTCCGCTCCCGGCCCCGCTGGGCAAGCGCCTGCGGGCCGGCGCCGACCGGCTGCGGGCCGCCGCAGACACCCACGCCGCCACTGCCCAACCCGCCAAGGCCCTGACATGAACCAGCACGACCCCGACGAGCGCGCCCGCATCCGCGCGGCCATGGACCGCCTCCTGGCCGGACAGGCCACCACTTCCAACGGGAGCCTGACCGTCGTCGCCCTTGCCGCCGAGGCCGGTGTCCACCGCATGGCCCTCATCAAGCGGCACGCGGACCTCAAGAACGAGTTCTACGAACGCGTCCGCACCCAAGCGCGGCAGACGCCCGAGCCCGAGAGGCGACTCCGGGAGACCGTCACCAAGCTCAGGAAGACCATCGCGAACCAGAACGCGGAACTCGCGGCGCTCCGCCAGCTGGTCGCCCAACTCACCCTCGCCAGCGCCGTCCTCACTAACCAGGCGGCCGCAGACAAGCCGCTCTCGCCCGCCCACGACAACGTCGTGCCGCTCCGCCCACCCCCACCCTGACAAACGCAACCCGGAAGGCTGGCCCACCGGAGGCCGCGTAGCACAGGCCCATCGGCCGGGCGAGAGACGTGCCGCAGGGCCTCAGCTGCTCCCCTGCGGCACGCTCCCCCTTGGATGGGGATGTGGCCTACCGTCGGAAGAAGCGGGCGAAGCGTTCGATGCTGATGGAGACCTCGACCCCGGCCGCTGGCGCCCTGCGCCCGCTGTGTGACCCGGACGGGCCGGAGCTGGACGAGGACGACGAGGTCGAGCAGGGATGAGACCCCGCCAGCCCGAATCACATCGGCTTCGTCCGGAGGCGTTTCCGCCGCCGGGCCTGTGGCGTGCTGACGAGCCTTCGGAAGCGAGGGTCTGACCGGAGTTCCGTGAAACAGGGGTCGCCCTGAGCCTCTTCCTTGTCGTCTTCAGTGACGATGGCGTATCGGAGGTCCTCGATGGCGTACTCCATCTGCTGTCGTCGAGTCTCTTTGCCGAGGTCTCTCCGTCGGGCGATGAGCATATGCGTGCACGCGTGGTCGTAGGCCAGCCTTGGTGAGGCGGGTGGACCTTCGTGAGAGTGCTGTGCCGTGATCTGCTCGGCCTCGGTGGTCTCCTGCAGTGCGTTGAAGCTTTCCACGAGGTTGCGGGCGAGGGGGCGCATCGCCGCTTGCTGGTGGCGCAACTCCTTCCCCTTCCATGCGACCTTGCTGGGGTCGCATAGGTCGTTGAGCTCGTCGGCGGACTTGCGGGCGCTGACCAGCATGGCGGCGCGGCCCTCGTCCGTGTCTCCGGCATCGACGTAGCCGTTGAGCCACTGGGTGGCACTGCTGTAGAGGATTCGGATCTTGAGCGGCATCCATCCCTCGCGGTCGTTGGAAACCTTCGAGATCTCACAACGGTGGTACTGCGCGTCGATGGCCCGGGCGAAGCCGCCGAAATCCGTTTCCTCGTGGGGCTGTAGCCCGTAGGAGGCCCAGAGATACTCGAACAGCGCCAGTTCGTTCTGCGGGTCCTCGTCGACCGCTTTGGCGAGAAGTCGCACCTTGGTGGCGTCCCGGGCTTCCTCGTCGGCGAGCAGCGACTTGCTGCTGGCGATCACCTGTAGTGCGACGCTTTTCCACTGACTGGCGCCGTACAGGCGGTCCTGAAGCTTTTCGTGCACCGCGCTCAGCTGCACCAGGATGAATGCGGCGGCGCCGGTGAGCATCTGCGCCTTGGCCCGTTCCTGGTCCGGATCCTTCGGGAGGTGCAGGTCCGGGCGGCTAAACACGGCGGTGGCTGCATGCTGCCCGTTGCGCGAGAGGCTGATCGCGACGCGGTTGTCGTCCACGAGGGTGACCCTGGCGCGCCAGGTCATATCGGGCCTGAGCGCGAAGAACAAGCGGGTCAGGGCTCCCACGATCTTCCCCGCAGGCAGGACGCTGAGCTCCTCGACAGGGATCTGACTCAGCGGTGAGTTCCCCGGCGTGGATGTGGACTTCTGCAAGGACTGCGGGGTCTCGGTGCCGAGGCCCTTCATCCTGGCGAGCAGGTAGTCGGAGGAAGAGGCGTTCACGCTTCCGTCGGACTGCTGTACCTCGACCTGCAGGCGCAGGTTCTGGCCGAGGGCCGCAGCCGTCAGCAGCACGCCGATCACGGTGAGGGTGATATGTACGACCATCAGCCGCACGTCGTAGCTGAGCGCGGAGCTGATCAGCACCGCAAGAATCCCCGCCAGCATGGCAACGTCCAGGGACAGGAGCAGGGCACGCCACCGCAGCCATTCATCGCCGCGAGCGGCCCAGAGCACTAGGGCTGCTGCCACGACACCCACTAGTCCGATCACCAGGGCACCGACCCAGCATTGCGTCCACGTCGGTGCAAACGGGCTGAACATGGCGAACAACGGCGCCATGACCGCTGCTGCGAACAACAGGAACGCACCGACGCTGCCCATGGTGCGCCGCACCCAAGCCGGCCACGCGACGGCATCGACCTTCACCAGCCACCGCGAGCACAGGCCAGCAAGAGCGTAGAGGACCAGCATTCCGATCGCGGCGACCACGACGAGGCGCCCAAGGGGGAGCGCCCAGTCTCGGTAGAAGCGATCACTGTTCGAAACCGCCGTGGGCAAGGGACGAGTCTTCAGGTCGGAGACGCGCGCGATGCCGGCGACCGCGGCGGCGCTTGCGGCATCAAGCCGAAGCGCGGCGGCGAACTTGTCTTCGGCCGCCGCCAGGTCCCCGGAGCGGATCATGAGTTGCCCGGCCGTAACGAGCTCGGCTGCGTCTTGGCGGGCCTCGGCCACCAGCCGGAGGCCGTCGACTGCGCACTGCTGGTCGCCGTCGCTTGCCTTCACCGACTCGTACAGCTTCTTCGCCCGGTCCAAAGAACCCGCCAGCCGGTGACCGTCGGCCGCCTTGCACGCTTGCTGTGCGACGGTGTCGGCGGGCACCGCCGCGACTGTGGTGGCCAGGACAAGCACAACCAGGGGCAGGGCTCGAACAAGGAGTCTCCACATGACCTGTAGTCAAAGGCAGCGACGACGCCCTCGCATCCAGGCGCACCGTCGGCGACACCAAGACCGCCCTCTCGCGCAGGCACGGAGACCGCCTGGCCGAACGAACGTAGCGCCCTGGGTATACGGCGTTGTCCGGCTGGGGAAGGATCGCGCACAGGGGATGGAGGGTCGTGCGCACGGTGTACCTGGGCCCGCGACCACGGCGTCAGTCGCGGCGCCATCCGCACGGCTGTCGCCGACCTCCTGCCCGACCACACCGCCGCCGACGAGGACGGCCCGGCCCCGGAGCTGCCGGTCACCCTCGGCGTGCCGGGCAAGGTCGCCGACTTCCTCCGCACCACCGAGCTGGAGCCCCCGAGCGCGCCGCGCTCGACCAGGGAGTGACCGTACGGCGCGGTCAGGGCTACACCCTGCGCGTGACCGCAGTCCCCGCCGTGCACCGTCAGCTCCTCGCCCGCTGCCAGCCGCTCGACGGCGGCCAGGGCGTCCCCGCGGTACCGGCCCAGCGCGCGGCCCGCCGCGAGTACGAGAACCGCGTCGACGCCCTCGCGACGAATACCCCGTAGCGTGGCGTATCTGGGTCCTAACGGCAGCTTCAAGAGTGCAGGGCCTTGCACGACGGTCACCACTACGGCGACTCTCAGCCACACCCTTCCCCCAGCAACCACACTCCGTACCCATGGTATTACACTCCGCATGTCCGCAGTTGATCAGCGCGTCTAGGGGGCCGCGTGACCGGCTTTCAGACTCATACGTTCGCGATTGAGCTTGGAAATATCCGGGTGGAGACGCTTCAGAGCGTCGACGGTATGGTGATCGGCCAAGACGTCGTTGACGACAGGCAGGTGTCGTCCAGCGGTGAGCTGATCGCCGGGCGGCCTGGCGCCGCCGGGGCGAAGCAGATCACCGCCACAGCTTAGACCGACCGGCAAATGGATCACTTAAGGCGTCGGCCGCCCTACCACCCGACGCCTTAAGTGATCCATTTGCCGGTCGGTCTAAGCGGCTACCACGTACTGTCCGCCCGTCCCCTGGGCCAGCTCTTCCACGACCTGGCCCAGGGATCGGGTTCTCCCTCCGGATGCGTGGGACGCGCGATTGGGCGGGGTCTTCGGGCTGATAGCCGACGACCCCGCCTAACGGGCTGCGGCGCTGCGCCTGAGTACGGAGCGCTGTCTGTCTTCCGCCTGGTCTCCATGCCCACACCAAGCCCTGGAACCCGGCCCAAGGCCGCGCCGCCTAGGCGGGTGCGGCGCTCGGTACGCGGGCCGGGCGCCGCGCCATCCTGGTCGGCTCCCGGTCCTGGTCGTCACTCGTCTTCGTCCGGACCGGCACAGGTCGACGTCGATGTCACGGCCGAAGCCCACTTCGGCGGCCAGGTACTGCTTCGTCGATCACGTTCACGCACAGGCTGTATGGGGTCTGCTGTCGGGGCGAGCGGCCTGGAGTTCGTCGGGAGTGAGGGTGGTGCGTGTGGAGATGCGGCACAGCTGCTTGATCCAGATATCAGGGTTCATGGGCAGGACGGCGGTGGACAAGCGACGGTGACGCCCGGCGAATCGCCGGTCACCGAAGCTGGCGTCGTACAGGATTCCGTTGCCGCCTGGCGAGATGGCAGTCAGGGCGGATTCCAAGGGGATGGCACGGTCCCTCGTCCGGGTAGTGAGGTTCCAGATTTCCAGTTGCTGGCCGTCGGACAGGTATGCCGTGTCGCCGTCCCCCAGAAGTGCAGAGGAGGTGAGCCTCGTGGTGGGGATGGAGGTGTATTCGCGGCTCGTGTCCCAGCTGCGCAGTGTTCCGTCAGCCATCAGCGCGCGCAGTCGGTTGCCTGTGTAGCGCAGCTGGATGACCTCGGCGCCCGCAGAGAGTGCAAGGGTGCGCAGCAGTGGTCCGGTGGTCGCGTGGATTTCGATTCGTTTGCTGCCCTTGGTCACCGTGGCGTACTGGTCTGCGTCGGGTCGGCTGGCGATCTTGGGGGTGGTGTCGTGGTCCGCGACGGCCATGCCGATGTCAGCGGTGTTCTGAATTTTTTCCGGGCTTCCGATGCCTTTGCCGGCGCTCGGGTCCCAGCGGGTGACGAGTCCGTCGTAGGAGACGAGCAAGGATCCCTGTGCGTTGGTGGCCAGCTCAGGAGTGCCAGTGGCTTCCCGGGTGCGGGGGGCGCTACGTTGGCGGGGGAGGGTGATCTGATGTATCGGTCGCAGTGCCGGGACGCTCCACACCGTCACTGTCCCTGGCGTGCTGTTGGTGGTGATGAGGTGTTTTTCGTCGGGGGTGAAGACCAGGCTCGAGGTTGCCGTCAGGGTGTCATCGGCTGGGGTCGCGGACAGTGTTTCGCGGCCGAGGGAATCCCATAGCCTGAGCTGTACGGTGGTGATGCTCGCGAGGCTGTAGGAGAGGGTGGCGAGGTACTTGCCGTGTGGGCTGGGCTCGACAGTGCCTGTGCTTTGCGGCAGGGATTCCAGCGTGCCCAGGCCGAGTCGGAGGATGCCAACTGAGGTGATCTGGTCGACGGCCACCAGCAGCTCGTCCCGCTTGGTGACGACGGCTGCTTGGACCCACTTGAAGCCGCGCGCGGGCAGCACGCGCATGGCCGCCAGTTTGCCCGTCGTCAGGTCCCACACCGAGAGGTTGGTTCGCGGGTAATAGCCTTCCAAGCGGGCGATCGACGGCGCGGAGAGGATCAGGTGTCGGCCCTGCGCATCCAAACGCATGCCGTGGCGCTCCCCACAGGTAAAGCCCCCGCCGGTGAAGGAGTGGGTGGGCTTGCCGGTGCTGAGATCCCACACGCTCACCCGCAGATCGGGCGCTTCCGTTTCCGTGCCCTGGCAGGTGACGTCGGCCAGGACGCGGCCGTCGCCACTGACGATCAGGCCGTTCTTGTTGGGGATGGAGTGCTGGAACGCTGCTGTGTGGCGGTTCCACACGCTCACGTTCTTACCGCGAAGGACGACGAGAGTCGCGGCTCCAGGCCCTCGCCCCAGGACCGTATCGACTCCTTCGGCCGGGCGGATCTGCGGCGCGGCGCGCGCGGATGCGGCTTCCGCGGGAGATTCAAGTATGGCTGCTGTGGCGTTGGACTGGTGGATGACCAGGGTTCCGTCACCGGTGAAGGTCGCCGAAGTGATCTTGACGTCTTTCGGCTCGCCTTCCAGCATCAGCTCTCGCATGGCCGATCTTGTGGCCATGTTCCAGATCACCACCCCCCTTGTGGGATGGGTGGCTGCGAGTGTCCGTCCGTCGGGGCTTAGCGTGGCCTGTCCGAAGCCGCTGCCTGGAAGGTCATGCCGTGCTGGCCGGGCGGCGTGCAGGTCCCAGATGCTGATGCGGCCCTGTCGCTCGCGCGCCGCGGCGAAGCGGCCGTCGGCCGTCAGCTGGACCTCGGACTGGTCACCGACGTCCAGGAGGTGCGCGTAGTCGTGGGTATTGAGATAGTGGCCCAGCAGGCTGGTGTATGCCTCAGGTGTGGGGTGAGTTTGGTAGGCGGCGATGCTCAACAGGTTGCTGGCCGTCGGCCGCGCCAGCGCCCGGCTGTTGTTGTCCGCCGTGGAGGCCAGGGCGCGTGAGAGGGCAACCGCCCGCTGCTCACGGGCGACACCGCGCTGGTAGAGAAAGAGAGCCCCCAGGACGAGGGCCGTCACCACGATCGCCGAGACCGTGCCGATCGCTGCCCGCTTTAATCGCCGCTTCCTGCGCCGGTGGGCGACACTGAGGTCGATGAAGTGCCGTTCGGCCGATGACAGGTCATCGGGGCGCTTCGCGGCCCATTCTCTGGCGTCCGGGAGTGCTCTGCGCTTGAGGAGTTCTCCGGGTTCCTGGCCGCTGGTGTTCCAGCGGTCCAAAGCCTTCCGCAGATCCTCCTCCTGCCAGGTGCGGAAGGCGAGGTCTTCCTTGACCCAGTCGCCCAGGAGCGGCCAGTGCCTGATGAGCTCTTCGTGGGCCAGCTCGACAGTTTCCTCGCCTTCGGCGGCGCCAGCTGTCAGCAGCCGGGTGTCCACCAGCCGCTGGCCGACCGCCCACAGCTCTTCCGGCACGGATGTACGGCGCACGATCCTTCGCGTGTGCCGGCCCTCCTTGTCCGGGCGAACCAGTTGAGTGAACAGCCGCCGCGCCAGAATGGCTTCATCCGGCTCCAGCGTCTGCGTGTACACGCGGTCGGCATGCTGTGCCAGGGCTCCCAGGGCCCCGCCCACCTTGTCGTACGCCTGGTGAGTGATCCAGCCGTGTTCCTGCTTCGCCCACAGCAGTTCAAGGGTGGTCTCCAGCAGGGCCAGGGCTCCTGGCTGCTCCTGCACGTCTTGCACCATCCGGGTGGCCAGGCCCTGCCGGAAGGCCACCGCCGTGCCGCCGGCCGGGCCCTCGATCACCTCCCGTAGGGCCTGCGGGGACAGAGAACCCACGAGGAAGACCCTGAGGGCCTCGGTCATGCCAAACCGGTTCAGGACCGTATCCACATAGTCGGCCCGCAAGGCGAGCACGACATGCCAGTACCGCTGGCCGCCAGGGTGCTGGTTCTCGCCCATGCCCGGCAACTGGCCGATGAGCGCGGCCGCCTCCCGCTGCCACTGTGGATCCAGGACCTCTTCGAACTGGTCGATGATGAGGACCAGGCGACGGCACTCGCTCACAGCCAGCACGCGATTGACCGTGGCAAGTAATCCGCCGTCAGCGATCACGGTCGCCAACCGGGGAATTTCAGCGATCCGGTCCACTTCGCTTATGGCCGGCTCGAGTTCCGGCAGCAGCGCAGCAGCCAGCGCATGGATGGGAGTGGTCCCGCCCGCCGGCCGGCACGTGACGATCAGAGAGCCTTGAGTCTTCCGCAGGCGTGGGATGACACCAGCGTGCAGGAGCGAGGACTTGCCGCACGCGGACGGCCCGACCACGGCAAGGGTTCTCCCGCTGGCCCCGACAAGGCGGGTCAGCTCCTCCGCTGTCTTCGTCCGGCCAAAGAAGAGTTTCCTGTCCTCCTCGCCGAAGGCCGACAGCCCCTTGTACGGGCATGCCGGGACCAGACGCTTACGCAGCGCCTCGCACAGCGGTGCCAGGACGTGCAGGGGAATGGCGTAGGAGGTCCGCAGGCGGGGATCGCGTGTAGCGGATACCGCAATCCCGATCACGCCGTTCAGTTCGTCGTCCCAGACGGGCGAGCCGCTGTACCCGAGGCTGACGACGAACCCGGCAGTGCGGTGGTCATCGATCTGGAACCATTCCGCCCCTGTCAGCCCCGCGATCCTTCCCTCGGTGTACGCGCCCTGGGGATCGTCGCTGCCATGCGGAAAACCATAGGCATGGACGTTATGTCCCCGCAGGTCCAGCCGGGTGACCAACGGCGCAGAAGAGGGCTCGGCTACCGTCGGCAGCAGCTCCAGCACAGCGATGTCCCCCGAGCCGTCGGCGGCGATGGGGCACCAGCCGTCTTCCCGGACTGTTGCCCGCGAAGACGGACGAGCGGCAGCCAGCGGGAACGACACCGTCACCGGGCCCAGGGGCCGGTCCTGTGCCCTCTTGTCCCGCCCGAGCGCCGTGTTCACCACATGGGCGCATGTGACCATGGTGTCGGCCGAGAGAAGCAGTCCTCCCCCCGCAGGGGCCCCAGACACAGTTTCCACACGCACCAGTAACTCGGCGTACTCCTCCTCGTACGTGGTCACGATGTGGCGTGGTTCCACTTCATGCTGACGGTGAAGTGGCCCTCACTCGCGGCCTTGGCGATGACGACGCCGGCCTCAGCCGTCAGCTTCACGCCGAACTCGACCGTCAGTTCCTCCGGCATACGCGTCATGTCCCGAACCCCCGAGAGAAAAGCCTCGGCCACCGGCCGTATCCGTCCCACAGCCTCCTGCAAGCTCTCCGCGGCCGTAGCGATCACGTCCCCTGCCCGGGAAACCCTGTCCACCCCCGCCGGGTCAACCTCAACCTCCATGTGAATGGGCTCAGTGCCCTCAACAGGAACCTTCACCAAACAGCGCATACACGGGCCCCCGAATCACCTGTGTGCCACAGCCAAGCGGGCATGTGGCGATCCCTAGCCGACTGGTCTGGCCGGAAAACGTACTGCCGCCGCAAGCACGGCTCCAGAGCTCTGGCACAAGCCCCAGGGGCGCATGGAGGGCCCAAGGGGGCGCTCGGGCGCGCCGTAGTGAGGCAGGACCCACCACCTCAGCGTCCGTGGGCGAGAGCTGGCCACATGACCAGGCACGGGTGTCAGCTGCAGGCCCCCAAGCTGAACAGATGGACTTGACAGGGAACTTCTCCGGCGCCCGGGCCCACTGCGACGAGACCTGTCTCCCAGACCCGGTCACCCCGGACGGGGCGGCGAAGGCGGCGGCAGAGACCGGGGTCCTTGCCGTGTATCCGGATGCCGTCGTCGCCCGCACGTCGCTGATCATCGGCTACGGGCGGTCCGAGCATGAACGTGCCGTGCACGAACTCGCTGCGAGTACTCGCGACGGCACCCTGTTCACCGACGACATCCGCTGTCCAGTGCATGTCGCCGACCTGGCCGCCGCACTTCTGGAACTGGCCTCGTGCGACGCGTCCGGCATCCACCATCTCGCAGGCACCGACGCTCTGAGCCGCTACGCGCTCGGCGTCCTCATCGCCAGGCGAGACGGACTCGACGCCTCCCGGCTACCCACAGGCTTGCGGGCCAACAGCACACTACCCGGCGCCCTCGACGTACGCCTCGACAGCCGGGCAACCCAGCGGAAACTGCGCACCACGCTGCGCGGTGCTCGGCAGTTCTGCGCCGCGCCAGAGAGTCAGTCACACGATCTGACCCATCACCCCTGAGCCGGCCGCGGAAGTGAGCGCCAGCCGCTATGGTCCCCTCGTGCGTCCACCGAGGGGACATACCGCCGACCGCCCCCACCGCCCAGCACCACCGCAACGCCTGCTGCTGGACCTGGACAACACCGCCGTCAGCCGCGAAGCGGCTCTCGCCCGATGGGCGCACGACTTCGTCCTCGAACACTGCCTCGAGACGAGTGCCGTCGCATGGCTGATCACCACCGACAACGACGGCCTCACCCCCCGCGAACGCTTCTTCGCTGAGGTGCGGAACCACTTCAGCCTCACACCCACACCGGGGGAACTGCACCGGGCCTACCAGGACCGCAACCCGCGCCACATGCACTGCGGCCCGGCGGTTCTGATCCACCTTGCCAAGCTGCGCGCCTGCGGATGGACGGTCGGCGTGGTCACCAACGGGCTGACATGCACACAAGGCGCGGTGCTCGAACACACGGGCCTGACCCGCTACCTTGACGGCTGGTGCATTTCGGAGGCTGAAGGAATCCGCAAGCCGGACCCGGACCTCTTCGCCCACACGGCTACCCGCTGCGGCCGCGACATCGCCGACGGCGGCTGGATGATCGGCGACTCCTTCGAAGCCGACATCGGCGGAGCCAAGAAGGCCGGGCTGCACACCATCTGGATCCGCCGCGGACGCACATGGCCACAAAGCCTCCCGCCCCCCGACCACACGGTGGACGATGTGACCGAAGCACTTGAACACCTCGCCCGAGCGCACACAGAATCCAGTGCTCGGTCGCGGTGAGGACGGAGACGTGAGGCCCCCCTGTTGCCCACCACAACCAGCCAGCGGCGCCCCGCCCGGGTAGCGGTGTTCTCGGCCGGGTCCTGGGGGACCGCGCTCGGCAAGGTGCTGGCGGACGCCGGCAGCGACGTTGTCCTGCACGCCCGCCGGGTCGAGGTCGCCGAAGGGATCAACACCCATCGCCGCAACCCCGGCTACTTCCCGGACGTCGAACTGCCGCCGGCTCTGGCGGCGACGACTGATCCGGCTGCAGCGCTGGACGGGGCGGACTACCTCGTGCTCTCCATCCCCGCCCAGTCCCTGCGGGACAACCTCGCCGCCTAGGCGCCGCGCATCGGCCCGCACACCGTAGTCGTGTCCCTGATGAAGGGCATCGAGCAGGGCACCGGCAAGCGCGCGAGCGAGATCATCAGCGAAACCACCGGTATGCCCGCGGGCCGCATCGCGGTGCTGTCGGGCCCGAACCTTGCCCGCGAGGTCATCACCGGCCAGCCCGCCGCCGCCACCATCGCCTGCCCCGACGAAGAGGCCGCCCGCCGCTTCCAAGCCGCCTGCCACACCCCCTACTTCCGGCCCTACACCAGCACCGACGTCATCGGGTGCGAACTGGGCGGCGCCGTGAAGAACATCATCGCCCTCGCCGTCGGCATCGCCACCGGCATGGGCCTGGGCCACAACACGACAGCCACGATCATCACCCGCGGTCTGGCCGAGACCACCCGACTGGCCACTGCCCTGGGCGCCCACCCGGCCACCCTGGCCGGGCTCGCCGGCCTGGGCGACCTGGCGGCCACCTGCTCCTCCCCGCTCTCCCGCAACCGCACCTTCGGCACCCACCTCGGCGGTGGCCTGACCGTCGCCCAGGCCACCGCCGCCACCCGGCAGACCACCGAAGGCGTCAAGAGCGCTCAGGCGATTCTCGGCCTCGCCCACGCCCACGACGTCGACATGCCCATCACGAGCGTCGTCACCGCACTGCTGCACGAGAAGATCACCCTCGACGAGGCTGCCACCTTGCTCCTGCAGCGGCCCCCCAAGCCCGAGCACTGACCCCGGCCGCAGGCTCTCCGGCTGAACGCCGGCGCAGTGCGGTCACAGGCGTCCCTCGCTCGGATCTCCCCGGTGCACCACGTGGACGTGCCAGTGCTTCGATTCCTTGGCTCTGTTCACGAGAATGGGTTCTGGCTCAGGTTGTGTGGTCCGAGCACTGTGAGTGACGATTGAACCCCTTGTGGCACCTCGGGAAGTTGCCTCAAATCGAGCAGTGGCGCGAGTGACTGGGCTGACAGTTCGGTGCTGTGACTGAGATCTTGCTCCGGCTGGACGAGTTGTTGTTCTCGTCGATCGCGGACGTCGCGGTGCTGTCGGTAGACGTGAACATCGCGATAGTGCGTGTTGATGTGCGGTGCACAGCCGCGGGTGCCTCGTGTCCGGGTTGTGGAGCGTGGTCTGCCCGGGTTCACGGTTCCTACCTGCGGTTTCCTGCTGATGTCCCGAGTGCGGGACGAAGTGTCGTACTCCAGCTGCGGGTCCGACGGTTCACCTGCCGGAACGCCGACGCCTGGAAACTGTGGGAAGAGATCGTGCCGCTCAGCTACAAGGGCAGCTACCAGCACGTTCGCGCCTACCTCCGCCTGAAACGCACCTCGCCACGGCCCGTGACAGCCCGGCAGCCCTCGCCCCAGGCCGTCGCCGGATGGATCCTCCGCCGCCCGGGAACCCTCTCCGAGACCGAACACCTCCACCTGAAGAAGGTCCGGGCCAATTGCCGCGAGATCGACGCACTCACCAGGCACGTCCGGTCCTTCGTGACCATGCTCACCGAGCGCCAGGGCGAGCGACTGCCGGACTGGCTTGATGCCGTCAGACAGGACAACCTCCCCAGCCTCCACGCCCTCGCTGCGGGCATCGACCGCGACCGTGACGCCGTCGTCGCCGGCCTCACTCTCCCCTGGAACTCGGGCGTCGTCGAAGGGCATGTCAACCGCATCAAGATGCTCAAGCGCCAGATGTTCGGTCGCGCGGGCTTCGCCCTCCTGCGGAAACGGGTTCTCATGTCCTGATCACCGGACCAGGCGGGAGGAAGTCGATGGCAGCACCGTCTGCGAATGTGCGAACCTCCTTCTCCCAGATGCCGATTGAGAAGACTGTGATGACCCGCGACGACGCTCTCAAGCAGCTCAGCCACATCGCGCGCGAGAGGGCATTCGGTAGGCACGTCGGGTCTGAACAGCTCATCCAGGCAGGGCTGAACGCTCTGATTGCCGGGGTTGAGAGTCCCTCCCTCGCTATGCTGGCCGGTCTCCTCAGGAGCGAAGAGCCCGAGGCTCCGGCACTCTTCGACCAGGTGCTGGAGGAGTTGGGACTGCTCTTCCACCCGCCCGCTGACCCTCGGGCCGCGAAGTGGGCGATGGCCTACTGGGTCGCCGGTCAGATGGCCGACGGATCCCTGGATCCCGCCGCCGGCACCCACCTCATCTGGGCAGACATCGCCTATGACCTCGGCTACCCCGAAGAGCTGGAACCCCTTGTCCACTGCGCGCACAACCTGGACGGCTGGGAGGAGGACTGGAGAGTCCCTTTCGAGGAACTCAACAGGGAAGCGGTTGAGGCAGCTAAGCAGTTCCTCAGCAAGCGGTCGGCAGCAAGGGCGGGAGACTGACCGCCGTTTCATTCACGCCACCGGCATTGGTCCACCCGCTACCTGGCCCCCTCACTCCGCGTGGCCGCACCACAGAAGCTGAGCCAGAACCCGTTCTCGTAGCTGCCCACGTTCGTCACCACCGAGGCCGCGCCGTGCTCCTCACACACCCGGGCCGCCACTTCGCGCACCACGGCCATCGCCTCGCCGATCACCTTCTCACCGTGATCACCGAGGTCGATTAGCGACGGAACATGCTGCTTGGGCACGATGTGCACGGGGCACAACGGCTTGGTGTGCTCGAATGCGAGCACCGTGGCCGTCTCGGCAACCACCCTCACGGGCGTCCGCCCACTGAGTGCCTCGTCACAGTAGAAGTCGCTCACCGCACCTCCCTATGCCTCGGTCGGTCTGCGTTCACCGGGCAAGCTGCTGCTCCAGCCCGGTCTCGGTCATGACCGTGCGGACGGTCTCCTCCAACGTGCTGCCTTGCTTGATCAGCGTCTCGGTCATGCCCTCGAGAAGATCAGCCGGCCGGTACCACTCCCGCATCTCGCTCTCGCCGAACTCCGAGGCTTCCGGCCGCGTGGCGTGCCGGCGCAGCGTCTCGGTGAAGGACAGGTCGAAGTAGAAGAACCGGCTCGTCCCACGATGGTCGGCGGCCAGCCGGTGAAGGAGTTCACCCCACCGGGCAGCGGAAAAGATCCCCTCGAGGACCACGTGGAAGCCCTCGTCCAGGCACTGGCGGGTGATGACGTCGATCAGCCCGGGCGTTGCCCGAACCGGACCGTGCGACTCACACAGGATCTCCCGGCGCACCATGTCCTGGCTCACGATCGCCAGGCCACTGCCGTAGCGCTCGCGGACCGCACGGGCGGTGGTGGTCTTGCCGGACCCGGAGTTGCCACGCAGCACCGCCAGCCGGGTGTCCACTGTGCCCGTAAGGGCTTTCATGGTCGGCTCTCCGTGAGCATCAGTGCGAGGGCGTCGCAGACGGTGGCGACTGTCCGGTGCGGCTGCGGTCCGTCCCCCGGCAGGGGACGGTTATTGGAGATCCATACGGCCGACAACCCGGCTGCCAGTGCCCCGCCCACGTCTGCCGTGAGGGAATCGCCGACCATGACGACACGCGGGCTCGGTTCGGCACCGAGAGCAGCGAGGGCAAGATGGAAGATCCGCGGGTCCGGCTTGCGCACACCGGCACTCTCAGAGATCACGGCGGTGTCCACCAGGTCATACAGGCCCGCCCGGCGGAGCTTCGCCGTCTGGTTGTCGGCCATCCCGTTAGTAACGACGCCGAGCCTCCACCCGGCCACGCGCAGCGCACTGAGCGCCGTACACACCTCGGGGGCAGGCTGGATGAGCTGCGGCATGCGGCGCCGGTACTGGGCATGAAGCACGTCGACGGTGCCCGGCACGTCGAACGTGTCCTTCACCAATTGGAAGAAGGCGAGCCTGCGGGAGGAGTACGTCAGATCCGTCTCCAGCAGCCAGTCGAGCGGCACCCCGTGTTCCCTGGAGAACTCCGCCGCCCACCTCGCGTACGTGCCGGCACGATCCACGAGGCTGTCGTCGAGGTCGAACAATCCCACCTTCGTTCCGTCGGCCACCTGCACCCTCCCGTCCCGGTCACAGTAGCTCCGCGAGTTCCTGCTGCAGGCATGCTGCCATCGTGGCCCGCTCCTGCGGCGTGTATTCCAGGACGCCGTGCTCGGTCATCAACGCGTGGAACTGCTGCCGCTCGTACGGAAGCCCTCCCGGCAGTCCGGCGATATGCCAGTGCACGTGCGCATTTGCGCACTGGCTGCCCAGCGACAGCAGATACGTCCGCTCCGGCGTGAAGACGCGCTCCACCGCCAGAGCCACGGCGCGCACCACCCGCATCAGCCGCAGGTACGCGGCCTCGTCGAGGTCACGGACCACGTGCTCGACATGCGCCTTCGGCGCCACGAGAACCTTCCCCGGCACCGTCGGCCACCGGTCCAGGAACGCCACATGCTCGTCATCTTCGAACACCATCTCGTGAGCGAAGGCCGCGTCCTCGGCAAGGAAGGCACACACGAAACAGGGACCACGCTGCGCCCGGGCGGAGTAGGCGCCGAGATCCATCGGCCGCCGCTGCGGCCCGCCTACCGGCTCTCCCATCGCGGCGAGGATCACGCCAGCTCACCGGTGCCGGCCAGCTGCGCCGAAATCGACTCCTCCAGCTCTGTCATCGTGCGCCGGAATGCGCCGGCCAGGTCGATGCCGTACAGGTGGGCGAGGATCAGCACCGACCACAGGCAGTCGGCCAGCTCGTGCTCCAGAGCCGCGCGCCCTCCCGGGACCTGCCGCGCCCCTTCCTCGGCCATGATCAGTTTGGCCAGGTCGCCAACGTCTCCCACGAAACCGAGCAGGAATTCGTCGCGCCGCCAGACGCGCCGCTCGCGGCGGTTCAGCGCGTCGTACAGATCGTGAATCTCGACCGCTCGCTGCTGCATCTCGCCAAGGTCCACCGCTGCTTCCCCCCTCCTCACGGGCGTGCTTCTCGTCGAGGAACCGACGCGAACCGTGTCCGGGCAGTTGCGCAGCACGGCCATGGCAGCGCTCATTCCAGCCATGCAGTGCTACCGAACCGCGGGGCTCTGGATGGGCCGGTGGGATGGGAGTTCGGTGAGCTGTTGCCGGACGGGAGCCGGAAGGCCGAGCTCTTCCCGGGCGGCGCGGACGGCGGCCAGCTGGGGGGCGGCCTGGCTGTCCCAGTCGAAGAGCTGTGCTGCTTGCTCGGGCGTGGCCAGGAGCCGGGTGTAGGTCTGGCCGGTGGCCTCGTCGAGGCTCGGTGGCTCCCAGTCGGTGATCGCGGCCGCGTACCGGACCCGGGCGCAGGGCTGGCTGCCGGTGTCGTCATGGAGGTAGCCCAGGTAGAGCGGATCGCTGATGCGCACCTGGGCCTCCTCCCACGCCTCCCGCCGGAGCGTTCGTGCCGGATCGTCGTGATCAGCCGGCTCGACCGTGCCGCCGGGCAGGCACGCCGAGCCGGTGTCCTGGCCGATGAGGACGAGGCCCCGGCCGTCCTCCGAGAACAGCCAGCCCCAGGACTGCCGGACCTGCAGCTCGTCCGGCGCGGGACCGGTGTGCCAGGGCCAGAGCTGGGGTTTGCGTGGGGTGCGCAGCACCTCGAGGTCGTCCAGGCACGTCGGGGAGATGGAACGGCCGTCTTCGAGGACCGCGGGGCCGGTGCCGTTGATCCGCGCGTGGAGCGCGGCCAGGGCGCGCCGGGCGTTGCCTGGGCCCATGTGGTGGGGGAGGAGCGCTGGCTCGACACAGCGGACGCCAGTGACCTCCCGCTCCGGCAGACGGATCCGGGCGAAGTCGCCCTCGGCCAGGATCCCGCCGTCGAACACGTAGAT
The DNA here is from genome assembly GCF_001445655.1 of Streptomyces roseifaciens. Classification (NCBI taxonomy): domain Bacteria; kingdom Bacillati; phylum Actinomycetota; class Actinomycetes; order Kitasatosporales; family Streptomycetaceae; genus Streptomyces; species Streptomyces roseifaciens. The sequence goes on from NZ_LNBE01000003.1 coordinate 2,463,953, forward strand.
CACCTCGCCGGGAAACCCCTGCGGGTAGCCAGGGGCCCCGGGAGGCACCCAGTCGACGGCCAGGGCGCGAGAGAACGTGCGGGTGAGGCCGAGTTCCTCGCGGACCTCGCGCGCGACGGCCAGGGAGGGTGCTTCTCCGGCGTCGATGGCGCCGCCGGGAAGCAGGCGTGCGGGACGGTAGTCGACGTCCTCGAGGACCACACGGCCGCGGCCGTCGGTGAACAGAGCCGATACGCCGCTCCACAGCGCGCTGCGGCTGGCCACGTACTGGGCCTCGGTCGTTCTGGGCGGCCCCGGGGTGGGGTTCTCGTCGGAGTCCTGGTTGAGCAGGGCCATGGGCGACGTCCCTTCGGTCCGTTGAGCGTCACGTTCAACAGGGTGATCGCTTCAGGGGCGGTGGGGGAGGGCGTGCAGGAGCGCGGCTGCGCCATCGTGCAGGAGCTGCAGCGCCGCCGTGCGTCGAGCTCCCACAGCTTCGACAGCATCCTCACGGCGTGAGCCCGGTCCCGGTATTCAAGGGATGCAGTGGCAATGTCAGCAGTGTCCGCCGGCCAGCCGATACTTTCCGGGGTGACCACCTGGCGCAAGGCAGCGGAGAGAACATGGCAGGCGTGCACGTCGTAGGCGGTGGTCACCTGTGCGGCGAAGGCCTTGGCGGCGGAGGGGCTCAGGCGCTGGTAGCGGGGGATGCGGGGAAGTTCCGGCGGATGTGTCATCTGGACTCTGCATTCCGGTTCAGGCGGCATGTGGTGCCGAGGTGGTCAGGGCGTGGCGGAGTGCGGCGAGGCTGAAGTCGGCGACGACCACGGCGTGGTCGGAGGCCTCCCGTACTTCGTCGGTGTCGATGACCTCGAGGCGGGTGAGGGCGGCAGCGACGTCAGGGGTGGCGTAAATGCGGTCGATCCGCTGCCGGGGGCCTTGGTCGGTGCGCCAGAGCGAGGCCGTTGCGGTCAGTGCCTGCGGCTGCTCGAGCGCGGTGGCGGCGTAGTACCCGAGCTCGACGAAGACGGGCGGGAGGCCATGGTGCTCGCCGGCGAGGATCTCGTCCGGGATGGTGTCACTGACCCGCTGCCCGTCGGCGGCAGTGATGGTGCGGTGTTCGAAGTGGCTGCGGTCGCTGATGGTGGACCAGTCGGGCAGCCAGTCCGCTTCGTCCGGGCGGTGAGGGTAGCTGTTGGTGTCGCCGCCGATGATCGCGGACATGCCGGGCTTGCCCAGCGTGGTCAGGCGCTTGGCCTCGGTCGCCCGCCGGGCGGGGTCGTGGGAGCACAGGTGGAAGGAGGCCAGCGACAGCGGCCGCGCCGTACCGTCCAGGCGCACGACGGGGTTGCAGACCGGGTGCCACATCCCGGTGACGTGCTCGTAGCAGGCGGCCGGCTCGCACAGGGCCGGGTCGAGGAAGACACCGGTGCGGTTGGGAGACTCGGGGGTGGCACCGACGAGGAAAGGGATCCGCCGGCCGAGGCGGGAGGCTTCGGCCCACAGTGCGCGCCCGCCGTTGCGGTGGGCACCGGTCAGTTCCTGCCGTAGTACAACGTGGGCTTTCAGGCGGGCGAGGAGGTCCACGCCCAGGTGCCAGCGGTCGTCACTCCCGTCACGGCCGATGCCATTGTGCTCACGGTTCCACGAGACCACGCGGAAAGTATCGGGCCCGGGTACGTTCACGAGATCCTCCAAAGCGGCGAGTGCCAGGGCGAGAGAGCTGGATGGGCTCTATGAGGCACGACCGTCCGCGGGCCACGGCCGTGCCCGGGACAAGCTGGCCTTCAGGGCCTCACGGGGCGCTGTACAGGAATCCGAGGGTGTCGAAGTACAGATGGGCGAGCAGGAGAGAGAGCAGGCGCTGGTAGCGCAGGTAGAGGAAGAGACATGCTGCCCCCAGGACGGCCATCGCGATCGCGGGGACGCCCATATAGAGGTGAACGGCAACGCGCATGCCCACGCTGAACGCATACACCGCCCACAGAGAACGGCCGGCGGTGCGGGCGAGGACAGTGACGGCACCGACGATGACCAGTTCCTCCAGCACGCTGGTGTAGACGAAGTTGGTCAGGGGATACAGCAGGCCCTTGGTGTGCCCCAGCACGTCGTCCTGGGTAGTCGTCATCGAGGGCAGAAGGCCCGGCAGATGATCGATGAGCACGTTACCGGCCCGCACACTCAGCCACGCAGCGCCGATCAGCCCTGTCATGGAAGTGGACCAGGCCCAGAACCGCTGGTCTAAGGAAGCGCGTGGGCGGCGGCTGCTGAGGACTTGCCGCGGCGGGATCCCCTGCTGGTGCAGGACGGCGAGGGTGAGCCATCCGGCCAGTGCCACGAAGGACAGATTGAACACGGCACCCCCGGCTTCTGAGGGCAGGAGGGGCGTCAGGCACGCCGTGGTGATCAAGGGCAGTGCCAGGTAGGTCCGCCAGCGGGTGGTGTGGGCGCGGAGGATGCGGAGGAGCCACAGGCCGGCTGCCAGGGAACTGCCCGACGGGACCGCAGGTGCCCAGCGGGCCGACGGTTCGCTGTCGATCAGCCCGCAGAGGCCTACGAACTGCGTGATCGCGACCCATAAGGGGGCGGCGAGGGTGACGGCGAGCAGCCCTGCCAGCGTGAGCAGCGCTCGTCTCCCGTGCGGTGCGCGCGTGGGAGCAGGTGCTGTTGCGGCAGCCGGGTTTGCCGGGGTGGTGCCAGAGGTCATGGGCATGTCCTTGCGCTCCGGGTGGACTGGGCTAGTGCATGAGGGGCGGGCGTGGTGTCAGCGGCGCAGAGCGCAGATGAGGAGGGCGGGTACTGCGGCGGCCTGGGGGTGTGCGGGGTTGGCCAGGTGGGCGAGGTGCTGGATGGTGAAGTCCCGTTCGAGCAGGGACGTCCACAGGTGCTGGCTGAGGACCCAGCGGGGGAGTGCCACGGTGGTGCCGTCGTGCTGGGGCAGCAGGGCAGGCGACGGCTGGGGGTAGGCGAGGGCCGGGGTGCCGTCGGCGTGCTCGGCCATCGTGGAGATCACCAGCCGGCCGCCGGGCCGCAGGGCTGTTGCGGCCGCGGGCAGCATCCGGGAGGGGCCGGTGAAGCACAGGGCCCCGAAACGCGAGATGCACACGTCATAGGCACCGGCCTGCTGCGCGAGGTGGCGTACGGCGTCCTCGGTCACGTACTGCAGCCGGGGCAGGTGGCTGAAGCGGCGGCGGGCGAGGGTGGTGGCGGTCGGGGAGCTGTCCACGCCCACGCCGTCGGCGCCGTGCTCCTGGACGAGGTGGGCGACGACGAGTCCGGTGCCGCAGCCGACGTCGACGACCTGGCGGCCGCGCACAGGGCCGAGGACCTCCGGCCCGGGCCCGTAGCTGTCGTACGCGTCCCAGAAGAACGGATCGCCAGGGGTGTGTGCGGCTTCGGCCAGGGCCCGCTGGTGCCCGTGGTCGGCCCATGGATCGGGCACTGTCGTCGGATTCATGCGGGTTGCAGTCCTTGAGGATGTGGTAGGCGGCTGTTGCGCCGTAACCGGCCGGGACTTCACAGGGATTCGGTGATGAGGGCGTGGAGGTGGGGGATGTGGCGGGCGGGGCGCTGCAGGAGGTGGACGTGGCGGGCGTTGTGCAGGACGGTGCCGGCGACGTCGCAGCCGATGGTGTCGCGGGCGTAGCGCATGACGTGGTCGGAGCGGGTGTGGCCGCGCACCCATGTCACAGGGGCGCTTTGGCGGGCGGCGTAGTCGCTCGTCCACCAGGTGATCAGGCGGCCCAGCCGGTCGTGCTCGGGGTTGGTGAACATCGCTCCGATGGTGAGGGCGGCTTCGCCTTGCTGTTCGGGGGTCCATCCCCAGGCGGGCGTATCGGGCAGGAGGGTGGTGACCCCGAGGGGGTGGGTGTCCTCGGTGAGTAGCCACACCCGCGGCTGCCCGTCCTCGGCAGCGCCGAAGGCAAGGAGCTGCATCACCTGGTCACGCTGCTCTTCGAGTTCGGTCTTGGCTGGTGGTAGCAGGTCGAGGAACTCGAGCCGGGAGCCGATCAGGCCGGCGACGGCGATCTGGTCTCTCTTCTCGGCTGGGCGCATGACGTACACCGGCCGGCCGACGCGAGCGATGGCGGGGATCGGCGAGGCTGCTGTGTGGTTCACGGCGCTTCTCCTGTGGTGTGAGCGGTGCGGATGGTGTCAGCGAGGCGGCGGGCCTGGGCCGGGGTGGCGTGGCCGAGGATGATCCGGTCGGGACGGGAGCAGGTGGAGCAGGCGGAATCAGCCATGGCATCGATGAACCCGCCGGTCGCCTGCTCCAGGAGAGGCAGCAACCGGTCGGCCAGCGCGTCGACAGCCTCCCGGCTGTCCAGACACAGCTCCTCGCCCTCCCTGCCCAGCAACCGGCACAAGCGCCCGGCGTCCTCAGCATCCAGCGCGCCGATCTCGATGCGGTCCTCGACCGCACGCACATCTCCGGCTGTGATGCCGGCCTGGGAGCAGGCGGTGCGCAGCTGGCGGGCGGCGGCCTGGGCCTCGGTCAGGTGGCCGCCGATCAGGGCGGCAAGCCGTTCGGCGTCCCCCGCCGTCTCCAAGGCGAGTTCCAGGGCAGGCTCGACCGCCACGACCGTACGCACATGCGCCCGGATCTCGTGACGCTCCAGCACCCTGTGCAGGGCAACAGCCAGACTCTCCACCGGCAGCAGGCTGTCGGTATTGGCGGGGGCGAGCAGAAGGTGGGGCGAGCCGTGCGCGGGAATCGTGACGGTCACCGCGGGGCTCTCCCCGCCGGGGGCCACGCGCAGGATCGGATGGGTGCCACTCGACCGCAAAGCCTCCACCAGAGCCCTGCCAGCAGCGGAACGAACGTCCCTGCTACTGGAGGAGGGGGCCGGTGGGACGGATCGGGTACTGCTCATGCCTGGAACGCTCCTCGGGTGCCGACGCATCTGGGATAGGGGGAAGGAAAGGGGGAGGTCATGGGCCGCTGCGCGCAGGGCACCGCCGTCTGCTCGGACAGGCCAGGGGGCCTACCCCGGGCACGGGGGGAGGCAGGGCGGCGAGTCTGGGGGAGGGCGTACTGACGGGGAGCGCTCGCTGAGGAGCCCCAATTGCCAGGCGAGGTGGATGGCATGGGCGGGGGTGCGGGCGTTCAGTTTGCTCAGCAGTGTCCCGCTGCCGGGACAGGGGCGGCCCCTGACGTGGTGGAGCAGCACGATCCGTTCGCCGGGGCTCAGCTTCGGCGCGCATTCCTCGCTGCGCGGCGGGGCGGGGAAGGACGGGTGGCTGTAGGCGGCATGTACCAGCGCGGGCATCCGCCGGGAGGACTCCAGCATTCGCGCCGCGGTGGCCAGGTAGGAGCGGATGGTGGAGGGCTTGAGCTGCAGCGCCTCGGCGGTCTCCGGCGCGGTCCTGCCGTGAGCGATGAGCGTGATCACGGTGCGGTGGGGGAAGCTGATGAACCGGGCCGCCTCCATTGCCTGCACCTCACCCGGCGACAGCACCCGTGCCAGGACCGCCGAGCACCATGCGGCGTGTGGCACGGCAGCCTCGACTCCGGACGGCGGCCGGGTCATCGCCTGGCCTTTCGCCCTGGGGAGGCAGTGCGGCGGGGCGGCACTGGCCGGGTTGTGGCCAGGGCCTTGTAGAGCTTGTTGGGGTCGGTGGTGCCGCCGGGGCGGACAATCCAGTGCAGGTCCCTGCCCGACGCTTGTGATCTGGGGAGCGGCAGTTCCAGGACTGCGCCGTTGCGCATCAGACGGGCGCCGGGCAGTTCCTTCCAGGCCAGGGTGGGGGTGAGGGAGATGAGGAAGGTCCAGGCGCCGCCGATGCCGGCGAGGACGGGTCCGGGGTCCGCTCCGAGCCGTGCCAGCGCCCGCATGCCGTCCTGCGCGGGGACTCTGACGGCATTCCACTCGATACCGCACGGCACCCGGTGCACACCCCCCAGTGGCATCCGGCGGCGGCCCGGATGCGCCGTGGCACCCCCGCGGGGAGCGGCACACAGCCGGTACGGATCAATCACCGTGGGAACGGCAGTCACCGGACCCTCACCCCCTCACGTCGGGGCGCGGCGCGCAGTGCAGCGCTGTCGGCTGCTGGTTCGTGACCGGTCGGTTGTTCGCTGGTGGCGGGCTGTTCGGCCAGCATGCGGAGGCCGGGGTGGGGCTGGGTTCCGGCTCGGGTCGGGCGCACCGCGCGGTAGGCGGAGGCTGCCCGGGTGGCCACATGGGCCCAGGACAGGGGGCCTTCGGCCAGGCGCCGGCCGCGGCGGCCCAGCGCCCGGGCCCGCGACGGATGCCCGTGCAACCGCGTGAGCAGGCGAGGGAGGTCGGCCATGGCGGACTGCTCGGAGACCAGCGCGAAGGACCACGTGCGGGGGAACCCGGCCAGTGCCTGGGGCGTGGCGATCACCGGCACTCCTGCAGCCATGTAGGCCAGGACCTGGGCCCGCATCCCGCAGGCCTCGCTGTGGCAGGCGATCCCGGCAGACGCCCCCGCCAGCACCGTGCCGAGGTCAGCAACCGGCCCCTGCAGCTCGAACCTGGGCACGGCTGGCGGCAGGCTCCGGGGGAAGCGGCCGTAGACGGCCACCGGTATGTCCTGCGGCAGGCGCGCATGGAGCGTCAGGAGGGCCTGGGCATTGCCGGAGCGGGTGAAGTCAGCGGCCATCACCACCGGACCGTCCTTCACCCAGCCCCCGGACACACGCCCGGGGGCGGCACCGGCGGGGACAATGCTCACCTGCCCGGCCCCGGCATCCACCGCGTGCCGCAGATCCCGGCCGGTCAGAGCCACCACCGCATCCGCCAGCCAGATCGCCTCCGCCTGCACCCCACCCGGCCCACCCGGGCCTCTGCCCGGCCGGCCGGTGCCCTGCTCGACGGCGTGCATCTCATGCACCAGCGACGCCCCCACGAGGTCGGCGAGCTGCCGCCCGCAGCGCACCACGAGGGCACTGTCATTCACGACGAGCACCTCCGGACGCCGCTCGAGCACCAGGTGCCGCAGGCGTTCGAAGCTGAAGTAGTCCTCGGGGGAGAGGCGGGTGCAGGGGAAGGGCCAGCCGGTGACTGGCGCAGGCCCGGGGCCGGGGCTGGGGTCATAGAGCAGGACCTCGACCTGCACGCCCAAGCCGCCTTCGGTCAGGTGCCGGTTGAGCTCCAGCACCCGCACCGCCGCCCCGCTCAAGGCCAGAGCACCAGCGAATCCATCAGTCGAGGCAATCACCAGCACACGCAGCGCCCGCTCACGCACCAGCAACTACCCCCACCCGGTCCAGCGCCAGGCAGACCAGCGGCTTCAGGTGGAACACGATCAGGCATATGGCAGGGGTGGGCGGGGGCCTCAGGCGTGGTGCAGGCATGACGTATTCCTTGAAGGTTGGTGTGTGACGGATGCGCTGGGGCGCACCGCGGCACGGATGACCGGGCACGAGGGTGCGGGGGTGGTGCGCCGTCTGGTGGTTCGGGCCCTGCCAGCGCGAAGCAGGACTTGGGGCTTCCAGCCGGATCGAAGAAGCGGGGAATCAGGTGCGCAAGGCGCCGACCGGGACCGGAGCGCCGGGGCGTGTCCGGCCGCGGGTTGCGGGTCGGTAGGCGGTGGACAGCAGCCAGTCGGCAGCCTCCACGACGGAGAGGGCGGTGTGCGTGGGAGAAGATCCGGTGACAGCGGTGCCAGCGAGGGGTTCACTGGAGATCCATACGGTGTCCAGCCCGGCACGCATACCGGCAAGGACATCCGTCTCGAGCTCGTCCCCGACCATCACCGCGGGCCCGTCACCGGCGTGGAGGGCATCGAGAGCGATGTGCAGCAGCGCCGGGTCGGGCTTGCGCACCCCGTACTCACCGGAGACCACGACGGCCTGCGGGAAGTAGGAGGAGAGCCGGGCTGTGCGGAGCTTGAGCCGCTGGGCGGCCGGGGCCCCGTTGGTCACCACCCCCAGCCGCCAGCCGCCCGCCATCAACCGGTCCAGAGCAGCACCAACCGCCGGCCGGTAGGGCACCAGCTCGGCCGACCGCCGCCGGTACTGCCGGTGCAGCGCCTCAACGGAGGCCGGGAGAGCGAAGGACTCCTTGAGCGCAGCGAAGAACTCATGCCGCATCTCCCCGAGTTCACGGTCGGCTTGATGAATGTCCTCCAGCGGTATGCCGTGGCAGGCGCTGAACTCGCCCGCCCAGCGCGCGAAGGCGGTGCGCTGATCGGTCAGCGTGCCGTCCAGATCGAAGAGGGCGACCTTGGATGCAGGGGTACACATTGCGGCTGGCTCCATACGGGGTGGACCGGGTGACAGCAGCGGACAGCGCCACCGGGAGATAGAGGAGGGACAGGAAGCGACTTGGGGACGGGCCGACAGGCCCGGGCCGCGTGCAGGTGCTGGGGCCGGATGGTCTACTCGTCCGGCGGCATGACGGTGTGCGTGACATCCAGCACCTGGTAGGCGTGCCCGAGCCATACCAGGTGCCCGGTGTTGCGGGCTGCGGCCCGGGCCATCAGGGCCTGGATGCGCAGGGATGCTTCGAGTTCGGACAGCCCCAGGAAACGGGCTATCTGCCGGGGCCTGGCCCGGGTGGCCACCGCCTGCCAGGCACGGCGCTCCTCCTCGGTGATCTCCCACGGCAGGACGAGCGGCTCCGGTGGCTGCAGCGCACCCGTCACGATCGCGGCATGGACCTTGACGGGTCTGCTGCGCGCGAGCAGCTTGTCACCGATGGAGCTCAGGTGGCGGGTGACCGTCCCCGGCTGCACGCCCAGGGCCTTGCCCACTTCTTCGTTGCTCAGGCCGTGGGCGACCTGCTGGATCACCGAGGTTTCCCGTGCGGTCAGCTGCGTGGTGTGAGCTTTGATGGAATGAAAGGCCCGGCCGGCCATCACATGACGCCTCTCTCAGGGGATGCGGACGAAGGGTGCTGCAGCTCGGTGCTGCTGTGATCAGGGCGTGCTGTCGGTGAGCTCGATCAGCGTGTGGATCATGTGGGCCAGGCGCCGCAGGCCCGGGAGCGTCGGTTGTGCCGATTGCCGTTCGGCGAGAACGTTCTGGGCGTGCATGAGGGTGCGGGTGGTGTGCAGCCCGGGATGCCGGGCATACAAGGTGTGCCGGGTCTGCAGCAGGTCTGCCAGGACGGGCAGCAGCTCGCCGGTGACTGCCGGGATGCGGGCGGGGCGGAGGGCGGCGTGCTGGCCCATGACCTCCTCCAAGAGGTCATACGTGCGCTCCTGGACGGCAGGCCTTGCCGGCGTGAGATGGCCGGACAGTACGGTCAGGATGCGCTGCAGAACGGCCGGGCTGTTCTGGCAGGCTGCCAGGGGAGTGTCCCACCCGGCGGGGGCGGCGGACGCGGTCGTGGTGGTCATGCCATGCCCCACAGGGCCAGCGATTCCACCAGCAGCAGCCCCCGCCCGTGCTGGGCGTCGTCGTCCGGGCTCATCATGCTGCCGATCGCGGCGACGAATGTCCGGTGGTGGTGTCGCCCCTGATGCTCGGGCTGACCTGCCACGTCATCTCACGATCAGCCACGGTGATACTGACTCGCACGGAGCGCCCTCGCCCGCACGCTTTGACCTGCGCATCGCGGGTCCGGTGGTCTCCAACCCATTCCAAAAGCAGCGCGCCGGTCTCCTGGGGGAGGAAGGAGGAGAAGGTTCTCAGGCTTGTGTGCAGCCACCGGATGGCCTGCACAGGGCTGGAGAGGTTCAGCTCCTCCCGCAGCACCTGCCGGTCCTCGGACGAGGTCACGTGCCCGGTGCGTTCACACACCCAGGACACGTGGGACAGGTCCGATGGCAGCGGGTGGGGCGGATCCCAGTCGACGGCCACACAGGAACCCTCCCGAGGCCACTCGACCCGCAACCGGGCCACGGCTGCGGACGTCCAGTCCTCATCCTGACCGCCCCGAGGGATCACGATTCCCTTCAGAGCAGCCTTGCCTGCCCGCCCGCGGTTCTGGCCGCCGGTGCGGGCGTGCCCGGCCGTCAGACGGGTGAGGACCTGCTGCAGCCGGCAGGCATCCGTCAACCGACCGCCCTGACCGTGCTCACCGTCGTCCCAGCGGATCCAGCGCAGCCCGTGCGGTGCCCAGGCCGTGCTCTCGCGAGGTGGCACGACCACGGCGGACCCCCGGCCCAGCACCACGGCCTCCTTCGGCAGGCGGGAGCCGTCGAGACGCCGGGCGGGCACGAAGAAGTAAAGCTGCTGAGCACCCTCGTCAACCAGCGGCGTACCGCCACTGCCCGGGGTTTCGGCCTCGAGCGCCGTGCAGGCCTGCAGCCCCAGACCGAGGGGGACGCGTACGGCGTCCCAAGTCTCGCCGGCGTCAACGGCACTGGGACTGCTGACATCGAGGGAGGCAATCACTGCCGACCTCCCCACCCCGTGGGGTACACCGACCGCCGGCACGTCGTGGTCATCACCGAGATCCCCTCCATGAGAGACCCTTCTGCTGTCTGACTGCTGCGAGGACGAGCGGCAGCGGTGCGGCTCGCAGCACGCCGCGCCTTTCTGGCCGCCGCCGTGGATTCGGACGGGCCGTCTCCGCAAAGCGAGAGGTCCGAGCCTGATGCCTGCAGGGAGCCATCTCCACCCCCATTCCTCCCCCGGACCTTCCCCGGATTGAGAGGGCAGTCCCCGGAGTTACCCCGGACCTTCCCCGGGTCTGCTAAACCCTGCTCGGGAAGGGAAGTTAGGAGGGTGCAGACGCTATTTTCGAAGGCACGGATCGTGCTGGGCCTACGGCAATGGGGGGCGCAATGCGCACACTGCTGCGGAAGCTGCTCGACGAGCGGGGGCAGCGCGATTACTCCGCCTTCTTGCCGCACTTCCGGAAGGCCGCCCGGGAGCTCGCGGACATCGAGGGCAACCCCGACCTCAGGAAGCTTGAGCCCGCTCTGAAGACCTTCGAGTACTGGTACTACGGCCAGCGCCACCCCCAGCGGGACGCCCGACGCGTGCTCACCCACATGTTCGGGCTGACCGTCCAGCAGCTGTGGAGCCCGGCGCCCGAGAGCACCAGCCAGGCCCTCCCGCCCGGGCCCTGCCCTGACGGCCGCGCCGACCCGGGCACGGTCCTCAACGAGATGAGAAGGACGGCACAAATGGCAGCACAGCGCGCAGCAGACTTCGTCATGGGAGCCGAACGAGGCCAGATCGGCCCCGAGACCCTCGGCCTCCTGGCCGACCGGGTGCAGTCGATCGTCGAGGACTACCCGCGGGTCCCCCTGCCGCAGATCTGGGACGAGATCGCACGGACCCAGGACGAGGTGTTCCGCCTCCTGGAAAGCGGCCGGGTCGCACGCCCGGCGCAGATCCGCGAGCTCAACATCCTCGCCGCGATCCTCTCCTTCCACATGGCCAAGGGCTCGCACGACATAGGCGACGCGAAGCTGGCGATGTACCAGGCCCGCGCCGCCGGCCTGTGCGCCCAGCACGCCGAACACCCCGGCCTCATCGCCCTCACCTACGGCCTGAAGTCGCTCATCACCTACTGGTCGAACAAAGCCACCGAGGCCCTGCACTACGCCCGCCAGGGAGCTGCCGAATGCCCCGGCGTGCGCGGCACGGTCATCGTGTGGCTGGCCGGGCTGGAAGCCCGCGCCGCTGCCCTCCTCGGCGACGCCGAAGCCGCACAAGCCGCCATCCGCCGCGCGCACGAACTCCGCGACCGTGTCGTGGCCGACGACCTCGACAATCTCGGCGGCCTGCTCCTCTTCCCCGGCAAGAAGCACCTGTACTACACCGTGGAAACCCGGGTGCTCCTGCACGACGGCACCACCGGCACCGTCGCCATGGCCGAGGAAGCCGTTGAGGGGTTCGCCGACCACAACGACCCGCACTGGGCCTTCGGCGACCAGGCCGGAGCCCAGTGCAACCTTGCCCTGACCCGCCTCCACGCCGGAGAGATCGACGGAGCCGCCGAAGCCATCCGGCCCGTCCTCGACCTCGCCCCCGCCCTGCGCAACCGCGGCATCGTCGTTTCCGCCAACCGCGTCCGCGCCGCCCTCCCCACAGGCACCGCCCGGGAAGCCGTCACAGCCCGGGACCTGCGCGAGGAGATCGAGGCCTACAGCCCCGGACAACTCGCCCTTCCCCGCTGAACTGCGCGGGTAGAGTCGCTGGACATGTACCCGGTCAGCCGCCGCAGCCAGCGCCTGGAGCTCCGTGAGCTCACCCGCAACGACACCGACGCCGTCCACGCGATCTACGGCAGCTCGAAAGCAACCGAACACCTCAGTTTCGAGCCCCGCACCCGCGACCAGGTGGACCAACTCGTGACGCGGTCGATCACCCTGGCAAGCTCGGAGCCCCGCGAGGAGTACGCCCTCGCCATCACTGCACGCGAGACAGGCAGCCTGATCGGCTTCGGCCGCCTGGCCACCGATCCCCACCAGCAGCGCGCGGCCACCTTCGGCTTCGCGCTGCGCCCGGACGCGTGGGGCGTCGGCCATGGCACCGAGACCGTCCGACTCCTGCTTGGCCTGGGCTTCGAAGAGCTGGGCCTGCACCGGATCTGGGGCGCTCGATCGCCCCTCAATGAGGCCTCCGCTCGGACGATGCGCAAAGCCGGCATGAGCGAGGAAGGACGCATCCGCGAGCACATCTGCAAGGGCGGCACATGGCGCGACTCCATCGTCCACGCCATGCTCGACCACGAGTGGAGGCGCTGAAACTGACACACACGTTGCGGGGAGCCGCACGTTCCCGGCACGAAAGGCCGGCGGCCGGCCACCGGTACCTTCGTCCACCGCAACCACCGCCGCCCCAACCAGCTCGCCCTCTCCTTTCCCCGCCTCCTGCACGTACAAGGCCGCGACCTGCACGTCACCGACCTCGACGCCATCGACGGCACCCCGATCGTGGACCTCGCCCCCTACTTCCCGCAGATGGGACCCCGCAGCGCCGTCACCACCCCCGGCTGGCCGGCAGAAATGCTCCGCCACTACTGGGACACCCCCACCCAGCGCTGACAGCCCCACCACCGCACGCCCGGCAGCACGCGGACCTCAACACACCGGAGGCTCGGACTCGCATCCCGCATCGTGCTCCCGAGGGAGCACCCCGCCGCCGCGGCGCTCACAGCCCACCCCGCACGACCAGAGGAGCGGGACGGAACCCGTTGGGCAGGGAGTGTCCCGGCTGTGCCGCGCCGACCGCCTGGACGAGACGGAACGGCCTGGTGCAGGGCATGCGCTGGGAGGCCCACCGGTGGTTGTCCAGGAGAAGGCCCTCGCCCGCCCGGAGCCTGACCTCAAAGGCCGCCGTGTTCAGGGCGGACCGGAGGTCAGCAAGGCGTGCAGCGGCCGCCTCGTGCCAGCGGACCGGAGCGTCCAGGCCCAGGCGCAAGGCCACATTCCCGTCCTTGTGGTGTGCGAAGAGCGGGCCGCGCACGCCGCCAGTGCCACCGAAGAGAGCCGCAGAGTCGTCTGAGAAGACAGCCGCCGCGGCCGGAGAACGCCGCTGCAGCTCGTGGTACAGCCGTCGCCCGTCCACCAAACGGTAGGAGACACCGTTCGCGGGAGCCCGCAAGCAGGCCAGTACTACCAGCCGGGGCGGGTTCTCAAGGTCATACCCGGTGGTCGACAGGCCCGCTGGCCCGCGGCCGGTGGGCGCCACGCCGTGGGGCCGCTGCCCCCGGAGGCCGGCAAGGGACGACAGCCCGTCCGGGCCACTGTCCCTCTGCCGTTCCATGCGCATCACCCGCGGAGCAAAACGGGCCACAGTATCCCTGTCGGCCAGCCCCTCCAACCGGACGATTCCCCCGCCGCGTACCCCGGCGGCGCACCGCTGGACATCGCCCGGGCGTAAGACCCGTACGAGGTCGACAGGTACAGCCGCTCTGGCGGGGGCATGGACGAAGGTTCGGGGGAGGGGCATGGCGGCATCACTTTCCCGAGGTCGGACCTTGCTGCTGCGCTGCCCTCCCGGGAGGCAAAGGCCCAGACGCGCATGGTCAAGGAGCTGGAGGAGAAAGAAGCAAGGGGAGGCTGGCGATATCCAGCCACCCGCCAACCATCCACCGGCGTACGCCGGTTGCGCACATTCGAATACGTAATACGGTGAGTGAATCTCGCTATGGCACGATCGGCGCCACAACCTGGTGGCGCACCGGCGGTGGCGCTGACCCGGGGCAGCCAGACAAGGGGGGGACGTGTGAACGGGCGACGACGCTGCCGGACATGCAGCCATGAGCTCAGCCGGTACAACCCAGACGATCACTGCGCCGCCTGCAGCAGCCAGCCGGCCCTGCCAGCCGGTGCAGCGCGACGGGACCTGCCCGCCGACGTGTGGGAGCACAGGGACGTACGCGAGGCTCTTGCCGCGTTCGACTTCGGAGCCTTATGCCGCCTGCTGCGCCGGTACACCGGCTGGCGGCAGAGCGACCTTGCCGCCCTCCTGGGAATGAATCAGGGCATCTTGTCGCAGATCGAACGGAATGTGCGGCGCCTGACGGACATCGACAAGATCCGCGCCTTCCTCCAGGCTCTCGGAACCCCGCCGGAACTATCCCCCTTACACCCCCGCTCCCAGCCCACCACACCCCCTCCTCCCGGCGCCTCTGACCTCACCGCCCGTGCCGCCGCCGACTCCCTCGCCTTCACCCAGCAGATCACTCCAGGCAATGTCGACGACCAAGAGCTGGAGTACCTGTCCCTGGAACTCAGCCGCATCGCCATCGCCTACGTACACAGCCCCGTGCTCCCCCTCTTTACCGACCTGCTCATCGTCCGGGACAGGACCTTTCACCTCATCCAGGGCCCCCAGCGCCCCACGCACCGCAGCACCCTGCTCATGCTCGCCGGGACCGCCTGCCTGCTCCTCGCCCACGCCTCCCAGAACATCGGGGACGACCGGTCCGCCCTCGTGCAACTGCACACCGCCTACTCATGCGCCGACCAGGCCGACCACAGGGGACTCAAAGCCTGGGTCCGCGCCACCTACGCACTGTTCGCCGAATGGTCCCCCCGCCGCCGGCAAGCCCTGACCTTCACGCACCAGGCCTGGGACCTCGCCCCGCCCGGCGACTCGCGCATCCGCATCGCCGCCATCGAAGCACGCACCGCAGCACGCCTCGGCGACCACGACCGCGCCCTGCACGCCCTGGCACGCATGCACACCGCCCAGGCCGAAACCCCCGTCCACGACGAGCTCAGCGAACTCGGCGGCATCCTGACCTTCCCCCGGGCCAAACAGGAATACTACGAAGGAGCCGTCCACAGCCTCCTGGAAGACCACACCACAGCAGAACAGCACGCCTCCGAGGCACTGCGCCGCTACGCCGTAGGCCCCGCAGAGCAGCGGTCGTACGGCGATGAAGCCCTTGCCCTGATCGACGTCGTCACCGCACGCCTGGCCCTCGGCGACCTCCACGGCGCAAGCGAGCTGCTGGAGCGCATCCTCACCCTTCCCCCCACGCTCCGCATCCAGCAGCTCCAGGACAGACTCCACCGCGTGCGAGCGATGCTGCAGCATCCCGCCCTCCGGCACAGTCCTGCAGCCCGGCAACTGGCCGAACTCACCCGCGGGTATGAAGTCATCAGCACCCACACCCCGATACCGTCCTCGCGATGACGATCACCACCACGCGACCAGAAGACGCCGCCCGCGCCGCCAGCCTCACACACGGCCTGGACGCGCGTGACCTCACACCCTTGCGCGCACACGCCACCTCCGTCTACCACCTGCCCCACGAAGCCGCCGTCGCCAGGGTCAGCCCCCTGACCAAACAAGAAGCCGTCACCCGAGGCGTCACCCTCACACACTGGCTCGCAGCCCAGGGCTACCCAGCCACCGAGCCCCTGCCCCTCCAGCCCACACCACACGGCCCCTACCTCGTCACCTTCTGGCACCACTACCCGCAACACAGCCGACCCCAGCCAACCCCCGAACACCTCGGCCACCTGCTGCGCCTGCTCCACGACCTGCCCCCGCCGCCGGCGGCCCTACCGGTCTACCAGCCGCTCGCCCAGCTGAGCGCCACGGTCGCCCGCAGCAGCTACCTGACCCCGGACATACGCACCTGGCTCACCCGCACCATCACCGAACTCCTGACCGCCTACCGGAAGCTGCACTTCCCCTTGGGTACCGGACTCATCCACGGCGACGCCTACCCCGGCAACACCCTCTGGGACGGCACATCCGTGCGCCTCGGCGACTGGGACGAAGCCGCCACCGGGCCACGGGAACTCGACCTCGCCAACACGCACCAGGGAGTGCGCTTCGGCCGAACACCTACGGCCATCGAAGCATTCACCAGGGCCTACGGCCACGACCCACGCGGCTGGCCAGGACTTCCCGTTCTGATCGCCATGCGCGACCTTCACACCCTGGGCTCGTTCATCAGGCGCGCGGACACCGGTGACCCCCACGCCACCCGGCAGCTCAAGCATCGCCTCAGCACCCTCTGCACGGGGAGCACCACAGCACGCTGGGACACCTTCTGAGCCCGGGTGCGGCCAGAGGAGCTGCATCATTCCGCTGAACGCCGCCTGGCACACAGGAAGGGAAAGCGAGTCGGCGCCGGCCCGGCGAGGAGGCGCGCCTTGACGGGCTTGCCACCATTCACCGGGCGAGAGGGGTGTGGACGTAATTCCCCGGTGGAAGTTCACGTAATTCCCCAGCTGCTGACATGAGCCGACGGGGAGGCGGTCCGTGTCAGTCCCACCAGAGCACGACGAGAAGCCGCTGCTGGGATGCGCCAAGGTAGAACTTGCGCAGGGCGTTGAAGTGCCCCAGCAGGTACTTCTTTGGGCCACCGACGATCTCGTCTGCGCCGTTGCCGATCAAGGAGGCGGCCTCTGCTTCGTCTGCCGGGAGGGCGGCCAGGAGGGCCGGAAAGTCGATCTCTCCGAGCAGTTGCGCAGCGCGAGCCACTTGAGCTGCTGAGAGGGCCGTGGGGGCCGGCCCGAAGGGGGCGATGGTATGCGGATGCGTGTTGAGGAAGGCGAGGTCGATGGCAGTCTCGCCCTCGAGAGCCTGCCGGAGACCATTCCGGTGGACGTCATCGAGACCTCCCAGCTCGCAGACCCGTTCGAGCAGGAACGGTGCCCAGTCCAGGTCGAGTACATCCGCCGACGGTGGATCCCAGAGACGATCTCCATCCGGCGACGCGTCAGCTGACTGGCGGCAGGAGTCGAGTTACTCCGCCGGGATGCGGGCGAGCTGCTGAGTGATGGCCATGACGGCAGTATCCCGACGGCGTCCACCAGTTTTCCCTACAGGGGCCGGCGCCGCCGTGCTACCCGAAACGTTCACCGCCTTGCACTCCACTGTGCCTCGCTTCCGCCAACGCCGTCTCGCCCTCACTGCCAGGGTCACCGAGCGGGATATCCATCTCTGGGGCTGGGACCAAGAGCCGACGTGCACTCCAGAACGCTGCGGATACTCACCACCCGACAAGCTCGCCGGCCCAGCCCCGGCGCGGGCTCGCGCCGTCGGCGACGGCGGCAATCCGCTGGTCTTCTTGGCCTGCCGCCACCTGCAGGTCCCTCCACTGCGTGGCCTCAAGGCCGGAAGGCCAGCCCAAGTCCGCGTAGGGACGCCGCGGCCGCTGGCCGCGTACCCGCATGAACTCCACCTGCGCCACGGCAGCGCCTGCCGCGGCTCCGTGCCCGTCACCGATGAGGCGTACCAGAAGGTCGTAGCCGAACGGGCTGTCGAGCGGAGTGACCAGGACGCCACCCGGCTTCAGCTGCCGCAGCCAGGCACGGGGGATCCGGCGGACCGAAGCGGTGGACACGATGCGGTCGTACGGCCCGCCGCCGGCATGGCCTTCCTCGCCGTCGCCCATGATGACCCGCGGGTTCACTCCCGCGGCGCGCAGCCGGTCCTCGGCGCGGGCGGCGAGGCGGGAGTCGATCTCCACCGTGACGACGCCGGCGTCACCCGCTCGGTGAGAAAGGAGCGCGGTGGTGTAGCCGGTGCCTGTGCCGATCTCAAGGATGCGCTCACCGGGCTCGGGGGCCAGGTGGCGCAGCAGCTCGATCACCACGCCGGGCGAGGAAATACTGGAGGTGAACACGCCGTCTGCCGGCCCGGTGGGGAGGACGGCACCGTCGTCGATCTGGGTGATGAGCGCGGCCCCGGGCTGGTATACCGCCTTGAGCCAGGCGCGCGGCTTCACACTCCGGTCGATCAACGGATAGCGGCCGTCGCCGGTGCGGGCGGGCCACCACACCCGGTCAGGAACGAACGCCTCCCGGGGAACATCCAAGAACGCCTGACGGAGCCAGGAACACCCGGCAAACCCCCGGGGACTCTGACTCATCTCGCGCGCGCAGCGAGTGCGCAGGCCCTCGGCGGACATCACCATCGCGCGGCCTCCCTCAGTCGTCTTCGAGATCGGTGTCGTCCGGTTCGGGCATCGGATTGCCAGGATCTCCCGGACTCGAGTACGGCCCGCCGACCTGCCCATCCCCTGACTGCCGGTCTTCCCCAGCCATCACACTCCTCCCACCCGGGCCCATCACTGCACCATCCATCACCATAGGCGCGAACTCGGCCCTCCCGAGGGGACTTTGCGATGTGTGACCAGAACCGGCAGGGCTGTCCCGTGGTATTCGTGTCGAAAATCTGAGAATGCGCTACCCGAGCGGAACTCTGTTCCCCGACGGTCAGGGGCTGGCACCGCCGCGTCGGCGGCGGCCTGCGGGAGGGAGGGAGGGAGGGAGAAGCCATGGCCACCCCGCCCCGCCGGCGTGTCCTCACAGTCCTCACACAGTCTGGCCTGGTGACCTAACGCCACAGATCCGCACCATTGCCCCCACTCGGGTCCATCGTCAAGAGGCCTTCATGAAGACCCGAGAGGGCGGTCGGTGGGACATCCCTCCTCATTGGATTCCATGACTGTCCAGCTGACATCGACCCCCAGCACGTCCGTGTCCCTGCCGCAGTCGAGCTTGTCCACCGCGGCGGATACCGCTTCGTTGAATGGTGAAGTAGTTGACAGAATGGGCGAGTTGGGGTGTCTGGTGTTGCGGATGAGAGGGTGGGTGTGCGACAATGATTAGGCGGTCCTGGCCCGCGCATGCGGGGCTCCAGGTCCAGCTTTTACCCCAACCTTTCAGGTTGGGGTTTCTTTTTCGGCTCGCGTCTCCTGCATCCGTTTGCTGCACTGACTCTGCAACGATTCTCTGGGCGGGCGCCAGCTGTATGTGTTCCGGGTTCCCGGAGTGGCGGGGTGAGGGACCCTTTGGCTCATGCATCACCCTCTCGCTATCGGCCAGATTCAGCCCGAGCCCGGCCGCGTGCCTCCCGGGCCTGAGCGGACCAGGGGGACCGCCGGGGATACCAAGAGAGCGGTCGTGATCTGCCGTTCAGCTCCCGGCCAGGACTGCAGGCCCGCGGCCCTGATAGCCGACAGCGATTGTCAGCGCGCCCTGATATTCGTTTGAGAGCCATGGAGCTATCGACAGGGCTGACGTCCTGGGAACGGAACCTTTGAGATGACACTGCCCACACCCGAGTCGCGCCTTGAGCAGGCCACCGCCCTTCTCTCTCAGGTCATCGACGTCGTGTACCGGGAAGGCAACCGGAGGTACAGCGCCCCGTATCTGATGCTGCAGGACATCCGCGACGTCCTCACCCGGCAGGAAGGCGGGGCCGAGACGGCACTGAAGGACGCAGCTGAGATGTTCCCGATGCTCTACTCGGCGCCGCGGGACGGCTTCTCCGAGTTCCATGTCACACAATGCGACCCGGACCAGCGGGCAGAAGAGAACCGCAAGTTCAGCGCGATGGTCGACGACCTCCGTGCGGCGCTCTATGGCTGATACCCCAGCTCCCGGTGCCAGCACGCGAAACCGTCCTGCCGGCGTGGCGCACACGGGCCCGGGCGCGGCCGCGCAGGGCATGCAGCTCCCCTCCACAGGTGAAGGCCGGCGGCGACCGGTGCGCAGCCGCGTACGCCACGGCAGCCCGTCCTGCGCTGACTACGGCTGCCGGCGCACTGAGTGTCTGCGTGCCGCGCGCCAGGCACGCTCGCGCCGTGATGCCGATCGCGCGGCAGGCCGCCGGGCCCACGTCAGCTCCGCTCCGGCAGCTGCTCACCTGAACCGGCTGCGTGAAGCCGGTATGTCCGCCGGCGACATCGCGGCGCGCTCCGGCGTTGCCGACACACTCGTGCGCCGGCTCCTCCGGCCGGAGGAAGCGCGGCGGCCGCCCAGGATTCTCCGGCCGACGGAAGAGGCACTGCTCGGGCTCGCCGTCCCCGTCGCACGGACAGGCCCCCGCCTTCCCGGCCGGGCCCCGGCTGCTGGCGCAGCAGCCCGTCTTCAGCAACTCGCCGAACGCGGCTGGCCCGCCACCTACCTGGCCCAGCAACTCGGAACCAGCGTCTACACCCTCGCAGAAATCCGCTACCAGCGCCGTCGCCACATCGATCTGCGCCTGGACCAGATGATCCGCCTGCTGCACCAGAACCTTGTGTCCACGACTCCGGCCCGCCGCGGGATCCCTCACGGCCACGCCCTGCGCGCCCGGATAGCCGCGTCCCGTACGGCCGCAGGAGCTCGGCTTCCCGCCTCATAGCGGGCGAGTTCGTCGCGTTCTTTGCGCTTCACGCACGTCGGGAAAAACTGGCGGCCCTATACGACGTGCGAGAGGCGCAGGGCCGCCCGTTGCCCGCGGGTCCTGTCCGCCGCGGGCAACGCGACCTTACGACGACCTGCCCGTCCGCGCTGCCCGGCCTCGCCCAACCGGGTGTGTTGCCCACACAGAGACTCGTTGCGGACGACATGACCTCGTCCAGGCGACCGACCGGGACCGACAGCGCCCAGCCTGCCCGCCATGGCCCGCTCACGGAACGGGACCGGGAATGTACGGCCGGCGTTGACGGCAGCGAGAGCCACCTTGCCGGTCGCCCCTCAGGAGTGGGAGAGGGATCGGGTGCCAGCCCTCAGTGCGCGCATGGCGATGCTTGTTCGACGATCAAGCAGGTCATGTACGGCCGATCCCTGTTCCGCCTTCTCCACAGTGTCCGGCCGCAGACCCCGGGCCGCTCGGCGGCGCTCAATCGTTCGCAGTTCCTGAACTGCCTCTCCAAGCGGCAGTGACGCATCCCTCTTCCCAGTGCCACCAGCCTTTCTCGTCACCGTGTTCCAAGAGCTTGCGGATGCGCTGGAAGTCTGCTTCCGGTGGGACGTCCAACGCGACCATCCGGAACTGCTCGATGCCCTCGCCGGTTGTGCCGAGCCGGTGGAATGTCTCCAGCACGGTCTGCCGGGCCGCAGCCGAGCCGCCGTCCCTCAGCACGATCAACCGGATGGTGCAGTTCTCCGAGGCGTGAACGGTCTCCCCGGCCCAGCGCAGGCCGTCATCATCGATGTCCACGCGAATGACATCGCCGCTCGCCACCCCACGGACGAACCACGGAGTATTGTCGAGACGCACCGTTCCGTCGCCGAGATCCACTGCCCACAGACTCTCGACGCTCGCCGGCGGCCAGCCGTTCTCGTCCACCTCCATCCGGAAGTGGACCTTCACGTGGGCGTCGCTGAGGTTCATCACCGGGCCATCATCCACGCGGACCAACAAGACGAAACCGCGGGGGTGCGCCAGCCAGCCCCGCAGTTGCCGGCGGGGGTATGGCGGCGCACCTGAAACAGAACATGGTGTGCACATGCGCCTCGGTGCCGCCTGAGCTCCATACACGCGCCAGGCCGCCCAGATGCGCCCGAGGTCGGCAGAAGCAGCACGGGCAGCGTCGGCGAGATCCAGACCCGGGGTCGGCAGATGCGTCTTGACGGGCGAGCATGCCCTGGCGCTGGCAGCCGCTCACGTCTCGGTGTCAGTACCCTGCGCCATGATGATCACTATGGACACCGAGATACTCATCCACATCTGGCAGCAGCTTCTCACCGACCCCCGCAAGTCGTGGGTGCTGTTCGAACACGGCACGTGTGTCGTGCTACCCGCCCCGGACGACGACCTTGCGGAACAAGCCACAAAGATCCTGAAGGAATTCGGCCCTGTGCACGCCGGGGCACCGGCAGGAGACTTCGCAGTGATCGACCTCAGGGACGCTGAAGGATGGGCCGTCACCGGGCACCACCGCGACATCCTCACCTACGTCGGCCCTGATGAGCCGGGCGAGCAGTCCGAACTCGCTGTCGGCCTCTGCGGACGCTCCAAACGCGATCAGGACGGAGCGGAACTTCGCATCATCCACGTCGAGGACAAACGCATCCCGGCAGACCTGGCATAACTACCAGCGCCTCCCTCCGCGGTAGCGCATGCCCTCGTGGGGGAAAGGACAGCACAGCGGCCCCCTCCGCCATCTCCCCGGCCCGGTACCAGCGTCGTCTCTGGCCGCTATGCCGGTTCGGAAGACCCAGCGGGCACCTGCTCTGGCCCAGCCTGCTCCGCTGCGCCCTCGTGGGCGACCATGCTGTAGGTGACCGACCCCTTCTGCTTGGCGCGTTGCACCCTGCCCCGGGCGACGAGCCCTTCCAGCGTGTTGCGCAATACGGTCGCCTGCACCTTTCGCGCTGGATGAGCTGCGATCACGCCGTTGGTGATCTCAGCAACGGACTGCGGACCCTGCTGCCCGGTCAGGTACGACAGCACGATCTCACCCCATGTGGCCTCCGTCCGGCCTACCTTCACCTCGGGGCGAGCGGCGCGCGCACGCGCAGGGGCTTGCGATGCGCGCGGCCGGGGAACCTTCACGCTCTTCTTCCGGCCGCCGGGGCGCCCCGAAGATACCTCCACTACCGTGGCCGGAGCGCTGGTGAGGGCGCTCTGCATCTGCAGCAGTTGCCGATGGTCGGCTTCCAGCGTCTCCAGGCGCTGCTGCAGTCCAGCGATTTCCTCACGGACCTTTTCTCGTTCCTCGGATACACGCGCGATGTCCGCGGTGATCTGAGCCGTGTACTGGTCTGTCAGGGAAGTGGCAGTGTCAGACATGAGGCTGTCCTCGCTCCGGTTGCCCAGTGTGAGCCGCGATGCTACCCCTGCACGGCCCGCCGGGCACCGGGATGGCAAATGGTGATCAAAAGCCGCTCACCCGCCACAAGCGTCCCAGGGCCAACGATCCCTGTTACCGGGCCTTGAGCTCAGCGGCTGGTGCGGTGTTCATAGACCGTCAGCGTCAGAGCGCTCACCGCCGCCTGAGCATCCTCGACGTCCTGGCCCCGGTCGATGGCTTCCAGTGCTCCGGCCGCCGCAACCCGCACCCGCAGCGGCAGGCCGTCGTAAGCACAGACCCGGTAGGCGAGAGTTCGGCGGGCTTCGCGTTCCTCCTCACGTACCCCTGCAGGGGTCAGAGGGGAAACGGCCGCCTGATAGGTCGCGATGCTCACCAGGACCGCGTCGGCTATCCCCTCCGCATACCCATCAGCCAGGACAGCCTCGTCCCCGAAGAAGGCCGCCACCTGGCGCCGGGCCACCAACGACCCGATCCCCGCACCCAGGCCCGCTACACCCGCGGCGATCAACCCCGTCAGCCGGCCGTCCAGCAGAAGACCGAAGCAGGCTCCGCCCGCCGCTGCACAGGTCACCAGCACGAACGTGACCAGCAGATGTATTCGGGCGCCGAACTGGGACATCATGCCCAGCAGTATGCACACGCCCCCCGAGCCCTCAACAAACATGCCAGCGGCAATAACGCTCCAACGAGGACTGAGGCACTCAGGGAGCGTGACGCTCGCCAGGTTCCTTTTCTAGCCGAAAGTGATTCTTTGGCGTGGACCGCATCCGGTGCTGGGGATTGTGCCTCCCCAGGCGCACACCTTGAAGTGAACACTCCGACGATACACATTCTCTGCAGGGCGAATATCGAAGTCCCCGGTACCTGAAACACGGACAGTAGGCGCCTCGGCAGGCGCGTCGTCGCAGAGGTTGGAGCTGACCTTGTAACCACGGGTGTCCGTGGAGGAGTCGCCCGACAGTGTCAAGAACCCACCCCAGAGCACCGAGGCGACGGCAGCACCCGCCACCACCGGCACCCAGCCACGTCTCCACACGGGTGTCGTGGTTGCGGCAGGGTCGGAGGGCGGGGCCGGGGGTTGTCCGTGCGGGGCGCTCGTCTGCTGATGCGGCATGTCCATGATCTGAAACCTACACAGATTGCCATCACAGGCGTCGGTGTTAACTTCCCGCAGAGCGCCCTCACAGCTTCCCTGTGAGGCTCCGGGGAGTCCGGATGCTGGCCACTGAGCCGGCGCGGTGACGCCGTGGCGAGGGGCTCCGGGGTGCCACGGCCGTTGCCTGGGCTGCAGTGCACCCGGGCTGATGTGGCGGTTGACGGAAGGTGCGAGCGGCCATCCGTTTGCGGTCACTGCTGCGCGCCCAGGGGGTGGAGTAGAGATCAGGACCGCTTGCTCCTCCGCTGCCCGCGTGTCCTCCAGTTGCCGCACCGCCGAGCCCAACCCGACACCACGCGTGGCGGTCTGCAGGCGGCTCGGACGTCTCCGCCGTTTGTAGCGACTCCCAGGCGCGAAGGTAGCCAGGGTCAGCGCATGCAATAATCGTCTGCATGACGATAAGGGTTAGGGATGTCGTAGCCGCTGTCGAGGGCATGGCCGCCAAGCTGGACGGGTGGAAGGCGCGCGACATGATCGCCTTCAGCTCGCATGATGGTCAGCCATACGTCGTCGTGGATGACGGTGTGTTCCACTGGGCCGTGAGGGAGCGTGGTCTGCTGAGCGAGCATCGCACCACGGAAAGCCTTGAGGAGCTCCTGCACTGGGTTGCCCTCGACACTGCCCGGGGCGCGGCCTTCGGCTGGGAGCTGCAGATGCGGCAGCACTTCCCTCACCAGGATCTGGGCATCGGCCGTCTGGCCAAGCAGCTCGAAGTGCTGGACCGGCTCAACCCCCAGTGGGCCGCGGAATTCCGGGCCGGCATCGCCGAGAATCAGCCGGACGTGCGCTTGGAGGACGTGGACGCCTACCCCCTGAACTCTCTCGCCGAACAGACGGTATGGGTCGAACAGGGCCGAGGCTGACACGCGAGCCGTGCTCCGGCTGGAGCCCACGTTCACGTCGGCATGAACCGGACCAGCTTGCGTGACTGCCTCTCAAGACGGCCGCCCCCGCCTGCGTAGACGAATCTGGAATGGCCGAGACCTGCCCATCTGCGCGGGTGTCCTCGGCGTCGCCGATTGAATGCCGGCCCACCTCGATGCCCGCTCTGCCGGCCGGTGCCAGCACCACGACAACAAACCCCGGAAAGGCTGTGGACAAGACTATGACTGACCCTGCGGGCTTCCGCTTTCCAGTCAGGGGCGAGGTCGCCGTCTTCCGCGGTGAGCTCTATCGGGCCCGTGGAGCTGTGGGTCTGTGGCCACACGTCGAGCTGCTACCCGAGCCAGGCCGTCCCGCACCCGAAGAACTCGCGCCGCGCGAGGCCGCCGACGGGACGGTGGGATACCCGGTCGCGCCGGAGCGCCTGGAAGCCTGGGACGTCGTGACGTGGACGTTCCGCTGGCACGGCGAGCTCTTCAAGTGCACCGCCGCCAAACCCACCACGCTCTCGGGCGACTACCTCGGCTCCGACGAACACTTCGCCAAGAAACACCTCAAGCGCCTGGCCATCGCCTACTACGGCGTCTTCCCGCGCAACGAGGTCACCGAGCTGGAGCTGCACCGTGAGGATCTGATCCAGCCACTGCACGCCCTGGTGCAGCGCCTGGACGAGTTTGACCACTTTCGCCCCAAGGTCTACGCGGTCCACCACGGCCGGACGTATCCGGCCAGCGCCAAGGCCGACGCGTCGGGCCTCATCGCCCTTACCACCGGGGATGACCGGCCTGAGGAGCTCGTCGCCGATCCCCGGGACCCGAGCGGCGAGCACCTCCTGGCCGCCCAGGAGCAGCTGGACGCCTGGTACCGGACCCACTGGACCTTCCGAGTGTACGGCGAACCCTTCGACGTGGTCGGGACGGTGGACGGCAGGATCAAGGGCCTCTACACAGGCGGCAGCTGGGGCTTCGTCGGACACAGCGGCATCCTGTCCGAGGAGAGGGGCCCCGACGGGGTGCGCCAGTACACCGTCAAGTCGGGCATCGACGGTGTCACCGACCTCGAACAGCACCGCACCGACCTACTGGCCAGTGAGGGGGGCGTCGCTTCCGCCGGCGCCGAACTCCTCGAGCACGGCGGACCAGCCGGAGGCCGGCGCGGCCCTCAATGAAGGCCCCTGCTCGAGGTCCTGGATGCGGCCGCACAGCACGCTTGACCGGCGGGCCGCCGAAGCCACGGGTGCGCCAAGGCCCGCCTCACGGTGCCGCGCGGCACCCCGGGCTGCCCGGTGCTGTGCGCCTCAGCCAGAGGCGGCAACTGCTCCCACCACGGCGTCCGCCTCGGAGACAGCGGACCGGCAGTGGCTCACCGAGGTCGTCACGGGGAAAAGTGGCCACGTTTCGCAGAACGCCGGGCGGAGCACGAGAAGGTCTTCCTCGAACAGCGCAGGTTCGAGGAAGAATTCCTCAGGAGCCAAACACTGCCGCAGCGCTCGCAAGGCAGATGAAGCCGCCGATCAGCACACCGAAGGCCGGGAAAAGGACGGGGGCCAGGTCCTCCCGGCTCGCGATCGTGGCCGTGCGCTCGGGGTTGGCAGGGTCGTAGTGGACGACCGTGCGGTAGCCGCGCTCGATACCCTGCGAGACATCCTCGGAGAACCGGATGCGCCGGCCGTCGGCGGCGTCGAACTCGAACACGTGGTGATAGGTGACGTCATCCCGGCCCGAAGACATCCGCACCTCCACACACTCCGCCTCGGTCTTGAGCCCGCGCAGCAGCACCTTGAGGATCGTCACCAGCCGGTGCAAGAAGTAGCCCGGCAGCAGTCCCATTGCCACCCACAGGACGATCGACAAGATTGCCCCTCAATGCGAAAGCACCGGACCGGCATGGAATCCTGGGCCCATGACCAGGTCACCACGCAACCCAGACGGCCGGTAGTGATCAAGAGAGTACGCGACACACACGTCCGCAATCCGACTTCGTCAGCTAGCTAGGAAGCACTCCTCGTGGTGGATGAGGATCCCCTCGCCACGGTTCCTCAGGCGCCGGATCATCCAGCGGTCCGTACCGTCGCCCCGTACCGGAGGCCACGTCTGCGGCTGGGCGCCCGCGGTGCAGGCCTCTTCGTCCTGGGCGCCGGGCGGCGGCTGCGGGGCAGTGCGCCGCGGTGGTGCCGGAGCGGGGTTCCCGGCGGCGGGAACCGGCGCGGAAGAGGGCGAGGGCGGGGGTGGCTGGCGGCCGGTCCGGGCTCGGGCGACGGCGAGCTGGTGCCGGCGGCGGGGGACACCCTCGTAGGAGACGCCAGGGAGGCGCGAGACCCGAGCGGCGGCCACGTCGAAGGCGATCTCGCAGGGTTCGGTCACGTCGCGGCCGCTGCCCAGCTGCACGTGCGACCACACCGACAGAGTCACGGTGCACAGCCACTCGCCCGCGGCGGTCTGCGCCCATCCGTCCAGCTGGCAGATGACCGTCTGGCCGTCAGGCAGGAAGACCCGGACCGGCGGTCTGGGCGGCTGCTCGGGGATCTCCTCGCTCGCCACCGCGGCGAGGGGCTCTTCACTGGTCATGGGCGGATCGTGGCGTGGTCACGCTGACGGCGAGGCGTCCTCGTCCGTGGCCTGCTCGTGGACGTGCTTGAGCGCCATGCGGGCCTTCACGACCTCGCCGCGGTCGACCGTGTCCCAGAACGGATGGGTGCTCACGGCCGTGACGAGCTCCCTGGCTCGCGCGCGCAGGGCTGTGACGGCCTCTTGCTGCTCGGGGGTCCAGCCGGGACTGTCGGGGCGCTCGCTGGTGTAGCCCCGGCCGCGGTCGCGGTCCGGGTCACTGGTCCAGCCAGGCATGGGCTCGACGGACCAGGGCGTCTCAGCGAGCTGGGCGCGCAGGCGGGCGTACACCGCGCGCAGCTCCTCCTGGGCGGCCAGGAGGTCGTCGGGGTAGGGGTAGGGAGAGTCAGGCATCACGCCACCATCGCACTGCTGTGCGATTTTGGGGAGGGTCAGCCGGTCTTCTTCCGCCCGCCCGCCGACCGCTTCCCCGCGCCCCGCCCTGCCGCGGTGGCCTTCTTCGCCGCCGTCTTCTTGACCGGGGCCTTCTTCTTCCCCGCGGGGCTGGCGGCGGCCTCCTTCTCGTCGGCGGCCGCGCGGTCGATGGAGGCCTGGAGCGCTGCCATCAGGTCCACCACGTTCGACGGCGCCGCCGCGGTCTCCGCCGGCACCTGCGGCGGACGGCTCTTGGCCTTCGCTGTCACCAGCTCGCGCAGAGCCACCTGGTACGAGTCCTGCAGCGCATCGAGGTCGAAATCGGCGGAGAGACGTTCCTGCAGGCTGGCAGCCATAGCGATCTCCTGCGGCCGAACCTTCACCGACGCCGGCGGCGCCAGACCCTCAGGGCTGCGCACCTCATCCGGCCAGTACATGGTGTGCAGCGCCAGCACGTCGCCGTGCACCCGCAGCAGCGCCAAGGACTCCCGCGACCGGATGGCAACCTTCGTGACCGCCACCCGGTCCGTCTGCTTCAAAGTCTCGCGCAGCAGCACGTAGGGCTTGGTCGCCGCGGCCCCACTGGGAGCCAGCAGATAGGGCCGGTCGAGCTGCAGCGGATCGATCTGGTCGGCGTCCACGAACGCCAGGACATCGATGAGACGCTTCGAGGGCACCGGGAGCTGCTCCAGATCGGCGTCGGTGACGACCGCCTGCTTGCCGTCCCGCTCGACGCCGCGCGCGATGTTCTCCCACGGGACCGTCTCGCCGCAGGCCTCACAGGTGCGTACCTGCCGTATCCGCCCGCCGTCCTCATCGTGGACCTGGTGCAGCCGCAGGTCGTGCTCCTCGACCGCGGTCACCAGCTCCACAGGCACGCTGACCAGGCCAAACCCGATGGCACCTTCCACATGGCTCGCGGCATACGACCAGTCTGCAAGTACCCCGGGAGAACCCGCACCCGGACCATCAGGCCCTCCGCCGGCCGTTACGGCTACGGGCCGCCTCGGTCCTGGGCGCCTTCCCACGCCAGGGCCTCGGGTCCCATTCGCCCGGTCGGGGCAGTGGTAGGCCCGCGCTCGGTCCTGTGCCGTACATGTCGGGGAAGCCGCCGGGGGCTGGGGCCCCGGCGGCTTCCGCCTGGGGCTGCCGGGTGTCCGGCTGTGGTGGTACGTCCAGGTCAGCCATGACCGTGCCCGTGAGGGGCAGGTGACGTCGAAAGGAGCGCGGGGCCGGATGGAAGGCACTTCTGCGCGCTCCCGCGCTCTCCTCCACGAAAGCGGTGGGGGCAGCATCGCGGTGGGGAGACCCGGCTTCGCCCTCGCCATGGAGCCAGCCGGGGCAATTCGGGACAAGCTTGGCTGGTCGGAATAGTATCCAGGCTGCGGCGGCGCGCGTCCGCTAGCCTCTGCGAGGACCACCGCCCACGCCGGTCCCTGCGGACAAGACTGTCGACGACTCATCGCGTACTCGTTGTGCCCGTCCGCTCTTGTGGCGACCTCGTGCGTGGGACCTGGTTGCCGCCTGTGGAGTGAGACCGATTTCCGCCCTGAACCGCCAGCACCGCCAGGCCCGCACCCGTGCGATCCGCGAAGAGATGCGCCGTACAGGCGCCCGCTACACCCAGGCCGCCAGAATCGTCGACGCCGCGACCAGCAGCAAGCGGACCACAGTCCACAGCTCCATGCCACTCGCTCCCTTCCTGCCTTACGGCGGACTCCTTGAGCCCCACCAGCCCACGCTTGAGGAAACGGTGGCTGTGAACGTGGCCAGCAGCGCGGTGGTCCTGGTGCGGCGCGAGGCCCGTGAGATGTACTCCGCCCGGGCGCAGGTGGCGGTGCAGGCCGTTTTCGAAGAGTGGCCGGGGCTGCCGGAGGGGTGGGTGCAGCTGGAGATGGCTGTCCTGGTCACGGCGCGCCGGCCGTGGCATATCGAGGGAGAGCACGATCATGTCCAGCAGGACATGGCGGATGCGTCGCTGAGGGTCCTGGCGCTGACGTGGCCAGGTCTTGTCCACGAGCCCGCGTGGAGGCCCACCTATCTGCCCCTCGACACCACTGGCCAGCTGCTTCCTTTCGCCGATCATGTCCGGTCGTTCCTTGAGTACGACGTCCCGAGGGCTGCGGCTGTCGCCGAGACCGGACCTGATCCCGATCTTGTTCTGGGGGCGGCCGACTACCCGAACGTGTGGCCGCCAAAGTCGGTCAAGTGGATGGAGGAGTGGGAGGAATACCGCCGCAAGGTGGAGGCCGCCAAGGTCGGTGCTGCCTAGGGACGGGCGGCACCCAGCAAACGGGCACGGCGGCATGCGCGGCCTTCAGCCGGTGCTCAGCGGCTCGATGTCGGCGGGGGTGAGGTCACTGCGCATGCGCAGGTACCGCACGGGGTGCCGGTGCCGGCCGCCTTCTTCTGCTGTGTCGGCGCGGTATTCGGCGATAGTGTCCGGCTGAACGGTGTCGTACCGGAGGTCCTCCCTGCTGCCCCACCCGGCACTGATCCGAACCCCCGCCCACGGATGCTCAGGCCCGCCCGGGACCAGTACCGCCCCCAGCTCGCGGCGAGCGGGGGCGGAGAGCGGCGTCGTGCGGCCGACGAAGCGCAAACGTCCGGCCGTGTCGTACCGGCCCAGGAGCAGGCTGTGCAGCGAGCGTACGGGGCCTGTCACGCCCGCGATGATCCCGTCCTCGGTCGTTCGCGCCCGCAGCTTCAGCCATCCGCCGCCGCGCTGACCAGGGCGGTACCGGGAGGCTGCATCCTTGATCATGATGCCCTCGATGCTGGCTGCTCCCCAGGCGGGTGAGAGCCAGGTCCGGGCGGTCTCGATGTCAGCGGTCTGCGGACACAACGCCCACGGGGCGGACAGCCGATGGGTGGCGAAGAGGTCCTCAAGGGCCGCCCTGCGCTCGTGCAGGGGCTGGTCGAGGAGCACAGTGCCGGAGAGTTCGAGCAGATCGAAGACGATCAGGTGGGCCGGTTGCTGCCGGGCGGCGCGCACGGCGGTCGGCCCCCGCTGGCGGGCCCGGTGCTGCAGAGCCGTGAAGTCGAGCCTGCCTTCATTCCACACCACCAGTTCGGAGTCCATGACCGCCTCGACGCCGAGAGCGGACGCGGCCCAGGCGATCTCCGGGAACGCCGACCCCAGATCAGCGCCGCGCCGCGACTGAATGAACGGCACCGGCCGGGCGAACACCACGGCGCGGAAGCCGTCGGCCTTCTGCTCATAGAGGGCCTGCCCGGCAGCTGTGGCGCGAGGCAGCTCCTCAACGGGCCGGGCCAGCATCGGCTGGATCGGAGGCGACAGCTCCACCCTCCACTCCTACGCGATCCGCGCTGCCATCACCCGCAGCGACAGCCCCGACGAGGGCGACGCCGAGAAGTTCACCCGCTCGGCGAGACCGACGGCCAGCCGCCGCACCGCCGGCAGGAGGTCAGCACCACCACACCCCGCTGCTCGGCATCCTCCAGCCGGCCGGCAACCACAGCGGCCGGGACCTCGAGGACTTCCCACTCTCCGCTGCTGATCACGGCCTTGCCGTCCTGCGGCACCACCGGACACGCCAGCGTATGGACACTGATCCTGACCTCGAGCGCGGTCGTGCTGCGCCTGAGCCGGGCGAGGAGATACCGCTTGGCGGGGTCGGCGGCGCTCGCCGGAACGACGGAGATCATCTCGGGCATTCCCGCACCATAACGGCCACCCGATGGACGATGTGGCCCGCTGCTCGCCCGGAAGCGTCGCCCCGCACTGCAGGGGCAGCTCCGGTGTGAGGAGAGGGCCGGCGGGATCAACTGATCGCCGGGGCCTTGGCGCGGGCGGCCTCGACATCGGTCCAGCAGAGGATGCAGAGCGCTTTCGCTCCCGGTCCGTTCCCTGTCAAGTCAATCTGTTCAGTTCTGGAGTGGCCGCCCGGGGACCATTGAGGCTCGAAGAATCACACTGGGGTTGGCGGACGCCGCCACCATCGAGGCTCGATCACAGCTCGCAGCCTCCTGGCGTCTGCGTAGCGACGCCTTTCCTTCAAGCGAGTGATTACCTCCAGTAGCCAGCCCTCGTCGTGGGAAAGACCGATGAAGTAGAGCAATACGTCGGCGTCATCCCGCAGCCCTGCTGCTCTGAGACGGCTAAGGAACTCCGACACTCTCGGCGCCGAGCGTCCTCGAAGGACGGCGGAGAGAATTTCCCCGATGAACGGCGATCCCCCGTCGGAGTGAAGTGTCTCGATCAGGCTCACAACCTCTGGGACGGGGCGATGCTGGACGCCGAGGTGGATCAATCCCACCGCCTCTTCGGGATGGTGGTGCTCGGCTTCCTTCACCAGAGCCGCCATGCGCGTGATCGAGGTGTCCTTCAGGACGAGACGGAGGAGGCGCCCGCCGATTTCGAGTCCTGCGTCCTCGCTCAGCGTGAGGACGGCCTGTGCGGAGCGTGCCGAAGCCGCTGTAAGTAGTTGATCTAGTTCCACTGTCCGGCCAGCGGTTCGAAGCATTTTGGCCAGGGCTGCTGCATGTTTCGGCGGCAGCTCTCTGCCAAGGGTCTCAGGTCCGACCGTCCGCATCAGATCCTCGAGCCGGGTCGTCTTCGAGGGCTCCGCAGGTGCGGCCGAAGGGGCAGTGCCTTCCGCAGGGCCTTGGCGGGCCGCCAGGATCTCTTGGGCCACCGTGCCGCAGTAGTTGTGACTTTGCGGATCGGCGAGGGCTTGCTTCATCCCGAGCCATTCGCTGTGCCATCTGCCCTCCTCGCAGAACTCGCTCGGCAGCGGGTTCCCTGCAGCGGCTGCGTAGTCGCGGAATGCCCTGACTAGTGCCAGGACCTGCTCGGCCTTTGGCGCGGTCGTTCCGTTCAGCTTGTCGTTGATGGTGGATCTGGGCATCGCCCAGCGCGGCCCTTGCTGTTTGGTTAGACGCACCAGCTGGTCGAGGGATGGCTGGCCGGCAAGTGCTCTCAGCTCGCGAAGTGCCGATGCCACGATCTGGATCGGACCATTCGGGTCGTCTGCCGTTCGCATGCGGTGTCCCTTGCGTCGGCTGCAGCCTCTGATGGATCAAGCCTAGGAGCGGTGATGTCCGGGTTCATCCGGAATGCTCGCCGAATGGCTGTTCGGGCTGGTGGTCTGAAAGAGACCACCCGCTGTTGGGGTGACTGACCCTGAGGGGACCAGCCGTGATCCGCACCTTCCTCCCGTTCGCAGCCACCGCTGGGCTCACCACTAGCGCGGTGGTGTCTCACAACACTCTTGCTGTGACGCTGGCCGTTGGTCTGCTCGGCGGCGGCGTCGTGCTTGGCGTCGTCGTCTTGCTGCTTCTGGCGGTGGCCTCCGTCTGGTCCAGCCAGCCGGAGCGTCGCAAGAACGCGTTCAAGGTCCTCGACCGCTTCCTGTCGTTCGTCCGCGAGGTCATCCGCCCCCAGCCGCCCCAGGCCACCGGGCAGACCAGACGGCGTCGGAGGGTCACTCCCGGCGATCAATAACGCGGCGGATGTGCATCAACGAGCCTGGGCCCCGGTGACCACCGGGGCCCAGGCATGCGTGTGGGGGCCTGGATGGCCGAGGGCGGGGGTGGGTCCAGCCGACGGCCTGCCGGCCCGCAAGATCGAGGCTGCTGTCCCTGGGGCGGCAGGACCCGCCTGGTCATGTCGATCTCAGCTGGTGGTGGGCGGGCGGAACGCGATGACGTTGTCGTGGGTCGGGACGGGTTCTGTGGGCATGCTCCTTCCCTGGGTGAGAACAGCGCTGGCGAGGGTCAGGCGGGTCACCAGCTGGCGGAGCTCTTCGATCTCGGTCTTTTGATTCGAGATGGTCTTCTTGAGCTTGGCGACGGTCGCCCGCAGCTGCTTCTCCGTCTCCGGGACCTGGCGGGTCTCGTTGCGGACGCGCTCGTAGAACTCGTTCTTCAGGTCCGCGTGCCGCTTCATGATGGCCATGCGGTGGACGCCGGCTTCGGAATGGACCGCCGAGACAGTCCAGGCCCGCGCCGATCTCGCCGAGCGCCGGATCCTGCACGGCTATGCGGTCTGGCACCACATGCGCCGGCTCCGGAGACGCCTCGGCGAAGACCACACGACTCGGCTCCAGGATCTGAACGTTCGCTGCCACGTCACCGCAGCCGACAGCTTCCTGACCTGGCTCAACCGCGAAGGACTCACGCTGGAGACGTGCACCCAGCCGGACCTGGAACGATGGATGGCCGATGCCACGGTCAGCTACCGCGACGAGACCGGCCACTTCGTGCGCTGGTCGGTACAGAATCGGCATGCCCGCGGACTCACCTACGGCACCGTCCGCTGGAAAGGCCCGCAGGGCGTCATCGACAGCGAGAAACGCTGGGCCGACGCCCGACGCCTCCTCAACGACGACACGCTGGCGGCCCCGGACCGCGTCGCCGGACTGCTGCTGGTCCTCTATGCACAGAAGATCTCCACCATCAGCCAGCTCACCGTCGACGACGTCCACATTGACGGGGGCACCGTCACGATCACATTCGGCAGCTCGCCGGTCGTCCTCCCCTCGCCGCTCGCCAGCCTGGTCCGCGAGCTCGCCGCGACCCGCCGCGGCAAGGCCAAGATCGGCACTCCAGACGATTGCCCCTGGCTGTTCCCGGGCGGGCAGCCAGGACGCCCCCTCACCGACGGCCAGATCGGCAAGCGCCTCCACAACATCGGGATTCGGCCCAAACAAGATCGGTCCACTGCGCTCTTCACCCTCGCAACCGAGCTTCCCGCCGCGATCCTCGCCCGGATGCTCGGCGTCCACATCAAGGTCGCCGTCCAGTGGCAGAAGGCATCCGCCGGGGACTGGGCCGCCTACGCCGCCGATGTCAGCAGCCGGAACAGCCAGTCCGACCCGATCAGGAATGGATCATGAACGCCGATCAGCAGCACCTCTGGACTCTCCTGCGTGAACTCGATGAATCTGATGACGCCGAGTTCCCCCGAGACTACGACCACGCCACGGCACGGGCACGGTTCAACCGGCTTGTTGCCGACATCGACGAGCAATTCGCCTGCACCAGCACCGTCGAGCGCGATGTGCAGGAGGCCAGCTACCACGGACGGATCACCATTCCCGTCGCCGCGACGGCCAGCGCCGACTTCATCACGATCATCGTCAGCAACTTCGGGGACCTTGCCGTCATCACACTTGGCAACCCCATGAGCTACGACAAGGAGGAGACCGGCTACCTACTCGACCTCAACGACCACAGACGCATCAATGGCGTTCTCAGCGGACTCGGCTACATCACCATCCCCGAACACCTGGCATGGGCCAACTACGACGGCGTGATGAACCTCCGCTCCCACGCAACGAGCTGGTTCGATCGCTTCTTCTTCTGGACGTGACCACGCCCTTGACCGAGGTATTCCGACACTTCCAATACCCGACTCCACCATTAGCGATCTATCCCGAGGACGTCATCAACCACCACCGGTCCTTCATCGCCCGCCGCCGGGCGCTGCGACCCGGGGTGGAGTACCGCGAGCCCACCGCACAGGAGTGGCAGGACTTCCTCGCCCACTTCGAGCTGCGGAAGGTCGCCCTCGGCGTCTGCGCACGCGACTTCGGCACCCCCTGCGTCCATGAACATGCCTGCATCCGCTGCCCTGTCCTGCGGCCCGATCCCGAGCAGATGCCCCGCCTGGAGGAGATCCACGCGAACCTGCTCGACCGGCTCCAGGAGGCCAAGGAACAGGGATGGCTCGGCGAGGTCGCCGCGATCGAGGCCAGCCTCGCTGCCGCCGAGCAGAAGCTCGCCGCCATGCGCGACCTCGCGGTCTGGCACACCACCGTCCACCTGGGCATGCCCGATCTCCGTGGCGTCGTCGCGCGCATCGACTCCGAGCAGCGAAGCGAGGATGCGAAGGGGTAGTCCTGAGCACTACAACGAGGGGATGACCGTCTTCCTCTGTTCCAAGTGCGGCACCGCGATCACGCCGGAGCTGGCCGAGCTTGCCGCCGTCCCTGAGGTCTCCGACGACGAGCGTGACCGGGACAAGGAGACACGCCGGGCGCCTTCCACCGTTCCGCAGGGCCACTACGCGATCGATCCCGAGCCCTGGGGACCTCCCTACGTCATGCAGGACGATCAGGAGGACCCGAAGCCAGCTCAGTCGCGCGGACCTGTGGTCTGCCGTGAAGAAGGCTTCGTCATCTCGGCCGGCAGCCGACACACAGTGCTGGTGCACCCTGATGACGCCGCCAGCCTTCAGCCACTGCCCAACTGGGAGAACAGCAGTGGGTGCTGCGGACCGACAGGCGACGAGGGACTCAACCGGGCCTGCCCCTGCGGCGCTCCGGTCGCGACCCTCGTGGCCGACTGTTTCGGGCCCTTCGAACTGCACCTCGACCCCGTCCGGACCTACGCGTTCTCCCAGTAAGACCGCGAAGCGCGTGCGGACGACATGCACGACACGCCCGACGGAACCCGTCCACTCAACTTCTTCACGACTACTTTCCGTGGTGAACGACGGCTCACAGGCGGACCTGCCGCCGAGCTGGGCTAGTTCGGATAAGACCAGCTCGCCGCCCTCGGCCTGGTCCTCAACGCCGTGGTCCTGTGGAACACGCTACCTGGACGCCGTCGTCGCCCAGCTCCGCACAGAGGGCCACGACATCAAGGACGAGGACCTCGCCCGCCTCTCCCCGCTCAAGGACCGGCACATCAACTTCCTGGGCCGCTACCTGTTCAACATCACAGCCAGCGGCCCCGGCCAGGGCCTGCGTCCCCTCCGGGACCCGGATGCCTTCGAGGACGACGCGGACGACGAAGGCTGACGAGGACTGCACCTGGACTCGCCGCCGGATCGCTCTCGGCCTCTTCGGACGTGGGGCGCCATCATTCTGACCTGTTGGACGGCTGAGTTCGCGGCTCATGCCTGATGGTGTTCCGGATTCGACGTATGGATACCGTTTTCGAGCGTGCGGATGACAGCGGAGACGATGCCGTGCCTCGGCAGCCCACAGGCCTCGGCGTCCTGGTACCCGGTGTACACCAGCGACCAGAGCACACGTTGGATCCAGGCGGGAGTGACGTCCGGGTCGAAGGCGCCTTCGGCTTGCCCGCGCTTGATGAGAGTGAGCACCGGGTCATCGAGAGGCTCCGGTGTCTTTGCTGCGCCGCGGCCTTCCAGAACGCGTGGATCGCCGAAGAGGAATACCAGCCGGTCGCCGACCGCCACCATCGCCGTGACCAGCCTGCGCATCGCCTCGATGGGGGAGCCCTGGTCGATGGCCGCGCCGGCCACCGACTCATCGATCGCCGCGATGGAGTCCTCGATGGCTGCGCTGATGAGCCCGGTGCGGTCGGAGAAGTAGCGGTGCAGTGTCGTGCGGCCGACGCCGGCGGCGTCTGCGATATCCGCCAGCGTGGCGTGATAGTCACGGCCGAGCACGGAGGCGGCCGCGCTGAGGATGGCGTGGCGTGTACGACTGCGCGTTCGTGCTCCTGCGGCCTCGGGGCCAGGCTCCTTCATGCTGGTCACTGTACTACCGGACCCCAATAGGTTACATCGCTGATCGTTAATGGAACATCAATGTTCCATTAGGTGATACGTTTGTCCCCCTGGTGACCTTTGCTCAGAGGAGGAACGGCGATGGCCCGCGGAGACCGGCGTCACCCTGAGAACGTGGCCGGAGACTGGTTCGTCGACGACCGCTGTATCGGCTGCGGAGGTTCGGTCTCGCTCGCGCCCACGCTGTTCGGGCTGGCAACCGACGGCGAGCATTTCGTCATGACCCGCCAGCCGGCCACCGAAGACGAGATCCTGCAGGCACAGCTCGCCGCCGAGGTGTGCCCGTCACGGTCGATCGGCACCGAATCCGGCGTGACGTGGCGGCGACACCACCCCTTGGAGATCACACCCGGCACCTGGCGGACGGGCTCGAACTCGCCCAAAACCGCAGGCGGCAACGCATTCCTCGTGCAGCGCACCGAGGGCAACCTCCTCGTCGACGCGCCGCGCTTCACCCCGTCGCTCTGCGCCTGGATGGAATCGCTCGGTGGAATCACGGCGATCTTGCTGACGCACCGCGACGACGTCGGCGACGCCGAGCGCTATGCCGATGCATTCGGCTCTGAAGTGGTCATCCATGCCGCCGACGCTGACGCCGCCCCATTCGCAGGCCGGATCCTGAGAAGTGCCGAGACCTGCGAGGTTGCCGCCGGCGTGCTGGCGATCCCCACCCCCGGGCACACCGAGGGACACGTTATGTACCTGAATGACGACGGAACCCTGTTCACCG
The DNA here is from genome assembly GCF_001445655.1 of Streptomyces roseifaciens. Classification (NCBI taxonomy): domain Bacteria; kingdom Bacillati; phylum Actinomycetota; class Actinomycetes; order Kitasatosporales; family Streptomycetaceae; genus Streptomyces; species Streptomyces roseifaciens. The sequence continues at coordinate 2,502,057 of NZ_LNBE01000003.1, forward strand.
GCGACTCACTCGGCTGGGACCCCTATCGTCATGACCTCAGCGCAGAACCGTCCGTGTGCTGGTACTCCTGGCCCGCTCAGGTCGGCTCACTCCAGCGGCTCGACGGCTTCAATTTCGCACGGGTCGTTCCCACCCACGGCACGATGAGCCCGACGCTCGAACCGGGCGACATGCGCCGGCGGCTGCAGGCGCTGGTCGCCCGCCTGCAGCGCGACCTGGCGGACGAGTAGCACGCTCCACTCGCACGGGTTCGCGGCGCTGACGCGAACCCGTGCGAGTGGAGCGTGAGGTGGGGGCGGTCGGACGGTTCCCGTGCTGCCAGGCGCTGCCAGAGTCGGCAGTTGGCAGGCACGCGGCACCGCTGAAGCCATCCCGGGGGCCACCACGCCGATCGATACGGCCCCACGCGCGTGACGATCTTCAAGAAACCTTCGTTTTCTGAAGATCGCTCTGGGAGGCCACCCGGTTCCGCAGAGCCTTGCCTCGACCAGCGGGCAGAAGCTGCAGCGGCAGCTCGACGCGCTCGCCGCCGCCGGGTGTCGGAAGATCTTCGCGGACAAGAAGTCCGGCAAGAACGCACTCCGCCCCGAACTGAAGGCGTGCCACGCCTTCCTCGACCCCGGCGACACCCTCGTCGTCCCGAGTCTGGACCGCTACGGCCGCAGCCTCCAGGACCTCATCAACATGGTCGCCGAACTGCGCGAGCGTGGGATCGGCTTCACCTCGCTGCACGAGAACCTGGACACCACCACCCCCGGCGGCCGGCTCGTCTTCCACGTCTTCGCCGCGCTGGCCCAGTTCATCCGCGAGCTCATCGTCATCGGCACAAACGAGGGCCTGGCCGCCGCCCGCGAGCGCGGCCGGGTCGGCGGGCGCCCGAGCGTCGCCACCGAGGAAGTCATCCGCGCCGCACGCGATCTGCTGCCTGCCCCCGGCCGCTCGATCACCTCGATCGCCAAGCTGCTGGGCGTCTCCCCAGGCACCCTCTACAACCACATCCCGGACCTGCGCGAGCTGCGCGCTGGCGCCGTGCCCCGTCAGCTCGAAGCGCCGACGAGGTAGGCCAATTCCAACATGATCAATCTCAGCGGCACTTTCTGTACCGCAACTACTCACACCGGCCTCCCTCGCCCGGGCCCTGCGCCTGTCCACTGACGAACGCGACCACCTGTACGCGGTCGCCCGGCTACCAGCCCCCGCAGGACCCGGCCACCGACGGCTACGCCGACCCCGGCCTGATGCACGTCCTGGACGCACTCAAGGACACACCGGCCCAGATCGTCGACGACTTCGGAACCGTCGTCATACAAATCCCCATGGCCATGGCCCTTCTCGGTCCTCTGGCCGGCCTTCCCGGCTGTGAGGGCAACGGCGCCTGGGCCTGGTTCACCCGGCCCGAGGTGCGTGGCATCTACCTCGAGGAGGATCACGAGGTGCTCGGCCGCGTCATTGTCGCCGACCTGCGCGCGGCGGTCTACCGGCACGGCCACCACGCTGCCGGGCAGGCCCTCGTCGACGAGCTCCTCAAGAGGAGCCCGGAGTTCGCGGCCATGTGGGAGCTGGGTGAAGTCGCGCTCGTGCGCTCCACGCGCAAGACGCTCCTCCACCCGCGGGCCGGCCGTCTCGATCTCCAGTGCGACGTCGTCCTCAGCCCCAACACCGGCAACCGCCTCTTCCTCCATCGCCCCCAGCCCGGCACCGACGCCGCCGAACGCCTCGCCTTCCTCCACGTCGTGGGTAACGAGACCTTCACCGCTGACGGCGCGCGGAGTCCGTACGGCCCACCGGAAGGACCCCTCGTGTCCTAAGCCCCGCACGCCCGTACCGACACCACGACCGGCACGATCGAGCGGACGCGCACCTACAGCCGCGACCCCGGCCTTGCCCTCGACACCGCCCAAGGCCTGTCGGGCCTGGAATTCCTGCGCACGGTCGGGCGCCAAGGCCGGTCCGCCCCGCCCCCCCATGAACACCACCGTCGGCATCGCTCTGCTCACCGTCGAGCCCGGTGAGGTCACGCTCGCGTTCCAGCCGCAGGCGTGGCACTACAACATCATCGGCATCGTCCACGGCGGCATGATCTGCACCATCGCGGACACCGCGATGGCCATGGCCATGGCCGTGCTCTCCCGCCTGCCGTCCGGGCTGTTCCCGACGACTACCGACAACCAGACCCGCTTCTACCGGCCCGTCACCACCGACACGGGGATCGTCCGGTGCCTCGGAACCGTCCAGTACCTCGGCCGCCGCACCGCCGCCGCCCGGGCCGAAGTCCGCGACGCACAGGGACGCCTGACGGCCCAGGCCACCACCACCTGCCTCATCGGTGCCCCGCCGCCCCGGGCACCGATGACTGACCACACTTCCCGTTCCATCCCGCAGCCCGCGCAGGAGGACCCGCGCCGCAGCCCCTCCCCGACCAGCCGCACCACACCGCCGACTCCGACACCCCCACTGACTCTGCCGCCATTGTGCGCGCCATGGCACGCCGGATGACACCCCGGATAGGCACCGCGGTCTACCGCCACCTGATCTACACCCTCGGCCTGATGCGTATCGTCGGCGCGGTCGAAGGCGCCGCCGCCGTCGACCGCGCGGGCACCGGAAAGATCCACCGCCGGGGCGACGCACGCGCCCACGACACCAACGACCACTTCCGGCTGTGGATCCAGCACGGCGCATCCAGCCCCGAGACGGCCGCCTCTGCCGCCCGCATCCAGCGCATGCACGACCACTACGCTCGCACGTACCCCTTCTCCAACGAAACCTACATCCACGGCATCGCGCTGTTCACCCTCCTGTCCGACGAGATCCTCGGCATCGCCGGAATCCACCCCTTCACCGAGCAGGAGAAGGCCGCCCAGGTCCAGCACTGGCGCACCATCGGCGCCCACATGAACGTCCAGGGCCTGCCCGCCACCTGGGCCGGCATGCAACAGGGGATGCGCGCTTACGAGGAATCACCTGACTGGTACCGGCTCACACCCGAAGGCCACCGCTGCGCCGAGGCACTCATCGAGCGTGCAAACACGTAGCCCGATCACCTTTGGTGAAAGCTGTCACGCTTCGCGCCCGCAGAGGTCCCGGACTGGTGAGCCGAAAAGACAACGATCGTGCGCTCGTCCTCGCCGAGCTGCCGGTCACGAAGCCCCGGGACGGACCCGCCCGGCCGCTCCGACGAAGGAGTGGCCGGCGGTGACCAGGTCCAGGAACTCCCCGGCCGCCGCAGCAGACCCGTGACCGCCGTACGTCTGCACCTACATCCACGAGACCGGGGGGCGAAGCCACGTGGTGGCCCGGCCTTCCTCAGAGGCTGCCGGGCTCGGAGTTGTTCCGGGCGGGTTCGACCGGGCGCCACGGTGCGAACGCGTTGGCCGAGCGGGGCAGGAAGCTCGCAAGCTCGGGACAGTGCCGCAGCAGGACGCTCGTCATGCCGTTGCGTTCGATCCAGTCCATGCCGAGCGGCGTGTACACCTCGGGACGGAAGTCGACGGTGAGGAAGCGGTCGCTCTGCAACCGCCTGCTGGCCATCACGATGAAGATGCGGAAGGCCGTGTCGCTGAAACCGAATCCCTTGGGCGGATTCTCGGCGAAGAGGCCGACCATCGTGTCGATGTCGTCGACGGTGCGGTACACGTCCTTGAGCCGGGCGAGGGTCTCCGGCTCGGTGGTCAGCTCCTCGAAGCGCTTGATGCGCGGCTTGTGCAGGCCGCTGCGGAAGTCGTTGTAGCGGGGAACGCCACGGCGCCGGCTGCGGACCAGATCGACCACGGACAGGTCGATCACCTCGCCGTCCCGTTCGAAGGCCTGCAGGGCGCGGGGGAAGTTGTGCAGGGTGATCGCCCCGGGATGGGCGATTCCGAGTGAGTACAGAGCGTTCGCCAGCCCGGTCTTGCGCATGAGGGGCTCCGTGGCGGCACCCTGCACGGCATTGAAGTCCAAGGTGTCGATCCGGTGACCGAACCTGTGGTCGACGATCTCGAAGTCGTCCGGAATCAGCGGGTGCATCCGGTAGACGGCGACGAAGTCCTCGGTGAGGGAGTACGGCGCGGCATGGTGGTCCGGCAGAGTCTTGGGGATGCCGGTGAGCGAGTGCGCCTCGAACAGCCAGAGACCCAGCTGGGTGAGCCAGTTCTTCGGGGGTCCCTGCCAGTTGGTCCTCAAGGAGATGTCGATCGTCTCCGTCGCCAGGATCGCGGGGGTCCACTCAACGGTGTGGATCTTGGCGATGAGAGCGGAGACGATGAGGCGCGCCGTGTGGTAGACCCGCTTCTGGTCCAGGTGAGGGTATTCCCGTCGCAGCGCTTCACAGACGACGTTGTGTTCACGCGCGAAGACGGTGTGCATGGCACTGAGGCCGAGCCACCAGCTCTCCCTGAACCCGGTCAGCGGGATGCCGTCGGGGCCGATCGGCAGGTGCCCGTCCTCCAGGCGCAGTGCCGCACCACCGTCCGGCTCGCGCAGCGACATCGCGACCTGCTGGTCGCCGCCGTAGACCTCCGAACCGTCCCACCAGTGGGACGCGACATTGCCGAAGAGGGCGGGCGGCGCGAGGCTGCCGGGCGGCTGCAGGCCCTTGTTATCGGCGAAGCGCATGACGTTCTCGGGCGGTCCGCCGGGGGAGTTGCGCCAGGTCATGCCGGGCGGGAGCGGTACTTTCACGCTCTGCGTGCCGGTCGGGTAGCGCTGGTGCTCGACCCAGTCGTGCACCTGGAACTGGATCCACGCGGCGGCGAGGATGTTCAGCGACCGGGCCGGGATGAAGGCGTCACGGTGGAGCAGCCGCTTGCTCACGGTGACGGGGTTGGGGCTGTCGAACAGGTCGGGTCGGTAGACCGGCGCGAGGTTGCGGCCGAACGTGGCGCCGATGGCGCCCATCTTCGGAGCGGACAGGTCGTTGTACGAACCGTCGTAGCTGCGCTCCACCCGTAGCTGTTCCTCGACGGGTGGAGGCACCTGTTGCGTCTGCGGCGGTGCCTGGTGGATCTCCGTGTCGATCAGGTTCTCGCGGCGCAGGGTCTGGCGCAGGGCCACGAGGTTGAGCAGGCCCAGCCGTGTCGGCAGCCGGTGCCAGGGGACGAACCGGTTGAGGGCGCGGAACCCCGCACGCAGCGGGACGCCGAGTACGGCGTTGCGGCGGGGTTCCTCAGTTACGAAGCGATGCCCCAGGCGCAGGGCGCTGCTGGCCTCATAGGCGGCTTTGCGCGCTCGGTTGAGGTTGCCCAGGGGGCGGAAGTCCTCCGTCGTGTTCCACGGGTTGAAGGCGAGCTGTTCGACCCGGGAGGCGGCGGCACGTGCCGGGGCGGCGTCCAGGTCCTGGCGCGGGACGACCAGTGTCGCCACGGGGATCACCGGCGTGTCGGCCTCTCTCCACTCGGCTGCGCCGTCCTCGATGGGCGTGCGCCCGCTGTCCACGTAACGCTGCACGCACAGCTCGAGGACGACGTCCGCCGTGCGCAGGCGCTGGGCGAGCTCGTGGCGCAGGTGGTCGGGGTCGGTGCGGGACGGGGGAGGGGCCGAGGGTGCATCCGGGGCGGGGCGGAGCTGATAACGCACGGGCCCTGCGTCGCCCCAGAGGACGGCACCACGGCTCCAGTACGTCGCGAGCGCGAGACTGCGCACGGTGCCCCGGCTTCCGGCGCGTACGTTGCGGCGCATGCGCCTGGCCGTGGGCCGGCCCACGGCCAGGGGTAGCTTGACGAACAGCGAGAAGGCCTTGCGGGGCGTCGAGTCGGCACCGGCCATGGCCTTCGCGAACGCGACGAATTCATGTGCGTTGCGGGCGTGGGAGACCGGGAAACTCGTCATGAGGAGGTCGTGGGCCTCGTCCGGACCGGTCCGGATCCGCAGCGCCGCCCCTCGCAGGTCGGGGACGTGATCGGGTTGCCGGGCGCCGCTCGCGTTGGACAGGCGGACGGTGACGGGGTACTCGGCTCCGGGCAGTGCGAAGCCGGTCCGAAGGTCGTCGGGGAGGTCGTCGCGGATCGTCAGCCGGGCGTTCTCGACACCTAGGGCGGCCTTCGCGTGGAAGGCTCGCGCGATGTCAGCGGCTCCGCTGCGCTTCTTGACCTTGATCTGCACCCGCATCAGGTCGCGGACGAGCCGGTCGACGAGAACTCGCTCGGCCTCGGGGGATCCACCCGCGTAGCGTTCGTACTGCCCGGCCTCGTGCATCGTTGCTTCTTTCCGAACGTGACGTCCTCTCGTGGCGCGGGGGAGAGGGACGGGCACGATCACGGCGCGGCTGCTCTGCCTGCGGAAGTGTGCGCTCTTGGGTTATCCGATCTACCTGTTCCATCTGAGGTGATTTTGCATCCCTGTGACGGGCAGTGCCGAGCGCTGTGCGGCAGACGGGTGCCCACGGCCCACGTCGACCACCGCAGGCGGACTCGCTGACCGCGCTCCCGTTGCGCTGGGCCGCTGCTTGCAGCCGGGTCACCACGGGCGCGGATCTTCGCATGCAACCTCGATGAGTGAACTGTGAGCCCGTCCACCCACACGTCGTGTCCTCCCCGTGGTGTCCTCCCCGTCGTCCCTCCCCGCTTCACCGGCGGGTTCGCAGGCTCCTTCTCCGTCGCCAAGCAGTCGGCCAGCAGTGTCAACGATCTGATTCGTGACCTTTTCCGGCTTGCCGGAAGCGGTCGAGTTCCGGGAAGGCAAGGACGTCGGCCTTCGGGAATCCCGGAACCGCGATCTCCACCGCCGGGATGGTCAGCTCGCCGCCCTCCTCCTCGGGTTCGTCGAGACGCGCGTAGCTCACCTCGCCCTTCGGCGTTGCGACCTGCCAGATCCAGGGCAGGTGCACGTCTCCGGGGAAGAGGAGGGGAGTGTCCATGGCGCGGGCGAGGAGCATGGCCAGGTCCCGCTCCGCCGGCCGGTAGGACCGCTCTGCCGCAAGACCAACGTCGAAGGCCCAGTCCAGATCCCCCCTGCGCCGTTGATAGCCGCAGAGCACGGGGGCGTCCCACCGGCAGTCGTACGTGCCGGTCACGTCGTCGCCGTCATACAGCTCGACGTCATGGGCCGGCAAATCGAAGACCTCCGCCAGGGCCATGCGCATCCGGGTGCGCGTGCTGTGACCCGGCGCCAGGAAAATGTAGAAGGCCGGCGGTCCTTCGCTCACTTCTGTACTCCCTTCCGCGATTCCTCCATCAACGGTCCCAGCTACCGGCTCAAGAACCGACTCGCAGCCATCGAACGAGACCGGGACGACGCGGCCTGAGCGAATGCGTCGGCGTCCGCGACGGCAGCCCCAGGAGGTCGCTATCCGAAGAAGAGAGCAACATTCTTGCTGACACAGATACGCAGCACGGCCACCAGCCGCTGAGCGTCCTCGACGTGCCGTTCTATGCCCGCATCGTGAGGCTCTTCCTCCGACCATTGTTCGAGGATGGCCTCCAGCTGGGGCAGGACAGCAACGCAGTCCTCAGCCGACAGGTCCTCGCTGTGATCATCCGGGTGGTTGAGAAGCGGTTCCAGGTCGGTCGAGACGTCTGTCCATGGCCGGTTCCCGCCGAAGCCCACCATCTCATCGAGGCCAAACCCCTCCGCGAGAGCCAGCCGGCGACGAAACCGAGCAAAGCCCTCATACGAGAAGCAGGCATCCAGCCCATCGACGTCTTCATCGCCAGGAAACAGACACAGCCCCATGGCACCCCCTCTTCAATGTCCATGGTCCGTACCCAAGGAGTCAGCAGCAACCAGATATCCCAACGTCACATCGGGCTGACCCAAGCCCCTGACACTGGTGCAGATATTTTCGTACTCCGTGGCGTACTCAAAGAAGTACGCCGACAACCGGCATGGGCCTGGGCCGCACCGCTGCCGCCGCCATGCTCATCACCCGCGGCCTGGCCGAGACCGCCCGCCTGGCCACCGTCCTGGGCGCCCACCCAGTCACCCGCGCCAGGCTGGCCGGCCTCGGGAACCTGGTGGCCACCTATTCCTCCCCGCTCTCCCGGAACCGCACTTTGTCACCGAACATCGGGGTGAATCCCTCTCATCCACGAGTCCAAGCAATACCCGGGCCTGTGGGCATGTCAGACAACGCTGATCACCCTCGGTCGGTCAGCGCAGAGAGACGACAGTCCATCTGTCACTCTGGCGTATGGCCGCGGGCTACCCGGCCTGAGTGGTCTCGCGCGAAGCCTTGCGCTCTCAAGAGCGTGTTTTGAGGCTCACCGTTGAATCGTCCAATAGTTCAGCATGCGGCCATAGGGCTGAAGTGCTGTGATTGAAGAAAGGGGTCGACCCGGCCAAGGATTCTACGAAGGTGACTCTGATGGCGTCGTTCAAGCTTGGAGAACCCATAGGTGAAGGTAGCAGGAGCTTGACGGGAATTGCGTCTGCGACAGCTCCTCCAGTCGTCCTCCGTGCACAGCCCGACTCCTACGTCCGCCTGGAGACTCCGGAAGAGCTGCGAGCATGGGAAGAGGCTGTTCGCGCCACTACTGGCCTCAAGATAGATGCCAGCGCCATGGCGGGCTCGGCTTCCGAGTCGTGCTCGTGCGGCTGCTCTGACGACTGCTGCGTCGACTGTCAGTAGCAATGATCCTCGCCGTGTCCGTCGAGGACGATTTCCACACCCTTGCCATTGGACGTGCCGCTGCCCGCCGCGGGTATGGCAACTTCCACATAGTGGAGTGCGATCAGATCAGCGGACGGCGTAGCTTGGCGTGGAGCTCGCACGGAGACGTGCCCAGTACCGTGCTGACGTCCGACGGATTCCCCATCCCGATAGAGGGCGTGTCGGTGCTTTGGTGGCGGAGGATGAGAGCGAATCAGCAAGCCTCTGCCAACACGGTGAACGACCATGAGCGGCGCCTGGTCAACAACGACTGTCGAGGCGCCCTGGGCGGCATCCTTGCGGCGTCCTTTCGAGGACAGTGGATATCCTCCCCGGAGGCGACAGACCGCGCTGCGGACAAGCTGTATCAGCTCGCCGTGGCGCGGGACGTGGGGTTCCGCGTACCTCGCACACTCGTCTCGCAATCACGTGAGGACGTGGTCGTGTTCGCTCGGGAGGTCGGCCGAATGATTGTCAAGCCGGTGGTCGGTGCGAGTGGCCCGCTGATGTTCACTCAGTACATCGATGATCCGGCGTCCATTCCCGAGGAATCCTTCTGGGCTTGCCCTGCCGTGTACCAGGAGTACATCCCAGGCAGGCGGCATGTGAGGCTCAACTGCTTCGGTGAACGAATGTACGCAGCCCTGATCGAGACCGACAGTCTCGACTGGCGCCCTGACCTGAACATCCCCATTTCGAAGTGGGTCATCCCGCAGGAGATAGCCCAGCAGGTCACGGCAGTACTCCGGCGGCTCGGACTGCGCATGGGCATTATTGACATCAAACTGACGCCGAGCGGCGAACCCGTATGGCTCGAAGTGAACCCTCAAGGGCAGTTCCTCTTCTTGCAGCCGATCCTGGGGGAACCGCTTGCCGATCATTTCTTTGACTTCCTGCTCTCATGCGCGGAAGGCGATTTTGCCAGCGATTGTCTCCCGCGTACATGACCGCTGACCTGGCGTGATGGCCAGAGACAGCGGGCGGCAACGGCCGTCCGCGCTCAGGTGGAGCTTGGTGGTGCCATCCGCCGCATGCTGGTGTGCCCGCACGATGGTGGAGTCGACCGAGATGTCCCAGCCGATCTCACCCGCCGCATCCGCCGCAGTCTGGACCTGCCGGGGCAGGCGCTCCCACGTCCCATCGGCTGACCACAGCCGGTGCCGTTCGTGGACGGTCTTCCACGGCCCGGAACAAGCGGGGCGGTCATGCGCCGAGCCCGTGCCGGCTTGCGTCCTTGATCGCCGGAACAAGTCCTAGGGCTGGGAGTAGGACGAGCGCCGAAGCGGCCCCGTACCGCTCAGTCCTCCCAGTCCTCGTCGTCGCCGCCGCGCATGGTGCGCCATCCCTCGAGGTTTTCCAGCGCCTCCCGCGCCAACTGGGCGTACTGCACCGGGCACTCCCACAGCTCGCGGGCCGAGAGCTCGGCGGGCACGGGGGTGTCGGGGTGGTCGTCCGGCGCGTACAGGTGGACCACCGCGCGGTACCGGGACTGGGTGGTGGAATCGGCGGTGGACCAGGGGTGCTGCGGATGCTCGCAGGAGACGTCCAGGTCGATGGTGGCGAGCGCGGCGGCCAGGTCGCGGACGTACGAGGGCGGCAGACCCTCGTACGTCTGGGCGATGCCCATCCACAGGCACAGGAACAGGCCGATCCGCTCCTCGTCCCGCACCTGCCCGGCGAGCCAACGGCGGGCGGACCACAGGGCGACCGGCCCCGTGTTGTCCTCCCAGCTACGACTGATCGCCTCCTGCATGGCGACGAGGTCGAGGCGGCCGTCGTCCCGGACGAACTGCGCGTTCAGATGGGAGACGTCGATGCTGCCGAAGAGCTCCTGGTGCGCGTTGTGCAAGCGCTCCAGGGCCTCATCGGCGAGGTCTGCGAGGAACCCCTCGCAGTCGAACACCGCCAGCTCCTCCTTGCCGAGACCGTAGTCCTCGGAGAATACGGCCCGCCCGGCCTCGGTCAGCATGCTCACGCCGGCCTCGACCTGGTACTCCGAGTCCAGCTGCGCGGGGTGGGCGCCGGCCGGGCAGGTGCAGGAGGCCCGGTCCAACTGCGCACGGAACCCGTCCAGGGCCCGTATGTACGACGCGAACACGGACTTGCTGAAGATGCGTGCGGAGACGTACCAGCAGGTGGCATGCAGGAGGATCGTGTACCCGGTCCGCTCCCGGCGGCCCTCCGGGGTGGCGTCGCGGCCGAGCGCCTCCGCCGCGTCGTCAGCGAGGACGGCGAGGGTCGATTCGGGATCCGCATAGGGGTAGTCGCTGACGATCCCGGACAGGTCGGAGATCAGTTCGCGGTGGTCGGCAGGCAGCGTGGGCGTCACTTCAGTCACATCCGTAACCGACGATTGTGCAGGTCGGACGGTTCCCGGTCGCATGTGGCCGATGGTCCGGTCGGCCCCGTCCTGAGTCCGGAGGGCGGGGAAGCGGGAGCGTCGGCCTGTCGACGGATACCTCGTGCCGTGCGTGGCTCTCTGCGGCCTCGTGTGCGGGCGGCACCACTCCCTGAAGCTGGACGCCGACCGCCCCCTGGGCCGCCGGTGAGCTGCACAGTGCGGGACGCTTTGGAGCCCGCGGCGGTAGCGGGTCGGACGGTGTAGATTCCCGCTGACGCGTCCGGAGGCGTGCGGGGTGGGGGCCAGTCCCGTATAGGTCACGAGCCGGAGCCGGTCTGCGCTGCCGCGGCGGGTGTGCCGGTTCTCGTGTGCCCCCGGCATCCTGGCGGGCCAGGAACACAAGGCGGCGTCGGCTACGGCCAGGACGTCGGCATCAGTCTTCTTCGACGGCATCGGCCCTTCTTCGACGGCATGGGATCGGCAGTCACCGTCACTGCCATGCCGCCACATCAGACCACCACAGCTCAACGGCGTGCTGATCTGGGCAGGACGGCCGCCGGCTTCGAAGCCGACGGCCATCCGCTGCTCGGGCCCGGGCGGCCGAGGCCCTAGCCCTGCGTGCGGCTCGTGCGCACACGGACCACAGGTCGTCGCCTTCCTGCGATGCCTCGGGCCCCCGGGACGCTGTCACCCGGTCGCCGGTGGCGCCGTCGGTGGCGCGGCCGATGGCGTGGTCGGGGGATGGCGGGCAGGCGCACGTGGCCCGGCTCGTGGCTCCGCTCGGGAGCATGCGATCAGCGGCGGAGTTGGATCCGGTAGACGCGTCGCAGGTCGGGGTGCTCCGCCAGGCTCCAGAGGCGGTCGGCGTCGTAGCTGAGGTCTTCGGGTCCGATGGCGAGTGTTCCGTGGAGTTTCGGGTCGCCGCTACGGCCCTTGTGCAGCCACAGTTGCCCTGCCTTCGGGGCGAGCGCCCCGATTGCTTCGCTGGCTGCGGGGCCTTGCGTGCCGCGGTCGTTGGCGGCGTAATAGGCGTCCTTGCCCACGGCGACCGCCCCTTGGACGTAGGGCTTGGACAGCCAGT